>NZ_CP024903.1:2782215-3091350 GCF_003330765.1 Burkholderia pyrrocinia | reverse complement strand
GAACAGCATTACCGTTTATCGTTGGACGCCTTGACGACGGTGCGGCCGCTTCGACCCGCGGCCGGACCCGCGAAGCCATAACCATATTCGAAGCATTTTCGCGGGATTGCCACGCTACGCGTTCGTGACGAACGGCGCGCGCAACGCGCGCCTCGCCGCCTTGGGCGGCTTTCCCCAACCTCCCGACGCGCAAACGCACTTCCGTGCACAATGACAGCGGCACGGGCAGAGGCTGCCTGTGCCTGCGACATTGAACCCGAATGACCGAACGGTTGCGCCGGCGTGTTGCCGCGCCGGCGAACTTGCGCGGCAGCCCCATGCCGCGTTTTTTGAGCTCGAAGCGACGAAACGATGAAGATGAAAACGACACCGAACCGCCTGTTGCTGATTGCCGCGCTGGCCGGCGTGCTGAGCGGTCCTGTTCACGCACAGACGGCGGCTGCGTCGCAGCCGTCCGGCGCGGCGGCAACCGTCGCGACCGTCAACGGCACGGCGATCACGAAGGCGGACGTCGATGCGGTGCTGCGCGCGTCGCGGCAACCCGACACGCCGCAGATCCGCGACGCGATCAAGCAGCAACTGATCACGCGCATGCTGGTTCAGCAGGCTGCCGAGAAGGCGAACTACGGTGACAAGCCCGAGGTCAAGGCGGCGATGCAGCAGGCGAAGGCGAATGCCGAGGTGCAACTGTACGTGCGCGACAACGTGAAGCCCGAGCCGGTGACCGACGAACAGGTCAAGGCGCGCTACGACGAACTCGTCGCCGCGCTCGGCAAGAACGAGTACAAGCCGCGCCTGATCATCGTCAAGGATCCGGTGGCGGCCGCGACCGTGCTGAGCGAGCTGAAATCGGGCAAATCGTTCGACGGGCTGGCGCGCCAGTACAGCATGGCGCCGAGCCGCGATACCGGCGGCGAGCTGCCGTGGGTGAGCTTCAACACGCCGGCGGTGGAAGGCAAGACGGGTGGGTTGCCGCTGCCGATCGCGCAGGCGCTCGCGAAGCTGCCGGTCGGCGCGGCGACGACGGACTCGATTCCGGTCGATGGCGTGCGGGCGATCGTGAAGCTGGATGCGAAGCGGCCGACGCAGGTGCCGGGCTTCGAGGCCGCGAAGCCGGTGCTTCAGCAGCAGCTGCAGGCGATCGCGGTCGAGAAGGCGAGTGCGCGGATGATCGGCAATTTGCTGAAGGACGCGAAGGTCACGCAATAGCGCGGCGTCGAAACGCCGGACGTCACGCGCGCCAGACGAGGCTCGCACTCGTGTCGGTTTCCGACGCGACGCGGAAGCCGAGCCGCTCGTAGAGCCGCCGCGCCGGATTGCCGTGCAGCACGCTGAGCGACACGGGCACGTTCTCGCGTGCGGCGTCGGTCAGCAGTTCGTGCAGCACGGCCTCGCCGATGCCCCGGCCCTGGCGGGCCGGGTGGATCTGGATCTGATGGATGTGCCATTCGCCGGCGAAGCGTGTGACCTTCAGCAAGCCGATTGCGTCGGCGCCTTCGCAGACGATCATCGCGTCGTCGAAGTTCGCGCGGATGCGCCGGTCGTGCGCTTCGTCGTCGGTCGGCGCGCCGACGCGTTGCAGGTGTTCGGTCATCGTGAGCCGACGGAGCGCTAGCAGGAACGGGAGGTCGGCCGGGGATGCGGTGCGCAGGCTGATGGCGGGGGGCATGGTGGGGATCGCTTAGGCTTCAGCTTTACGAACGCCGGAAGCGGGTCAAAGTCCGGGCAACGGGATCTGCCGCGCAGCCGGACGATGCTCGAGGACGTCCGTGACCTCGTATTCGGTCCTGGCCCCGTCGGCGGTCTGCCACTGCTGTACGCGAACATGGCAGACCAGTACGTCGCCCTTGCTGAAGCTGATCTGATTGTTGTCGACGCGTGTCAGGAAATTCGCATCGGTGATCGCGGCATGGATCGTGGACGCACCATCGTAGAGGCGCCACTTGTTGTCGTCCTTGAATGCGAGCGACACGATGGAGAACGCCATCTTGCGGCTTTCGTCGAGGATCAGCACGTCGGCTCGCTCGGGGACGTGAAACCACGCGATTTCGTCACGCGTGACCGTCTCGAATACTTCCGTGTCGGTGCCGGCCGAAAAAATCGTCACGCCTTCGCGCGCAAGGGGCGAGAGAACGCGTGCGGTCGCCTCCCTGACGCTTACGTCGCGGAGCAGCGTGAGGACGGACAGTTCGATCTCGAGCTTCTCGCCATCGACGTGAAGGACCGCCACGTGGTCTTGCATCTCGACACGCTGGATCTTGCGGCCGCGCAACCATTTGAGCACGGCGAACAGGCCCTTTCCGACCCTGGGGCCGGCGATCCCGAGCGCGGTCAGGATCGTGACGGCGTTGGCGAGCGCTGCGCCTTCGCTGCCGCCCAGCATGTCGCGCATTCGGCCGAGCAGAGAGGTGGCGAGCGTGAAGTCGATGCCGAAGCTGCCGGTCTTGAAGCTGCCGCGCACGTTCACCTGAGGCTGAACCTGGTCGTCGCAGAGCGCCTGGGTCGATGCCTCGAGCAAATCGCCGATGGCGAGCAGGGCGGGGGCGAGTTCGCGCACGTCCATTTCGGACGACTCGAGCGCCGGCCCGTCATAGGTGATTCGAAAGTGGCTCATGTCGGCCAGTGTACCGGCATCGGCAAAGCCGGCCTTGTTTCCATCGTGGTGGGTCATTCCGGTTTGCTGACTGAACAGGATGTCGACGCGCGAAGCGCAATGCTTTCGTATACCTTTCGAATTGCCCTGCGGTCAACCAGATAGGTACGATTCTGGCCGTCAGGCCTATGCGAGGATGGCCGACGAGCGTGTCATCCGTCGCAGCGAGGCGCGCGAGCCGGCCGGCACGGCTCGTCGAGCGCGATCCGGTAGACGCGGATCGCATTGTCATACCAGATCGCGCGGCGCGCCGCGTCGTCGAGGCTCGCCATCGCGCAGGCAAATGTGCGCAGCAGCGCGGGATACGACACGCGCAGGCCGGCCACCGGAAAATTGCTGGCGAACAGGCAGCGCTCCCAGCCGAATATCGCGATCGTGTCGCGGATGATCCGCGCGTTGTCCGCGTCGTTCCACACCGCATCGCGCAAGCCGAGTTCGGAGATTTTCACGACCACGCGCGGCGATTCGGCGAGCGCTTCCATGCCGCTGCGCCAGCGCGCGAGCCCCGCGTCCGAGCGATCCCACGGCAATCCAGCGTGTTCGAGCACGACGTCGACACCGGGCGCATCGGCGAGCAGCGCGGCCGCGTCGCCGAGATGCCAGAACGGCACGCGCAGATCCCAGCACAGGCCGTGCGCGGCGAGGCGTTCGAGCGCGGCCGGCCAGCGTGGATCGCGCAGCGTGCCCGGCCCGTCGATGGATGCATCCGGCGCCGACGCGGTGCGCGGCTTGAAGCGCACGCCGCGCACGCGCGGCCACGCGGCCTGTTCGGCGAGCCGTTCGTCCGCATCGCCGGCCAGCAGGTCGACC
The DNA here is from genome assembly GCF_003330765.1 of Burkholderia pyrrocinia. NCBI lineage: Bacteria > Pseudomonadati > Pseudomonadota > Betaproteobacteria > Burkholderiales > Burkholderiaceae > Burkholderia > Burkholderia pyrrocinia. The sequence goes on along the minus strand of NZ_CP024903.1, from coordinate 3,087,887 downwards.
CACGCGACGACCGCCGACGGCAGCCCGTGCGCATCCGCGACCGCGTGCAGCCAGCGCGTTTCCGTCAGTGCCTCGTCGCGGGCGCGTTCGGCCTCGACGTGCACGCTGGCGACGATCGGCGCGCCTTGCGCCGCGTGCCGGAAATCGTCCACGCCGAAATCGCGGCACAGCGACGCGTAGTCGCCGAACATGAAGCGCGCCGGATCGTATTGCGCCTGCAGCCACGGATAGTGCGCGTCCGCATCGAGCCGCCACAGGTGGTGATGCGCGTCGACGAGCGCGTCCGGCATGCCGTCGGGCGGCGCTCCGTCGTGCATGTCAGCGTGCTCCGGCGAGCACGTACGACGCATCGGGCTCGCGCAGCGTCGGCAACGCACCGACGAAACGCCAGGTATCGAGATCGAGTTCGCGCACGTAGTCGTCCTGGAACGACACGTAGGCGACGCGCCGCGACGGATGGAACGACAGCGCGGTCGGGTTCGCGGGCAGCGCGATGCGTTCGATCTCCTCGAGCTGCCGCGCATCGAACACGGAGATCGACCGTTCGCCCGAATTGGTCAGCAGCAGCAGGTCGCGGCCGTCCGGCGCGCTCGTCCGGTAGATGCGGTTCGGATCGCTGCGCGTCTTCACGCGCCGTCCGCAGGTCATCGTGGCGGTGTCGATCTCGACCAGCGTGTCGTCGCCGCGATTCGCGACGAACAGCGTGCGCTCGTCGCCCGACAGCGCATTGCCCTCGGGGCGCGGGCCGGGCATCACCGCGCGCGGCACGACCGTCGCATCGCGCGGATGGAACTGCGTGACGGTGTTCGACAGCAGGTGCACGCCGTACGCGCGGCTCGCGTCGCGCGTGAGCGTCACGAGGTGCGTCTTCACGCCGCCGGACGGCACGGCCATGTTCGGCACGGGCTGCCGGGTCGGTTCGTCGAACACGAGCAGCATGTCGTGCGCTTCGCTCATCGCGTACAGCCGGCCGTCGCGGTCGCTCGCCATGCCGTGCGGCCGGTAGTACGGCCACAGGTCGAGCATGCGCGTGTGCGTACGTTCGGCGAGGTCGATCTCGGCGATCCGGTGATCGCCTTCATGGCCGCGCGACCACGCGGTCTCGATCCCGAAGATGCCGACATACGCGTAGCGGTTGTTCACATCGACGGTGAATTCGTGCGGGAAATTCGGCAGCACGATGTGCTTGAGCGCCGTTTTCGTGTCGAGGTCGTAGAAACTGAAGGTATGGGCGCATTTCTGCACCAGCAGCAGGATGTCGTTCAAGGTGTGTCTCCGTTGTTTCGTTCGCGGGCCCGCGTATCGGGTATCAGTCCTCGCAGCGCTTTGGCAGCATCAGCGCGAGCAGGCCGGCCACCGCGAGCGTGACCGCGAGGCTGACCACGCCGGCGGCTGCGCTCACGTGCTGGGTCAGCACGCCGACCGCATACGGGCCGCAGAAGCCGCCGAGATTGCCGAGCGCATTGATCAGGCCGCGCGCGCTGCCGGCCGTCTCGACGCTGCAGAGTTTCGGCGGAATCGCCCAGAACACGCCGGCGGCCGCCTGCAGGAAGAAGCCGCAGCCGATCAGGAACGTGAACGACACGGCCATCGACGCGTGCGTGAGCACCGACAGCGCGAGGCACGCGGCGAAGCCGACGAGCGGCAGCAGCACGAACAGGCGTCGCTTGCCGGTTCGGTCAGACAAATACGACGTGACGAACATCCCGATCACCATCGCGACATACGGCAGCATCGCGAGCAAGCCGACCTTGCCCATCCCGCTGTGCGTGAGGTTTTTCAGCAGCGTCGGCAACCACATCGTATAGCCGTAGATGCCGACCTGATAGCAGAAGTTGATGGCGATGAGCAGCCAGATCGTCGGGTTGCGCAGCAGCTCGCCGAACGATGCCGCGGCCGGCGTGCCGGCCGCGCGCTTGCGTTCCTGCTCGTCGCGCAGCGCGTCGAGGATGTACGCCTTCTCGCGCGGCGACACCCAGCGCGCGGTCTCCGGGCCGTCGTCGGCGAACAGCATCCACGCGACCAGACACAGCAGCGACAGCGCGCCCGCGCTGAAGAACAGGTGACGCCAGTCGTACGCGGCGAGGATGAAGCCGGACAGCGGTGCGGTGATCATGCCGGCGAGCGGCACGAACATGATGACCATCGCATTCGCGCGGCCGCGTTCGCGGTCGGGAAACCAGTGGCTGACCATCGTGAGCACGACGGGCAGCATCCCGCCCTCGGCCACCCCGAGCAGGAAGCGCAATGTCAACAGTTCCCAGGTGTGCGTGACGAGCCCGGTCAGCACCGACAGCGCGGCCCAGCTCACGAGCGACCAGGCGATGAATTTCTTGCCGCTGCCGAGCGCCGCGCGCCGGCCGCCGGGAATCTGCAGGAACAGGTAGCCGAAGAAGAAGATGCCGCCGGCGAGACCGGCCATCGTCGCGTCCATGCCGAGATCGGCGTTCATCCCGCCGGGCATCGCGAACGCGATGTTCACGCGGTCCATGTAGGAAATGATGCAGGCGAGCAGCAGCGGCGGAATCACGCGCAGCCAGCGGCGGCGCGGAATGGCTTCGCCGGCTTCGTACGCCGGGGTGGCCGGGGTCAACAGGTTCATGGTGTCTCCATTCAGTTTGGGTAGTCGGCCGCGGCGGCCTTCTGATGGGCCGCTGTCTTGCCGTGGCGAACCGGCGGGTGCCGGCCGCCGACGCGCGACGCCTCCGCGTCGCGCCTGCATCCGATGTCTAGCGTCCCCAGCGCAGCACGAGCGGATCGAGCCGCCGCGCCGTATCGAGCAGGCCCGCGCGCACCTGCGGATGCAGTTCGGGCCACGGCGCGCGCGGCTGGTCGCACGCGATCACGCCGCCTGCCCGCATCAGCGCCTTCGCGGTCAGGAAGCCCGACTGACGGTTCTCGTAGTTGATCAGCGGCAGCCAGCGCGCGTACTGCTCGCACGCTTCATCGCGGCGCCCGGCGAAATACGCATCGGTGATCCGGCGAATCCCGTCCGGATAACCACCGCCCGTCATCGCGCCGGTTGCGCCGGCATCGAGATCGGCAAGCAGCGTGATGCCTTCCTCGCCGTCCCACGGGCCCTCGACCGCGTCGCCGCCGAGCGCGATCAGCTCGCGCAGCTTCGACGCGGCGCCGGCCGTCTCGATCTTGAAATACGACACGGCGTCGATCTCGCGCGCGAGCGTCGCGAGAAACGGCGCGGACAGCGCGACGCCGCTCGCGGGCGCGTCCTGGATCATCAGCGGAATGCGGAGCCCGTCGGCTGCTTCGGCGAAGAACGCGCGAACCTGCGCTTCGGGCACGCGGAACGTCGCGCCGTGGTACGGCGGCATCACCATGACCATCGCCGCGCCGAGCGCCTGCGCGCGCCGGTTGCGTTCCGCGCAGATCCGCGCGCTGAAATGCGACGTCGTGACGATCACCGGCACGCGGCCCGCGACGTGCTCGAGCGTGGTGCGCGTGATCAGGTCGCGTTCGTCGTCGCCGAGCGCGAATTGCTCGGAGTAGTTCGCGTGGATGCAGAGGCCCTGCGAACCGGCATCGATCATGAAGTCGAGGCAGCGGCGCTGGCCGTCGAGATCGAGTGCGCCGTGCGCGTCGAAGATCGTCGGCGCGACCGGAAAGACGCCCTGGTAGCGTGCGTTCATGGTTGCCTCACTCGACGATGTCGAACTGGTCGAGGAATTCGGTCTTCAGCGTGAGACCGAGGCCCGGCACGTCGTCGCGCAGTTGCAGGAAGCCGTTCTCGGCCACCGGCTCGCCGTCGAAGATGTAATAGAACAGCTCGTTGCCGACCTCGACGTCGAACATCGGGAAGTACTCGCTCATCGGCGACGCGAGCGTGCTCATCGTCAGGTGATAGTTGTGCATCTGGCCCGCATGCGGAATCACCGGCACGCTGTACGCTTCGCACAGCGCGTTGATCTTGTGCGCCATCGTGATCCCGCCGACGCGGTTGGTGTCGTACTGGACGACCGACACGGCCTTGCGGTCGAGCAGTTGCTTGAAGCCGTACAGCGAGAACTCGTGCTCGCCGCCGGAGATCGGAATGCGCGTCAGTTGATTCAGCTCCGCGTAGCCGTCGATGTCGTCGGCGATCACCGGTTCTTCGAGCCAGCGCGGCTGGTATTTCTCGAGCTTCGGCAGGATGCGCTTCGCATACTCGAGATTCCAGCCCATGTAGCATTCGAGCATCAGGTCGTTGTCGTAGCCGATCACCTCGCGGATCGCCGCGACCGACTTCAGGTTCTCGACCACCCCCTGCTGCCCGTGCGCGGGCCCATAGCCGAAGCGCATCTTGAACGCGCGGAAGCCTTCGGCGAGATAGCGCTGCGCCTCGTCCTGCATCGCCTTCAGGTCGGTGCGGTAGAGCTTCGAGTAGTAGCAGGGAATCTTTTCCTTGGTGCGGCCGCCGAGCAGCTTGAACACCGGCTTGCCGACGCTCTTGCCGAGGATGTCCCAGATCGCGATATCGACCGCCGAGATGGCCGCCATGCCGATGCCCTTGCGGCCCCATGCGTGGGTCGCGCGATACATCCGCTGGTTCAGGTATTCGTAGTCCCACGGGTCCTGGCCGATCACGAGCGGCGCGAGGTACTGGTCGATGATGACCTTCGCGACGTGCGGCGCGAGCGCGACGTTGCCGAGGCCGACGATGCCGTCGTCGGTCTCGACTTCGACGACGGTCCACGCATGGAAGCGGAACGTGCTCATCGTTTCCTGCGGCGCATACAGCAGGTCCATCGCGTTCGAGCAGAAGTTGCCTTGCGGTGGCACGGTCTTGCCTTTCCACTGGAATACGCGGGCGCGCACGGATCGGATTTTCATCGGGATGTCTCCGGAAGTTCGGTGTTGTCGTGAGAAGCGGTCGGCCGGCGTGGCCGTCATGCGGAAACGGGCTGCGTGCGGCGCGCGGCGCCCATCCGGCACGCGATCTGCAACGCCTGCCAGGTCGCGCCGACGTCGGCGGTGCCGCGGCCCGCGATGTCGTACGCGGTGCCGTGCGCGGGCGTCGTGATCGGCACGGGCAGCCCGCCCTGCACGGTCACGCCGCGCGAGAAGCCGAGCAGCTTGATCGCGATCTGCCCCTGGTCGTGGTACATCGTGACGATCGCCTGGTAGTCGCCGGCCTGCGCCTTCAGGAAAATCGTGTCGGCGGGGAACGGGCCGTGGAACGGCGCGTCGGTCGGCCAGTCGCGCGACTGCAGCTTGCGGACCGCGGGTTCGATGATGTCGACTTCCTCGCGGCCGCAACTGCCGCCGTCGCCGCCGTGCGGGTTGAATGCGGCGATCGCCACCTTCGGTGCGGCGACGCCGTTCGCGAGCAGCGACCGGTAGATCAGTTCGGATGCCTGTTCGATCCGCTCGATGCTCAGGCAGCCCGCCGCGTCTTTCAGCGGAATATGCGACGAGATGCGCGCGGTCCACAGTTCGCCGAGCGTATTGAATTCGCAGAAATAGCCGGTCACATCGAGCGCCGCGGCGAAGTGGTGCAGTTCGTCGTCGTGCTTCAGCCCGCCGAGCTTCATCGCGTACTTGTTCAGCGGCGCAAAGCAGATCGCGTCGATGTCGCCGGCGAGCGCGGCGTCGAGGCACCGGTCGAGCACGGCGAGCGTCGAGCGGCCGCCGGCCGCGCCGGCCTGGCCGACCGTGACCTGCGCGGGATCGACCGTATCGACTTCGACGAACGCGGCGCGCGCGATCGACGGCCGGCCGCGTACGGCAGCCAGCGACGCGACGGGTTCGACGTCGACCTGCACGCCGGCGACGCGCTGGCCGGCTTCCCACAGCCAGCGATCGCCGATCAGCACGAGATTCGCGTGCGCCGTCGCGTCGGGCCGCGCGAGCAGTTTCGCGATCAGTTCGGCGCCGATGCCGGCGGGGTCGCCGAGCGTCAGCGCGACGACAGGCAGGGTGGCGGCGGTGGGTTGGGTATGCATGCTGCGTCTCCGGTGGCGGCGCGTGGCCGTTCGTGTATGGGGTTCATGCTAGGTAGACGGAATGAGTCGGTAAATTGAAAACTCTTGATGAATCGATAACCTGGAGTAATCAAAGATGGGCTCGATCGACCGACGAGACTCGACACCGCAGTTGCTGAACCGGCTGCGCATGCGACAGATCGCGTTGCTGCTTGCCGTGGACGAATGCTCGACGCTGCGCGCGGCGGCCGAGCAGATGGGCCTGACGCAGCCAGCCGCGACGAAGATGCTGGCCGAACTGGAGAGCGCGCTCGGCCAGCGGCTGTTCGATCGCGTCGGGCGCGGGCTCGTGCTGAATCCGGCCGGCGAGCGCGTGCTCGGCTATTTCCGCGGGATTCGCGGCAGCATGGAGGCGCTGAACCGCGAGCTCGGCGAACTGCAGCTCGGCAGCGCGGGGCGGCTGGCGATCGGCAGCATCATGGCGGCGTCGCCGGGGCGGCTCACCGAGGCGCTGGTGCAACTGAAGGCGCGTTATCCGCTGCTCGCGATCGACATCGCGGTCGACACGAGCGACCGGCTGATGCCGCAGCTTCGCGAAGGCGTGCTCGAAGTGGTGATCGGGCGCAACGCCGGGACCGACTGCGACTTCCGCGTGGTCGACGATGAGGCGCTCGCGATCATCGCCGGCCGCGACCATCCGCTCGCGGGCGCCGGGCCGGTCGAATTCGATGCGCTGCTCGATTACGCATGGATCCTGCAGCCGGCCGGCAGCCCGGCGCGCGAGGTCGTCGAGCGCGAGTTCCGCGCGCGTCACCAGCCGATGCCGCGCGGGCTGGTCGAAACGGGCTCGATCCTGACCACGATGAACCTGGTCGACCGTTCGCCCATGCTCGGCGTGATTCCGCTGACGGTCGCGCAGCGCAACGCGGCGCACGGGCTCGTCGCGATCATCGATTACGCGCTCGAACAGAAGCTGCCGTCGTACGGCAGCATCGTGCGGCGCGACCGGCCGCTGAGTATCCCCGCGCAGCAGTTTCTCGCGCTGTTTCACCGGGAGGGTGGCGCGGACGACGACGGTGCTTGAGGGGAGTTTCGTCGGCCGCGCCGATCACGCATCGCGGAACGCGGCGATGCGTGATGGCGCCCCGTGCGCGCCGTGCGATAGGGGTGACGCAGGCGAAGCGGCGGCGAAGCGCTTCAGCGCGCCGACGGCGCGGCGGGTGCGTCGGCGAGCGTCGGCATCGATTCCGACAGCGTGCGGTCCGGGCGGATCCGCAGCGCGGCGACGATGCCGATCAGCAGCATCGCGACCGAGCCGATGAACGGTAGCGTCCAGTTGCCCGTGCGATCGACGAGATAGCCGAACAGGATCGGCGACAGGATGCCCGAGATCGCGGAACCCGCGTTCATCATCCCGCTCGCGATGCCGGCGTGGGCTGGCGCGATGTCGCTCGGCACGGCCCAGATCGGCCCGATCGTCAGTTCGAGGCACAGGAACGATCCCGACAGGCACAGCGCGACGCCGCCCGTGGAATGCACGAATGCGAGCGGCAGCAGGCACAGGAGCGCGCCGGCGAAGCTCGTGACGATCACGCTCTGGCGCGACAGCGCGAGGTTGCCGGTTTTCCGGTAGATCCGGTCGCAGAGCCAGCCGCCGAGCGTATCGCCGACCACGCCCGCGAAGAACACGCCGGACGCGAACAGCGCGGTCGATTTGAGGTTCAGGCCCTGGCCGTTCAGGAAGAACGTCGGCAGCCACGTGAAGAACAGCCACGCGGTCCAGCCGTAGCAGAAGTAGACGAAGATCGTCGGCGCCATCCGGCGGAACAGCGGACCCCACGGCGTCGGGCCGGCCGGCGGCGCGCGGCGGGCGGCGCCGCGTGCGCGGCCGTCGTCGTCGCCGAGCGGATGTTCGCGGAAGCCGACGATCCACCACGCGAGCCACACCAGCGTCACCGCGCCGATCACGAAGAACGCGGCGCGCCACGACAGCCACGTCATCAGCGCGGCGACGATCGGCGGCGTGACCGCGTTGCCGAGCCGCGAGAACGAATGCGTGAAGCCCTGAACGACGCCGCGCCGCTCGCGCGGGAACCAGTGCGTGATCGCGCGGGCCTGCGCGGGCAGCGTCGCGCCTTCGCCGATGCCGAGCAGCAGGCGCGCAGCGAACAGCAGCGTGAGGCTGTGCACGAACCCGGTGGTGAAGGTCGATACGACCCAGATCAGCCCGCAGCCGATCAGCGTGATGCGGGCGCCGAACCGGTCGGCGATCCAGCCGCCGCCGATCTGGCAGATTGCATACGAATACGCGAACGCGGAGAATGCGACGCCGAGCTCGGTGTTCGACAGCCCGAGCTCGGCCTTGATCGCGCCAGCCGCGGTCGCGAGGTTGACGCGGTCGACGTACAGGATGAACGAAAGCGCGCACAGCAGCCACAGGGTGTGGCGCCGTTGACGGTGGTCGCTAGGCATGTGTCTCACTCCATTCTCGTGCGCGGCGTTGCAATGACGCCGCGCTTGATTGGTGGGGCCAGCATCGCGCGGCGGCGGAGACACTGTCTAATGAATCTTTTGGATCAATTGATAACCTCAGGCATTCATTCGCCAGTCGGGCCGCCGCGCGCGCCGGGCCGGGCCGGGCAGGTGAGGCAACGCGACGCCCGGGCGGGACGGGATCGCGCAGGCAGGTGAGACAGTGAACGATATCGACGAACTTTCGCTTCATCAGGACAGCCGCTTCTGGCGGTTGCCGCTGGTGAAATGGTGGATCCAGGGGCGCTGCCGCAACGGCTATGCGTTCCGGTTGCTCATGGGCCGCGGCTGAAATTCGACCGGGCGGGCGCGGTGCGTGCGGTCGTGGTGCGGGGGCCGGCGGAGAAAGCGACGGTGTCCGTGACGGCGTACACGGTGCTGCAGTTCATTCCGCCGCTCGAGCAGATCGGGCGCGAGCCGCAGGCGGGACGCGGCGCGGCCCGCGCCGGCATCAATTCGCCGGAAAGCGCTCGTTTTCGGGCGCCGGCACGAGGTTGTCGGGCCACTGCACCTCGAACCGCGTGCCACCCGTGCCGGTCGGCACGCAGACAGCTTCGCCGCCGTGCGCATGCGCGATCGCCGCGACGACGGCGAGCCCGAGGCCGCTGCCGCCGGGCTGCGTATCGTCGACGCGCCGGAATGCCTGGAACACATGCGGCGCGAAATCGGCCGGGATGCCGGGGCCGTCGTCCTCGACGCGCAGCCGGCACATGCCCCGTTCGATGCAGGTGTCGATGCGGATCTTGCCCGGCACCGCATGGCGACGCGCGTTCTCCAGCAGCGCCAGCAGCGCCTGACGGATCCGGACCGGGTCGCAGCGCATCGGCCGCGCGTCGAGGTCGAGCACCGGGTGCTGGCCGGCGGCCTGCATCGCGTGCGCGAACACGTCGACGACGGCCCGGATCTCCGCGGCGAGATCGATGTCGCGGATCTCGATGCTCAGGTGGCCGCTATCCGCGAGGCTGACCACGCGCAGATCCTCGATCAGCCGCGTCAACCCTTCGACCTGCGCGAGCAGGCTGCGGAACTGGGCTTCGCTCGGCGTGAACACACCTTCGGCGAGCCCTTGCAGCCGCCCGCGCAGCACGGTGACGGGCGTGCGCAGTTCGTGCGCGATCGCCGCGTTCCAGAACGTCTGTTCGTCGGTCACGCGCTGCAGTTCGCTCGCGAGCGCGTTGAAATTGTCGGCGAGCAGCGCCGCTTCGTGCAGCGAACGATCGCCGGCCATGGCGCGCGCGTCGAGATCGCCGCGCGCGACGCGGCGAATGCTGTCCGTCACCGAGTTGAGCGGCACGAGGATGCGGCGCGACAGGTTGACCGCGACAATGATGGAGATCACGAGACCGACCAGTGTGGTCGAGATCAGCCACACCCACTCCGGCCCGGTCGGCGCCCAGCCCGACTGGTTGAATTCCGCGGGCCAGTACTTGTAGGCGACGTAGTAGAACGCGTAGGCCGTCACGACGACCAGCAGCGTCACGCCAAATGCCATCGCGCCCATCGTCAGCGCGATCTGGCGGCTCAGGCCATCGAGCTTCAATCGCCGCTCCACAGTTTGTAGCCGACGCCGCGCACGCTCACCGGTACGCCCGCAACACCGAGATCGTCGAGCTTCTTGCGCAGCTTGCTGACGTGGCTGTCGACCGTGCGCTCCAGCGCGTCGCCTTCCGGCAGGCAGGTGGCCATCAGCTCGGCGCGGCTGAACACGCGGCGCGGCGCGCGCGCGAGCTGCGCGAGCAGCTTGAATTCGGTGAGCGTCAGCACGAGCGTGTGGCGCTCGCTTCCGACTTCGACCGTCGCTTCGTGGCGTTCGAGATCGATCTCGAACGGTGCGGCGCGCAACACGCGCTGTTCTTCCTGGCGCGAGCCCGCCATCGAGCGGCGCAGCACCGCCTGTGCGCGTGCGACGACTTCGGCGGGATTGAACGGCTTCACGACGTAGTCGTCGGCGCCGATGCGCAGGCCCGTGAGCTTGTCGATGTCCTGGTCGAGCGCGGTCAGCATGATGACGGGCGTGTCGCCGCGATGGCGGATCTCGGCGAGCACCTTCCAGCCGTCGACGTGCGGCATCTGCACGTCGAGCAGCACGAGATCGGGCTTGAGCTGTAGATGCAGTTCCAGCGCGCGGCGGCCGTCGGCGGCATGCACGCTGCGCAGGCCGCTGCGTGCCAGATAGGCGGTGAGGATCTCGGCGATTTCGGGCTCGTCCTCGGCGATGAGGACGAGCGCCTGGCCGGCGCCGGAAGGTGAAGAAAGTTCGGGCATGGCCATTCGTTCAGGTTCGTCAGGGGATTTCCATCGAATCTCCATACTACCGCATGGGCCCGTTCATCGAACGAAGGCAGGGGGCGCGCATCGCCGGCCTGCATGGCGGGCCGAGTCTTTCCGGGACCTTTCATCGTCGCCGGGAGGCGCGTCAGGACAGGGGAATACCCTGTCTTTTTTTTTCTAATCCGTTTTATGTATCATGACCTAACTTTTGCAACATGTACTAATTAAGGCGGCCGGCGGATCCTTATCGGTAAAAGGAACATCGACGCGGGTACAGGAAGGACTGCGAACCGTGAACGCATGTGGACCGGCGGCAGGCGAAGGGGCTTCAGGTTGCATTCAGTCGTCAGATTCCGCGCGAGCGCGGGGCGTGTGCCGTCGAGGCGCGCCATCGTTCGCGTCATTTGCAGGCAGTCATCCATACACCATGTTCAAAAAGTCATCCCCCAACGCGTTGGCCGACATGCAGCGTCGGCAGTGGCTCAAGGTCGCGGGCGCATCCGTCGCGATGGGCGGCCTCGCGATCGGCGCGTCGCGTGCGAGCGCCGATGTCGCGCCCGGCGCCGCTGACGCGGGCGACGTGCTCGACGTCGCGATCATCGGCGCGGGCCTGGCCGGCCTGACGGCCGCGCGCGACCTGCGCTACGCGGGCTGCGAATCCTTCGTCGTGCTCGAGGCCCGCGATCGCGTGGGCGGCCGCACGCTCAACTACGACGTGGGCGGCGGCTACGTGACCGAAGTCGGCGGCCAGTGGATCGGCCCGGGCCAGACCGCGGTCGCGGATCTCGCCCGTGAACTGGAAGTCGGCACGTTCCCGAGCTACTACGCGGGCAAGACGGTCATTCTCGGCGGCGACGGCCGCGTGGCGCTCGATCTGCAGGGCACCTTCGGCACCGACGAGGCGATGGCCGCGAAGCTCAGCCGGCTGTCGCGCGACGTGCCGTCGGGCGCGCCGTGGACGTCGCCGAAGGTGGCCGAACTCGACCGGCTGTCCGTCGGCGACTGGCTCGCGCGGCAGGACATCAAGCCCGAGGACCGGGTGAGCTGGAACGGCTCGATCGCGCTGTCGGGCGGCGTCATGCCGGCGAAGATGGGGCTGCTGCATTTCCTGTCGATGGTCAATTCCGCCGACTGCGATTACACGCAGCTCGATTCGATCCGGCACAGCGCGCAGGAAACCCGTTTCGTCGGCGGCTCGCAGGTCCTCAGCATCCGGATGGCGCAGCAGCTCGGCGACAAGGTGCGCCTGTCGACGCCGGTGCGCCGGATCGCCGGCTGGGATCGAGACGTCGTCACGCTGCAGACGGATCGCGGCACGGTGCGCGCGCGCAAGGTGGTGATGGCGATCCATCCGGCGCTGTGCCATCAGGTGCAGTTCGATCCGCCGCTGCCGGCGCAGCGCGACGCGCTGCAGCGCGCATGGCCGGCCCACTCGCCGGCGCGCAAGACCGCGATGGTCTATCGCCGTCCGTTCTGGCGCGACAAGGGGCTGAACGGCCATATCTTCCAGCCCGACGGGCCGATCATCTGGGCGTACGACAACTCGCCGCCGGGCGGCGAGATCGGCGTGATCAACGCGTTCGTCCTGAACGCGATGCTGCCGTCGGACCTGCAGGCCGCGAAGCAGATGCTCGCCGGATTCTATGCACGGGCGTGGGGCGACGACGCGCTGTCGCCGGTGTCGTACCACGATCGCGACTGGGGCAAGGACGACCCGTGGACGCTCACTTGCGTGTCGGCGATTCCGCCGGGTTTCTGGAGTGCGCACGGCGAAGCGCTGCGCGCGCCGTGCGGGAACCTGATCTGGTCGGGCACCGAAACCGCGAACATCTGGGCCGGCTACATGGACGGCGCCGTTCGTTCGGGCCATCAGGGCGCGCTGCAGGCGCTCAACGCATTGCGTCGCGCATAAAGGAGAGCGGAGATGAAGAAACGCATGCTGTTGCTCGCCGCGCTCGCGATCGTCGTCGCGCTGCTGGCCTTCTATGGCCCCGGACTGCTCGATCTGTATCGGCTGCAGCGCCATGTCGCCGAGGCGGCGGAAGCCAACCAGGCCGACGGCGGCGCATGGCCGCGGCTCACCGACGTGTGCATGGGCTGTCACGGCGCGAAAGGCACGTCGCTCAACGAGGCCTACCCGAGCCTCGCGGGGCAACCGGCCCAGTACGTGGCCGCGCAGCTTCATGCGTTCGCGAGCGGCCAGCGGGCGAACCCGACGATGGGGCCGCTCGCGATGACGCTGAGCGAAGCGGAGATCGCGCATCTGGCCGACTACTACGCGAAGCAGGCTGCCATCGACAACGGCTACTTCAAGCCGGACGCCCGGCTGCGCGCGAAGGGCGAGCAACTGGTGACGGGCGGCGCGTGTGTCGCCTGCCATGGCGCGCGGCTGACGGGTCAGGCGCAGTTCCCGCGTCTGGCCGGGCAGGGCTACGACTACCTCGTGGCGCAGCTCGACGCGTTTGCGAAGGGCACGCGCAGCGAGGCCACGGGCACGATGCAGCGCGTCGCGCAGGCGATGTCGGCGGACGATCGCGCGGCGGTCGCCACCTATCTCGCCAGCATCAGCCCCGACCGGCATTGAATCATCGAACGCAATCGATTTCGGGAGTTTGGATCATGGATCTCAAGTCACTCATGCTTTGCTTTTCCAGCGTCGCGCTCGCGACGACGACCGGCCTCTACGGTTTGAAGTTCGTCCGCAAGCGCAACTACCTGCTCGGTCTCGAGTGGTGGGTCGTCACGGTTTCGTCGACGAACGCGCTGATCTTCTTTGCGACCGGCTCGCCGTTTTTCTACGGCATCTCGCACTTCCTCGATGCGTTCTCGCGCGGCTTCGGGATGCCGCTCATCGCGGTCGCGGGCCTGATGACCGTGACGCACGGCTACCGGCCGTCGGCGTGGCAGGACGTGCTGCTGTTCGGAATCGCGACCGTCGGCACGATCGTGCTGGTGGCGGCCGGATTCGTGAAAGAAGTGCTGCCTTACTTCTATGTCGCGATGTGGGGTTTGCTCGCGCTCTATCTCGCGTACTTCGCGACGCGGCTATTGCGCGCGGGGCAGCCGTTCCACGCGTTGACGACGATCGTGGCGCTGGTCTGTTCGCTGGCGATCGCGTGCATCTACGACTTCTACAAGATCCCGGGCGAGGAAACCAACGTCGTATTCAATTTCTACGTGCTCGCGCTGCTCACGTGGTCGTACTTCACGGTCGCGATCTATTACGCGTACTGCGCGCTGGAGCGTGCGCAGGGGCGGACCAACGCGGACACCGGCGTTTTGTCGTATTCGAAATGAATAGACATCCTGATCGAACGAGCGGATGGATACGAAACGCCTGACCCGTGCGCAACGGCGGGACGCGACACGCGAACGCCTGCTCGACGCCGCGCGCACGATCTTCGCGGAGCAAGGGTATGCGGTCGTGAGCGTCGAAGCGATCGCCACGGCAGCCGGGCATACGCGTGGCGCGTTCTATTCGAATTTCCGCAGCAAGACCGACCTGCTGTTCGAGCTGATGCGGCGCGATCACGACGCCGCCGCGGCGGAGCTGCGGCGGATCGTCGACGCGGACGGCACGTGCGAGGACGCGGAGCGCGCGCTGCTCGACTACTGGCGGCGTCACGCCGGCCAGCATGCATCGCGTCTGATGTGGATGGAGGCGCAGCTTCAGGCCGCCCGCGATCCGCGGTTCCGCGCGCGGTTCGGCGTGTTCCTGCGAGAGCGGCAGGAACAGGCGGCGGCGTGCCTGAGTGCGTTCGCGGCGCGTGCGGGCACATCGCTGTCGTTGCCCGCGGAGGTGCTGGCATTCGGCCTGACCGCGCTGTGCGATGGCGTGCAGTCGTGCCGTGCGGCCGATCCGCGCGGCGCGACCGACACGCTGGCCGATGCGGTGCTGGCGGGCTTCCTGACGCGCGCGGTGTTCGACCACGGGTCGAAGCCGGGGCAGGACTTCAGCGTCGGCCTGTAGGCGAACGGAAAGCCCGTTGAAATAGTTGAACGACACAGCAGACAAAACAGGGAATACCCCGTCTTTAACTTTCTATTATTTTTGTCATGATGACCTAACATTGTCACCATGTTCTACTGAAAAGGCCGGCAGCGAGCGATCGCGACAGGCCGCCGTTGGACGAATCAGGAGATCTACGATGGATGCATCCACGCGCAGGGCTTTCTTCGAGGACGGCGCGGTCCTCATCGAAGGGCTTCTCGACGACGAACAGCTGGCGCGCTGCCGCGCGGCGTTCGACTGGGGGCTCGAAAACCCGGGCCCGATGGCGGGCTCGCTGCTCGACGGCACGGAATACAAGTCGCACAACGACAACGCGAACCCGTACGCGAAAGCGCGACTCGACGCACTCGTCGGCACGCTGCCGTTCGGGCAGCTGTTCGCCGACCTGTGGGGCTCGCAGCACGTGTGGTACTTCGCGGAAGAACTGTTCATGAAGACCGGCGGCAAGAGCGCCCGCTCGCCGTGGCATCAGGACACGTCGTACCTGCCGTGGGCAGGGATGCACTTCGGCAACGCGTGGATCAGCTTCGAAGGCGTGCCGAAGCGCAATGCGCTGGAGATCGTCCGCGGCTCGCATCGCGGCGTGCGTCACGACGGCACCACGTTCCAGAACGCCGAGGACCCGACCGATCCGCTGCACGGCGGCGACGCATGGCCGCGCCTGCCGAACATCGAGGCCGCGCGCCGCGCCGACCCGAAGGCCTACGACATTTTCTCGTGGGAAACGAAGCCGGGCGACGTGCTGTTGCTGCATCCGGGCGTGCTGCACGGCGGCGGCGCGGTCGATGCCGATTTCCCCGATCGCCACACGCTGGTGCTGCGCTTCTTCGGCGACGACGCGGTGTTCAGCCCGCTGCCCGACGAAAGCCGTTCGGGTTTCACGCCGGCCGGCGTGCTGTTCGTCGAGGAACTCGCCGCGCTGAAGGCCGGCGATCCGTTCCGCGCACCGTGTTTCCGTCAACTCGTCTGAACCAGGAGAACTTCCATCATGACTACGACCAGCAAACGACAGTCGATCGTCCCGCCCGCTTTTCAGCCATGGTACGACGCGTACCACTTTGCGCCGGCAACGCGCGTCGGCGACACGATCTGGGTATCGGGCCAGGTCGGCCTCGACGCGCAGATGCAGCCGGCCGACGGCGTGCAGGCGCAGGCGCGGATCGCGTTCGAATCGCTGAAGGGGATCCTCGAGGCGGCCGGCGCGAGCCTGGCCGACGTCGTCGAACTGACGACGTTCCATACGGATCTGCAGCGCGAGACCGAAGGCTTCGCGGCGGTCAAGGATGAGTATTTCCCGAGCCGCTATCCGTCATGGACGGCGGTCGGCATCTCGCAACTGGCGCTGCCGGGCCTGTGCGTCGAGATTCGCGCGGTGGCGGTGGCCGGGTCCGGCAAGGACTGACCGGGCGGCTGACCGGGTCGGCCGGCGAGCCGATTCGAATCAATGCGTGTCGTCCGTGATGGGCGAACCAAGGCGGAGTGGGAAGGAGAACGTGATGATGAAGCAAAAATTCGTAACCGTGTCCGTGATCGCGGCTGCTGCCTGTCTCGCGATCGGCACGGCAGTCGCGGCCGACGACCTGACGCCGTCGGGCGCCGAGCGCGCGGCAAGCAAGGACGGCGCGGTGCCCGCGTATGCGGGCAAGCAGCCGCCTGACGCCGGCTGGGAGTGGGGGAAGGTGCGCGCCGATTTCTGGAAGCACCGCAACGAGAAGCCGCTGTATTCGATCGACGCGGCGAATGTCGACAAGTACGCCGACAAGCTGTCGCCCGGCCAGATCGCGCTGATCAAGCAGAAGAAGGGCTACCGGATGGACGTCTATCCGTCCCATCGCGAATGCCAGCTGCCGGATGCCGCGGAGCAGAACTCGAAGGCGAACCTCACGGCAGCGAAGCTCGATTCGAGCGGCGTGAACCTCGCGGCCGCCGTGTTGCCGGGCATGCCGTTTCCGCAGCCGAAGAACGGTGCGGAAGCGATCCTGAACTACGAGATGCGGTATCGCGGCGAAGGCATCGACTGGGCGCAGATGGTCACGACCATTGCGCCGCGCCCCGGCAGCAGCGACTGGATCGACGCGGTCGGCCCGCAGTCGTTCTACTTCCCGGCCGGCAAGCTCGGCAAGCGCTCGCCGCAGGACGTCGACCAGCTCAGCGCGGCCGTCTACTTCCAGATGAACTCGCCCGCGGCGCTGGCCGGGCAGGCCTTCGTGCAGCGCCAGTATTTCGACAAGGCGTCGGAGACGTATTACTACTTCCCCGGCCAGCGCCGGGTGCGGCGCATGCCGGCCTATACGCACGATGCGCCGCTGATCGGCTTCGAGAACCAGTACCTGATCGACGAAGCCAACATGATCAACGGCTCGCTCGACCGGTTCGACTGGAAGCTCGTCGGCAAGCGCGAGATGGTCGTGCCGTACAACGCGTTCGGCATGTACCGGTTCAAGAGCAAGCTGCACGACGTCGCGACGGCCGACGGCGTTGCTGCCGCGAACCGCCGCTACGAAACGCATCGCGTGTGGGTGGTCGAGGCGACGCTCAAGCCGAGTGCGCGGCACGTCGCATCGAAGAAGGTGTTCTACCTGGACGAGGACAGCTGGCTCGCGCTGGTCGGCGAGGACTACGACGCGCAAGGCAAGCTGTGGAAAGTGCGGGAAAGCTACCCGATCCCCGCGTGGGAGCTCGGCGGCACCTGCGACAACGAACCGCTCGCGCAGTACGACCTGGTCAACGGCCGCTACGTGCTCGACGCGACGTCGATCGGGCAGGGCAAGGACGTGCGCTGGCTCGAACAGGCCGACGATCCGCGCTTCAAGTCGGATTTCTACACGGCGGAATCGTTGCGTTCGGTCAGCGAGCGTTGACGGGCGGCGAACGATAGACAAGAAGACCGGCGCGCGTCACGATGCGCCGGCGTCGAACAGGGGAGGAGACGGATCATGGAACCGGCACGATTAATCAGGAATGCTACGGTATCGATCGCCATCGCGGGCGCCGCGACGTCGAGTGCATACGGTTACGATTTCACGGTGGGGAATGGCGATCTGCAAGGGTCGTGGGTGACGAACCTGACGGCAGGCATGGGCATCCGCACCAAGAACCCGAGCTGCTCGCTCACCGGCGATCCGAATGCGTTCGGCTGCGGCGCGGCGGCCAATACCAACCAGTGGGGCTATGCCGACAACGGCGACCTGAACTACCGCAAGGGCCAGCCGTTCAGCACCTACATCAGCGCGACCAGCGAGCTGCTGCTGAAGATGCCGAGCGAAGGGCTCAAGTTCATGGTGCGCGGCACCGGCATGTACGACTTCCTCGCCGGCAATACGAACCGCACGCCGTTGTCGAGCACGGCGGCCGCGCAGGTCGTCTACAACGCGCAGCTGCTCGATCTGTGGGCGCAGAAGGATTTCACGATCGGCGGCCAGGGCGCGCACGTCCGGCTCGGCAACCAGGTGATCAACTGGGGCGAGAGCATGTTCGCGCAGAGCGGCATCAATGCGACCAACTCGCTCGACGTGCAGAAGCTGCTGATTCCCGGGTCGCAACTCAAGCAGGCGCTGCTGCCGGCGCCGATGCTGAGCGTTGCCGCGAACCTGTCGCACGGGTTCAGCACCGAGGCCTATTACCAGTTCCAGTGGAACGGCAACCGCTACCCGCCGGTCGGCTCCTACTGGTCGGTGACGAACGGCTTCGGCCGCGGCGCGGAGCCGTTCACGATCAACACGAACAACCTCAACCTGATCGGCCCGAGCGCGGGCACGATCGCCAACGCGATCGGCGGCTCCGGCGCGGCGGGCAACCAGGATACGCTCGACGCGATCAAGAACGGGCTCGTGAACGGCGCATTCGCGGGGCCGCCGTTCAACGACATCGGCCTGCCGAGCACGACGAACCTGCCGGCGAAATACCGGCCGCAGTTCGGCGTGAAATTCAACTATGCGCCACGTTCGTTCGACGCGAACTTCGCGTTCTATTACCTGAACTACACGGACAAGTCGCCGGTGCTGGCGTCGCTCGCGAACGGCATCGAGCAATGGTCGTATCTCGGCCGGCGCCAGTTGTTCGGCGTCAGCGCGAACTTCGGGGTCGGCCCCTGGGCGATTGGCACCGAGCTGTCGTACCGGCCGCGCGATGCGGTCGCGCTGTCGGGCTGCTACGGCGCGGGCGGCCCGCTCGACATGAACACGAACGGCGTGCCGGGCGTCAATTGCCAGCAGTGGGTCGACAAGAAGAAGTTCCAGTACGACCTCAACGGCCTGCTCGCGCTGACGCGCAGCGAGTATCCGTTCCTGAAGTGGCTCGGCGCGGATTCGGCGGCCCTGACCTGGGAACTGACGTGGATCTACTACCCGGGACTGAACGCCAACGGCGTCACGCGCACGATCGACGGACATACCGTCACGCAGGCGCCGGCGACCGGTTATCTGCCGTGGCTGAACTACGGCTCGGGGCTCGGTTATCCGATCGCGGCCGGGCAGGGCACGGCGAGCTCGGTCGGCGCGACGATCGATTTCAACTGGACCTATGACGGCACGCTGATTCACGGCTGGCAGGTGACGCCGGGCGTGACGTTCTCGGACGGCCTCTACGGTTATACGCCGACCTTCACCGCGAATTACATGCAGGGCGCGAAGTCGGTGAACGTCTACGTGCTGTTCAACCAGAACCCGCCGAACTGGCAGGCCGGCATCAATTTCACCGCGTTCTTCGGCGGACACCAGACGGTGGGGCAGCCGTACGCGGACCGGAATTTCGTCGGCCTGTTCGTGACGCGGAACTTCTGACGGGTGCATCGGTGCAGGGTGGCGCACGTCGTGCGCCGCCGGAATACATGAAGGGGTAACGTCGTGCTCAATCGTCTGGTCAGTCGCCTGGAAAGGCTCTTCTTCGGTCATCGCGCGATCGTGCTCGCGGCGATCGGCCTGTTTACCGTCGCGATGGCCGTATTCGCCGTGCAGCTGCGCATGGATGCCGGCTTCGAGAAGCAGATGCCGATCGGGCACGAGTACATCCGCACCTTCCAGCAATACCGGAACGACCTGCTCGGCGCGAACCGGATCACGGTCGTCGTGCGGGCGAAGCAAGGCTCGATCTGGACGCCGGCGGGACTGACGCGGCTGTACAAGGTCACGCAGGCCGTCACGTACCTGCCGAACGTCGACCGGATCGGCGTGCGCTCGCTGTGGACGCCCAATGCGTTCGTCAACGAGGTGACCGACGAAGGCTTTCGCGCGGAGCCGATCATTCCAGGCACGATCACGCCAGGCCAGCTGACGCCGGAAGTCGTCGCGCGGATCCGCCGCGCGACGACGCTCGGCGGTTATGTCGGCACGCTCGTGTCGCACGGCGAGGACAGCGCGATGATCACGGCCGAGCTGAACGAGCGCGATCGCGCGGGCAAGGTGCTCGACTACGTGGCGTTCAATCACCTGCTCGAGCAGCAGATCCTGAAACCGTTCGAGGATGCCGGCTACGACATCCAGATCATCGGCTTCGCGAAGCAGATCGGCGACATCGCCGACGGCGCGACCGCCGTGCTCGGGTTCTGCGGCATCGCGCTGCTGCTGACCGCGCTCGCGGTCTACTGGTACTGCCATTCGGTGCGCTTCACGGTGCTGCTGATCGTGTGCTCGCTGACGTCGCTGGTCTGGCAGTTCGGCTCGCTGAAGCTGCTCGGTTTCGGCCTCGATCCGCTCGCGGTGCTGGTGCCGTTCCTGGTATTCGCGATCGGCGTGTCGCACGGCGTGCAGCAGGTGAACTTCATCGTGCGCGAGATCGCCCACGGGCAGAGTTCGTACGACGCGGCGCGCCACAGCTTCCGCGGCCTGCTGATTCCCGGCGTGCTCGCGCTGATTACCGCGTTCGTGTCGTTCATCACGCTGCTGCTGATTCCGATTCCGATGGTGCGCGAACTCGCGATCACCGCGTCGCTCGGGGTCGCGTACAAGATCGTCACGAACCTGATCCTGCTGCCGGTGGCCGCGTCCTGTTTCAACTTCACGAAGACCTATGCGGACAAGTCGCTGAAGCGCGCGCAGCAACGGGCGAAGCCGCTGCGCGTGCTGGCGCGGGTGGCCGAGCCGAAGGTCGCGGGCGTCACCGTCGCGGTGACGGTGGCGATCTTCGCGCTCGCCGCGTGGCAAAGCCGCGACCGCGTGATCGGCACGCTGCAGCCGGGTGCGCCGGAGCTGCGTGCGGATGCGCGCTTCAACCGCGATGCGACGTCGATCGCCGGCAACTACGACATGGGCCTCGACTGGCTGACGGTCGCGATCGAATCGACCGGCAAGGCCTGCGACAACCCGGCGGTCGGCCTGTACCAAGACGACTTCTCGGCGGCGATGCGCACCGAGCCGGGTGTCGTATCCGTGCAGTCGTATGCGGCGATGCTGCGTGCGTACAACCAGGGCTACAACGAGGACTACCCGAAGATGAACGTCGTGCCGATCGATCCCGAGAACTACGGGGCGGTGTCGGTCGACGTGTCGCGCCTGAAGGGCTATATGAACCGTGACTGCGGGATGACGGCCGTTCACCTGTTCCTGACCGATCACAAGGCGACGACGATCAACCGGATCCTCGACGACGTGAAGCAGTACCGCACGTCGCATCCGTTCCCGGGCATCACGGTCCGCCTCGCAGCGGGCAACGCGGGCGTGCTGGCCGCGACCAACGACGAGGTTGCTAAAAGCGAGCTGCCGATGATGCTCTATGTGTACGCGGCGATCCTGATCCTGGTGTTCTTCGCGTACCGCGACTGGCGCGCGATGCTCGCGTGCTGCGTGCCGCTGTCGGTCGCGACCTTCATCGGCTACGGGTTCATGAAGGAGCTGCAGATCGGGCTGACCGTTGCGACGCTGCCGGTGATGGTGCTGGCGGTGGGGATCGGCGTCGACTACGCGTTCTACATCTACAACCGGCTGCAGGTGCATCTCGCGGGCGGGCAGGACATCGTGAAGGCGGTGCAGCACGCGATGCTCGAAGTGGGGGTCGCGACGATCTTCACGGCGATCACGCTGGCGATCGGCGTCGCGACGTGGAGCTTCTCGGCGCTCAAGTTCCAGGCCGACATGGGCAAGCTGCTGGCGTTCATGTTCATCGTCAACCTGGTCATGGCGATGACCGCGCTGCCCGCGCTCGCATCGGTGCTGGAGCGCTGGTTCCCACGCCGCAAGCCGGCCCGCGCGCCGGGCCTGTTCAGTCATTGACTCCAGTCACGAATACCCGAACACCACGGAGAACCTTCCATGAACAAGCCCCTGGTTGGCTGTACCGCGTTGTGCGTCGCTGCAGTGGCAGTCGCGCTATTCCATGGATCGGCTGGGGGCCGGACGGTACCGACCCACATGCTGCTGACCAACCTCACGCGCGCCGGCACGCATATCGTCGCCGTCGACGAACACGGTGCCGTTCTTTTGTCGGACGACGACGGCAAGACCTGGCGGCAAACGTCGCGCGAGGCGGCGTCGGCGATGCTGTCGGCCGTCGCACTCGGCGGCGCACCGTCCGGCTGGGGCGGCTTGCTCACCCACTGACGCCAACGCACACCATTACAGAGGCCCACCATGATCAAGACGCTTGTTGCCTGTACCGCGCTTTGCGTTGCCGCAGCAGCCCTGGCGCAAACCGGCGACGGCACGGTTGCCACGTGGGCCGCGAAGCCGGCCCACGCGTGGCCCGCGCCGACCCACATGATGCTGACGGACGCGACGCACGCCGGCACGCGCATCGTCGCCGTGGGCGAGCACGGCGTGATTCTGCTGTCGGACGACGACGGTCGCACGTGGCGGCAGTCGCGGCGCGTGCCCGTGTCGGCGACGCTGTCGGCCGTTACCTTCGCCGATGCGAAACACGGCTGGGCGGTCGGCCAGTGGGGCGTGATTCTCGCGACCGTCGACGGTGGCGAAACGTGGGAGAAGCAGCGCATCGATACGTCGGTCGACCAGCCGCTGTTCTCCGTGTTCTTCACGAGCGAACGCGACGGGATCGCGGTCGGCCTGTGGTCGCTGATGCTCGCGACGCACGACGGCGGCAAGACGTGGGCCCGGGTGTCGCTGCCGAAGCCGCCGGGCGGCGGCAAGGCCGACCGCAACCTGTACCACGTGTTCGCCGATGCGTCGCATGCGCTCTACATCGTGTCGGAACAGGGGATGGTGATCAAGTCGACCGACGGCGGCGCGGGCTGGACCTATCTGCCGACGGGCGGCAAGGGTACGTTGTGGTCGGGCGTCGCGATGCCCGACGGCCGCATCGTGGTGGGCGGGCTGCTCGGCAGCCTGTTCCAGAGCGCCGACGGCGGCGCGACATGGTCCGCGCTGAACTCCGGCACGCGCAGCTCGATCACCGATCTCGTCGCGACCGGCGGCGGGCTGGTCGGCGTCGGCCTCGACGGCCTCACGTTCACGCAGCGCGTGGCGGGCGGCCCGTTCGACGTCGCACCGCGTGCCGATCGCGCGACGCTGACCGCGGCGCTGATCGATGCGCGCGGCAAGCCGATTCTCTTTTCGCAGGAAGGCGTGCTGGCCGCGCCGTGAGCGCGTATCGACGTCGGCAAGCGGATGAATCAACCCGAAGGACCCGCGCAGGAAAGCGAGGATGAAGACGGATGGAGTATGCAAGATGAATCGAAAATACCAACCTGACACCCAGGGCCGGCGCCGGATACTGCGCGCCGCGGCGGCGGGTGCCGCGGCGCTGGCGGCGGGAGATGTGTCGTTCGCGGCAGGGTCCGCCGCGAACGACACGGATCGCGGCGTGCTCGATGTCGCGATCATCGGCGCCGGGCTCGCGGGCCTGACCGCCGCGCGCGACCTGAAGCGCGCCGGCTGCGCGTCGTTCGTCGTGCTCGAGGCGCGCGACCGCGTCGGCGGGCGAACCTACAACCACGACCTCGGGCACGGCGTCGTGTCGGAAGCGGGCGGCCAGTGGATCGGCCCCGGGCAGACGGCGATCGCCGATCTGGCGCGCGAACTCGGCGTCGATACGTTTCCGACCTTCTACGCGGGCAAGACGGTCGTGCTGGCCGGCGACGCGCGCGTCGCGCAGGATTTTCACGGCGGCACGGGCGGCGACGACGCGATCGGCGCGAAGCTCGGCGCGCTCGCGCGCGGCGTGCCGTCGCGCGAGCCGTGGACCGCGCAGCACGCGGCGGAACTCGACAAGCTCACCTACGGCGACTGGCTGCTGAAGCAGGGCGTGACCTACGAGGACGGGTATTTCCTGGGCCTCGCGGCGAAGCTGTCGCTCGGCGGTGCGCCGGCGCAACTCGGGCTGCTGCACTACCTGTCGATGATCAACAGCGCCGATTGCGAATACACGAAGCTCGAGTCGATCAAGGGCGGCGCGCAGGAAACGCGTTTCGTCGGCGGCTCACAGGTGCTGAGCATCAGGATGGCGGCCGAACTCGGCGGCGCGGTGAAGCTGAAGTGCCCCGTGCGCCGCATCGCGGGCTGGGATCGCGACGTCGTCGAACTGCACACCGACCAGGGCGTATTGCGCGCGCGGCGCGTGATCCTCGCGCTCAATCCGGCGCTCTGCAACCAGATCGCGTTCGACCCGCCGCTGCCCGACGGGCGTGCGCAACTGCACCGGAACTGGCCTGCGAATGCGCCGATGCGCAAGACGGTGCATGTCTACCCCCGCCCGTTCTGGCGCGACGCCGGCTATAACGGGCAGATCTTCGAGGTCGGCGGCCCGGTGTTCATGGCGTACGACAACTCGCCGCCGGACGGCTCGGTCGGCGTGCTGGCCGCGTTCGTCGCGCCGGGCGGGCTGCCTGCGGACCCGAAGGCCGCCGAGCGGATGCTGTCGGCCGTCTATGCGCGCGCGCTCGGCGACGACGCGCTGCGTCCGACGCAGTTTCACGACTACGACTGGGGGCGCGTCGATCCGTGGACGCTGCAGTGCATTCATCCGCTGCCGCCCGGGTTCTGGACGACATGGGGCAAGTTCCTGCGTCCGGAGGTCGGCCGCCTGATCTGGTCGGGCACCGAGACCGCCGACATCTGGCCCGGCGCGATGGACGGGGCCGTGCGCTCGGGGCACCGTGCGGCGTTGCAGGCGCTCGGCAAGCTGGCCGGCCGCGGCGGGGAGGTCTGAATGAAGCGGACATCGATGATCGTCGCCGCGCTGGCGGTAGCGGTAGCGGGCGTGGTCGCGGCAGGCGCGCTTTACGGGCCCGACGTGGTCGATGGCATGCGTTACCAGAAGGCGATGGCCGCGATCGGCGACGCGGACAAGGCCAATGCCGGCGCGTGGCCGCAACCACAGGAAACCTGCTTCTTCTGCCACGGCGCGCGCGGCCAGTCGCTGAACGCTGGGTATCCGTCGCTGTCGGGGCAGCCGGCGGCGTACCTCGCCGCGCAACTGCGCGCGTTCGCGAGCGACCAGCGCCGCAACGCATTCATGGGGCCGCTCGCGCGGGAACTCGACAGCGCGAAGATCGCCGCGGTGGCGGCCTATTTCGCGCGGCAGGCGCCGGCGCGCAACGAGGCCGTGCCGGCCGACGCCGCGCTCGAAAAACGGGGCATGGCGCTGGTCGCGGCCCGAAGCTGCCAGGCGTGTCACGGCGCGACGCTGATGGGCAAGGATCAGGTGCCGCGCCTCGCAGGCCAGGGGCAGCGCTATCTGGAAGACCAGCTCGCGATGTTCCGGTCGGGCGAGCGCCACGATCCGGGCGGCGCGATGAACGCGATGGCCGCCGCGCTGTCGGGCGACGACGCGCGCGCGATCGCGCACTACCTGGCCGGCATGTCGCCGGGGCGCGTCGAGGGTGCCCAATGACGCGGGCAGCGCGGCAGAACCGGGAATACCCTGCCTTTTTCTTTGCTCATTACTTTGTCATAGTGACCTAAGATTGGTAATGTGTTCTATGAATGAAGTGCCACCTGGATGGGCGGCGGCATCACCCGACGTTCGACCGAACCGATTTTCGACAACTGACGTTTCAGGAGACAACCATGGCTAAGCACCCCGTCGTCGTTTATGGCGCAAGCGGTTACACCGGCATGTTGATCATGGACTGGCTGATCGACCAGAACATCCCGTTCACCGCGGTCGCGCGCAACGCGGGCCGCGCGAAGGAAATGATGGCGCAGCGCGTCGTCCGCCTCGAATCCGCTCAATACGAAATCATCGAGGCGGAGCACAACGTCGATGCGCTGGTGAACGCGTTTCGCGGCGCGAAGGTGGTCTGCAACACCGTCGGGCCGTTCTCCAATTTCGGGCTCGTCGGCGTCGAAGCCGCGCTGAAGGCCGGCTGTCACCATCTCGATACGACCGGCGAGCAGTCGTATATCCGCGACGTGCGCGAGCAGTTCGGCGAGCTGTACCGGCAGGCCGGCCTGCTGGTGTCGTCGTCGAACGCGTACATGTACACGTTCGCCGAGATCGCCGCCGAGCTGGCGCTCGAAACGCCGGGCATCGATGCGCTGGAAACCGCGACGCTGACGCGCGGCCCGCGCGGCGCGGCGGGCGTGAGCGTCGGCTCGACCGCGACGATCTTCGACGGCTCCCGCCACGAGTCCTGCTACCTGTGGGAGAAGACGCTGGTCCCGCACGCGCCGGACGCATCGTTCACGGTGGCGACGCCCGAGCTCATGCAGCCGGTGTTCTGCCTGCCGTGGGGCGGCACGTCGCTGCCGGTCTACTTCGAGCACGACCCGCGCGTGCGCAGCTGCATCTCGTGCGTGGGCTTCTATGACAACAACGTGATGAAGCTGGTGCACCAGTTCGGGCAGAAGTGGGAAGCCGAATACAAGCACCTGCCGCGCGAGCAGCAGGACGCGGTGCTCAAGCAGGTCGTCGATTCGACCACGCCGGCGATGCCGCCGCGCGAGCGCACGACGATCCAGCGCAGCGTCGATTTTGCGATCGGCCGCGGCCAGCTCGCGTCGGTGCGCGCGACCGTGCACGGGATCACGCCGTACATCTCGACGGGTGCGATTCACACGGCCGGCGTGCTCAAGCTGCTCGACGGCGACGCGGCGAAAGTCGGCTTCGCGTCGGGCTCGAAGGCGTTCGGCCATCGCTACCTGCTCGGCTTCCTCGAACAGCGCGGGCTCGCGCGCGCGACGGTCACGCAACTGTGACGGCTGCCGCCGTGCCGGTACAGACTCAACGGAACTTGTGAAATGGCCATTATCGATTTCTACGACCGCGGGTGGCGCATCAATCCCGACGGCATCGCGTATATCCAGGACGATCGAAGCTACACGTTCCAGGAAATCGGCGAGCTGTCGTGCCGCATCGCCAACGGGCTGATCGCCGCCGGCTTCGCGAAGGAGGCGAAGGCGGCGGTGTGGGCGGACAACGACGTGATCGGCTGGACCTGCGCGCTCGGGATGTGGCGCGCCGGGCTCGCATATATCCCGGTCAACGGGCGCAACGCGCCCGCCGAGAACCAGTACGTGCTCGATGCGTTCGACTGCGAAGTGCTGTTCTTCCATCACGCGTTCGCGCCCGCGATCGACGCGCTGCGGCCGAGCCTGCCGAAGGTCCGGCTGTGGGTGTGCCTCGACGCCGACCTGCCGTGGGCGCCGTCGCTCGCGACGTGGAGCGCGGATCGGCCGGCGACGATGCCGGTTGTCGACTTCGCGATGGACGACGTCGTGGCGCTGTCGGCCACGGGCGGCACGACCGGTGCGCCGAAAGGCGTGATGAACACGCACCGCTCGCTCCAGACGTACTTCGCGCAATTCATGATCGCGATGTCGTACGGCGCCGAGCGCCCGGTGAATCTCGCCGCGGCGCCGATGACGCACACGGCCGGCATGATGTCGCTGCCGTGCACCTCGCGCGGCGGCACGGTGGTCGTGCTGCCGAAGCCCGACCCCGCGCTGCTGCTCGGCGCGATCGTGAAGCACCGCGTGACCGAGTTCTTCCTGCCGCCGACCGTGATCTATCGGCTGCTCGATATTCCCGGTATCGACAAGGTCGACTTCTCGTCGCTGCGCTACTTCCTGTACGGCGCCGCGCCGATGTCGGTCGAAAAGCTCAAGCGCGCGATCGACGTGTTCGGCCCGGTGATGACGGGCGGCTACGGGCAGACCGAAGCGCCCGCGTCGATCTCGTACCTGACGCCGGCCGAGCATTTCGTCGACGGCAAGCTGGCGTCCGACGAGCGGCTGGCGTCGGTCGGCCGCCCGAATCCGCTGGTGCGCGTCGAGATCGTCGGCGAGCGCGGCGACGTGCTGAAGCAGGGCGAGACCGGCGAGATCTGCGTGCGCGGCGATCTCGTGATGAAGGGCTACTACCACGCGCCGGACAAGACGGCCGAGACGCTCGTCGACGGCTGGCTGCACACCGGCGACATCGGCCATCTCGATGCCGAAGGCTATCTGCATATCACCGACCGCAAGAAGGACATGATCATCAGCGGCGGTTTCAACGTTTATCCGAGCGAGGTCGAGCAGGTGATCTGGGCGCACCCGGCGGTGCAGGACTGCGCGGTGATCGGCGTACCCGACGACAAGTGGGGCGAGGCCGTCAAGGCCGTCGTCGAGCTCAATGCCGGCCAGCACGTGAGCGCCGACGAGCTCGTCGCGCTGTGCAAGGAGAAGCTCGGCTCGGTGAAGGCGCCGAAGAGCGTGGACTTCGTCGCCGCGCTGCCGCGCAGCACGGCCGGCAAGGTGTTGAAGAAGGACCTGCGCGAGCAATACTGGCAGGGCCAGCAGCGCCGGATATGAGTCAGATTGATAGGGATTGCAAACGATGAACGATGATATCTACATCGCCGGCATTGCGATGACCGTGTTTGGCCGGCATCCCGATCGCAGCATCGACGATCTGGCGCGCGAGGCGTTGCAGCGCGCGTTGCGGGACGCCGGCTGTCACGCCGACGCGATCCGCGCGGCGTTTTACTCGGGCATCACCAACGGCGCGCTGCAGGGGCAGCTGTCGATTCCCGGGCAGGTGGTGTTCAGCAAGATCGGGATCGAAGGCGTGCCGGTGTTCAACGTCGAGAATGCGTGCGCGTCCGGCAGCACCGCGGTGCACCTGGCCGTGCGGCATCTGCAGTCGGGCGCGTGCGACGTCGCGCTCGCGCTCGGCGCGGAGAAGATGAACGTCGCGGACAAGGCCCGCGCGTTCGCGCTGTTCGAAGCGGGGTGGGACGTGTCCCGCGTCGACGAGAACTTCGCGATGCTCGAGAAGCTCGGCGAAGGGATCGAGCCGCCGCCCGGCTCCGAGTCCGACCGGCCGTACAGCCGTTTCATGAAGATCTATGCGGCTCTGTGCCGGTATCACATGCGGACCTACGGCACGACGCAGCGGCAGATCGCGGCCGTGTCGTCGAAGAATCACGGGCATTCGGTGCATAACCCGTATTCGCAGTTCCGGCAGCCGTTCACGGTCGACGAAGTGCTGGCGGCGCCGCCGATCACGTATCCGATCACGCTGCCGATGTGCGCGCCACTGTCGGACGGCGCGGCGGCCGCGATCCTCTGCACCGAGGAAGGGCTGGCGCGCATCGGCGCCGATCGCAGCCGCTGCATCCGGGTCGCGGCGAGTGTGATCCGCAGCTTCACGCGCCGGCGCATCGACGAGCCGCACAAGCATATCGGCCGGCTCGCGGCGCTGCACGCGTATGAACAGGCGTCGCTCGGCCCCGAAGACATGCACGTGGCCGAGGTGCACGACGCATCGGCGATGGGCGAGATCATCCAGGCCGAGAACCTCGGCTTCGTGCCGTTCGGCGAGGGCGGCCCCGCTGCCGAGCGCGG
This sequence comes from Burkholderia pyrrocinia, assembly GCF_003330765.1. Taxonomy (NCBI): domain Bacteria; kingdom Pseudomonadati; phylum Pseudomonadota; class Betaproteobacteria; order Burkholderiales; family Burkholderiaceae; genus Burkholderia; species Burkholderia pyrrocinia. The sequence goes on along the minus strand of NZ_CP024903.1, from coordinate 3,058,437 downwards.
CGACTTCACGCTCGGCGGGCGCATCCCGATCAACACGTCGGGCGGCCTCGAATCGAAGGGCCATCCGCTCGGCGCGACCGGCATCGGGCAACTGTACGAGCTGGTCACGCAATTGCGCGGCGAGGCGGGTGCGCGTCAGGTGCAGGGCGCGCGCCATGCGATCCAGGAGAACGGCGGCGGCTTGCAGGGCGTCGAGGAAGCCGCGCTGGCGATCCATATCTTGAGCAGGGACTGACGGAGGCGGACATGAGTGACGCACAGGGCGTGATACCGGTCGGACAGGCGGGCGTGGCGGCGCGGCACGGTGTCGATGGCGCGGGCGGTGTCGGCGTGGCGGCGTCGATGCAGACGGCGGGCACGGACGCGGGCGGGCCGCTTGCCCGTTGGGGCGAGGCCATCCGGGCCGACGCCGCGCTGCGGACCTACCGCCCGGTGGGCGGGTGGATCGAGTCGCCACATGACTTGCAGCCGCCGCTCGAAGACGACATCCAGGCCGACGCGATCGTCGTCGGCGCCGGCTTCGCCGGGTTGTCCACGGCGCTGGAGCTGACCGCGCGCGGCGCCCGCGTCGTCGTGCTCGAACGCGAGTTCGCGGGCTTCGGCGCGAGCGGACGCAATGCCGGCTATCTCGGGGGCGGCCAGGCGCTCGAGTACGAACTGTTCGTCAAGCGCGTGGGGCACGAGCAGGCGAAGCGGATCGTCGGCTTCTACGACGAAGGCGTCGCATACGTCGAGCGCAAGCTCGTCGAATACCGGATCGACTGCGATTACCGCGCGTCGGGCATCATTCGCGCGGGCGTGCATCCGTCACAGGAGAAGCGCTTGCGCGAGAGCATGGAGACGGGCATCGCGCTCGGCTCGCCGGCGCAGTTTCTCGATGGCGCGGCGATGCGCGAACGCGGCATCCCGCCCGCGTTCCTGTTCGGCGCGTACCTGCCGGGCGGCGGCACGCTCGATCCGGGCAAGTACGTAACGGGGCTGCGGCGCGCGGCGCTGGCCGCCGGCGTGAAGCTCTACGAGCACACCGGGCTGCTCGATTTCGAAGCAGGCGCGACGGTGCGCGTGCGCACCGCGCGCGGCAGCGCGAGCGCGCCGGTCCTGGTGCTTGCCACGAACGCATACACGCCGCAACTCGGGCTGCTCGGCGACAAGGTGATCCCGGTGCGCGTGTCGGCGCTGGAGACGGAGCCGCTGTCCGATGCGCAACTGGCGGCGCTCGGCTGGCCGAATCGCGAAGGCATCATGACGTCGCACCTGACGATGGAAAGCCATCGTCTCACCGCGCGCAACACGCTGCTGCTGACGACGAAGCGGCTGCACTACGTGTACGGGTCGCAGACGCCGAACGTGCCGGACGACGCGGCGTATCGCGCGCTCCTGAAGTCGCTGCACGAACGCTTTCCGCAACTGGGCAATCTGCCGGTGCGCGCATGCTGGAGCGGTTACGTTTCGATGGCCGGCGACGCATTGCCGGTGGTCGGCGCGACCGGCGCGCACGCGAACGTGTTCTACACGGCCGGCTGTTCGGGGCACGGCGTCGGCACGCAGTCGCTGATCGGGCGCGTGCTCGCCGAGCGGATTCGCGACGGCACATCGCCGCTGCTCGACGCGCTGACGCACCAGACGCCCGCGATGCCACCCGAGCCGGTGCGATGGTGCGCGGTCAACGCGCTGCTGGGTGCGGCGAACCTGCTCGACGAACGGGTGAACCGGAAGGCGCGACGGCGGTAGCGGCGCACGCGGTCGTCGCGACGAAGGCCTCTTCGCTCGCCCGGTCCGTCGGGCGAGGGGGCTCGATGGAAAACGGGGCCCGCATCGGGTATAGTCGTTTGCGCCCCGTGGAACGCGGGGCGTCATTTCGACGAAGTCGATACACCACCTTCACGACGAATACGATGACAGTGCCCAACGAACAGCGCAGCGGCAAAAAGCGGCGCACGTCGACTGCAACCGCCGCAGCCAGCAACCCCGACGGTTTGCGGGCGCAAGGCCTGCGCACGCGCAACACAATCATTCGCGTCGCGAAGAAGCTGTTGCTGGAAGGCGGCCCGCTGGAATTTTCTCAGCGCGCGGTTGCCGCCGCCGCCGGAATCAGCGTCAGCAATCTGCAGTACTACTTCCCGACCCGGATCGCCGTGTTGCGGGCTGTGATCGAGCCGGTCATCGACACGTATCTGGACGACATGAAGCGCGCGATCGGCAGCGACGCGTCGCCGCGCGACGTGTTCGAGGAGATCATCGAGCGCTCGATCAGCGATGCGAAGGATGCCAAGTACAACGCACTGTTCCGGCACTTCCTGTCGTTCGCGGCGACCGATCCCGAGTGCTTCAAGCTTTACGACGAATGGTATGCGACGCTCACGCGCGATCTGGCGCAGCTGCTGCGGGCCGTCAATCCTGCGTTCAGCGCGGCCGAAAGCCGGCATGCGGCGACCATGCTCATCGCGCTGGCAGACGGCTTCGCGATGCAGTACGGCACCGGGCGACACACGCAGGCGCTCGATGCGTATTTCACCGCGACCTCCCGCGCGCTCGCGTACGGCACGCTGCTGGCGCCCGCCGGCAAATAGCGGCCCGGGCCGCACCGCGGCAACGCGGCAACGCGGCAACGCGACAAGAGACAGGGGAATACCCTGTCTTTTTTTTGCTTCCTGTGTTTGTCATGATGACCTATGTTTGGTATGTATTACTAGATGTGGGGCTGGCCGGGCGCATCCGCTGTCCGGTCGGCATGGTTCCAGTCCAGGAGGAGAACGGAGATGATTCGTCTGAACAAGACCGCGGCGCTGCCGCTGGCCGGCATGACCGGCTTCGAGACGCCGCTGAGCGAAGAGGAAGGCGCGATCCAGCATACGGTTCACCGTTTCGCGCGCGACGTGCTGCGGCCGATCGGCCGCGAGCTCGACCGGATGACGCCGGAGGAGGTGATCGCGCCCGGCTCGCCGTACTGGGCCGCGATCGTCGAAAGCGCGAAGCTCGGGCTCGATCCGCAACTGATCGCGCAGTTTCCGCCGGACGTCGCGGTGCGCATCGAGTCGCTGATCGGCGAGGAGCTCGGCTGGGGCGATTCGGGCCTCGCCGTGTCGATCGGCGCGGCGACGATGCCGCTGATGATGGCGCAGACGCTCGGCAATCAGGAACTGATCGAGATGTGCGCGGGCAAGGTCGGCTGCTGGATGAACACGCAGCCGGATCGTGGTTCCGATGCGGCGATCCTGTATCGGGAGGAACTCAGCGCGCACGGCAAGCAACCGGTGGGGAACCTGACCGCGAAGGTCGGCGCGGACGAGATCGTCATCAACGGGCAGAGTTCGGCCTGGGTGTCGAACGGAGCGGTCGCGCAGGTCGCGCTCGCGTACATGGCGGCGGACTACGGCGACGGCTTCTATGGCGAAGGCGAGCGCAGCGCGTTCACGAACGGCATCGCGATGATCCTGCCGCTCGACCTGCCGGGCGTGTCGCGCGGCAAGCCGCTCGACAAGATCGGCCAGCGCTCGCTGCCGCAGGGCGAGATCTATTTCGACAACGTGAAGGTGCCGAAGCGATTCGCGGTCGCGCTGAAGGACGAGTATCTCGGCAACCTCGCGTCGACGTGGTCGTACGCGGGCACGCACATGTGCCAGGTGTTCGTCGGCGCGGCGCGCGCGGCGTTCGAACTGGCGCTCGCGTATTGCCACGAGCGCAGGCAGGGCGGCGCGCTGCTGATCGAGCACCAGATGACGCACCTGCGCATCGGCGAGATGCTGCGCCGGCTGGAGATGGCGCGCGCGATCGCGCGCCGCAGCCTCGCGTTCTCGCGGATGTCGCCGCAGAGCCATCCGTACGCGACCGCACAGGCCAAGGTGAGCGTGACCGACGAAGCGATGAAGATCGTGAACGAAGCGTTCCAGCTGTTCGGCGGCAACGGCACCACGCGCGAATTCCCGATCGAGAAGTTGTTCCGCGACGTGCGCTCGGCGCTGATCGAGGACGGCGAGAACATGATCCTCACGTCGCGCCTCGGCGTGCTGGCCGGGCAGCTTTATCGGAACGGGTGGACGCAGGAGTAAGCGCGGGCGGTAGCGGCAGGCCGCCTGCGGGCCTGTCTCCGTGCCCGTGCAGTTGCCGGGTTTCCCTGTCTGGCGCTCTTGTGTAAAGCGGCCACGATGCAGTGTTTGGAAAGCGCGTGCCCAGGCGACGGGCACGCGCCGTTCGGCCCGCGTTCAAATTTGACCCAGCAGCACCAGCACGACAACGATGATGACAATCAATCCGACTGAACCCGACGGCCAGTAGCCCCAGCTTCGGCTGTGCGGCCATGCAGGAAATGCTCCGATGAGCAGCAAAATCAGTATGACGATTAGGATCGTACCGAGCATCGCATCCTCCTGGAACGTGGTCGACAAGACGGCGCCTGATGTCGCAATTCCTGTGCCGCCGGGTGGGCGGCAGGAAAAAGACCTGCCCGGAGTCGGTGTGGATTCATGAAATGAATACCGTCCGATTCAAAAAATAAATTTCAAAAATGCATGGACGCCCCCTATGCTGAATCCTTCTGATCTGGCGGGCATGCGATGGCTGAACTCTTTCTGGTACGGCACGGGCAGGCGTCGTTCGGCACGGACGACTACGACCGGCTTTCCGCGTCCGGCGAGCAGCAGGGCGTCTGGCTCGGCGAATACTTCGCGCGGCAGGGCATGACGTTCGACCGCGTGATCTGCGGCACGCTGAACCGTCACGCGCAGACGGTCGACGCGATCCTGCGCGGGATGGGCCGCGAAGGCGTGTCGGTCGATCGCCATCCGGGCCTGAATGAATACGACTTCCACGGGCTGTTCGCGGCGGCGGCCAGCGACTATCCGGAGATCGCGCGGCTCGCGGCCGGATCGATGAAGGAACACTTCCGCGCGCTCCGGCAGGTGCTGCAACTATGGTCCGAGGACAAGCTCGGCGATGCGGCCCCCGAAACCTGGGCGCATTTCCAGCAGCGCGTCGCCGACGCGCGCGCCGCGATCCGCCACGGCGGCGGCCAGCGCGTGCTCGCGGTGAGCTCCGGTGGCCCGATCTCGGTCACCGTGCAGCAGGTGCTCGCCGCGCCGCCGTCGAGCGCGATCGCGCTGAATCTGCAGATCCGCAACAGCAGCCTTTCGCAGTTTTTCTTCAACGCCGAAGCGTTTCATTTGGCGTCGTTCAACGGCATCCCGCATCTCGAGGATCCGGAACGGCACGCGTGGCGCACCTACGGCTGACCCTACGAACGATCGCGACGATGACGAATCCTTCCCAGCAACTCGACGCAGCCCGCCTCACGCGCTATCTGGAAGCGCACGTGCCGGGCTTCGAAGGCCCGGTCGACACGGAGAAGTTTGCCGGCGGCCAGTCGAATCCGACTTTCCTGTTGCATGCGCGCAGCGGCCGCTACGTGCTGCGCCGCCAGCCGCCGGGCGAACTGCTGAAATCCGCGCACGCGGTCGACCGCGAATTCCGCGTGCTGACTGCGCTGTCGGGCACCGCGGTGCCGGTCGCGCGCCCGTATCACCTCTGCGTTGACCGCGACGTGATCGGCAGCCTGTTCTACGTGATGAGCTTCGAGGACGGCCGGATCTTCTGGGACCCGGCCCTGCCGGAACTGCCGAAGGCCGATCGCGCGGCGTGCTACGACGCGCTGCTGCAGACGATGGCCGCGCTGCACGACGTCGACGTCGACGCGGTGGGCCTGGCCGACTACGGCCGCCCCGGCAACTACTTCGAGCGCCAGATCGGCGTGTGGACGAAGCAGTATCGCGCGGCCGAAACGGAGCGCCTCGACGCGATGGAGACGCTGATCGACTGGCTGCCGAAAGCGTGCCCCGACGACACGGGCCGGCCGGCGCTCGTGCACGGCGATTTCCGGATCGACAACCTGATGTTCGCGCGCGACGGCTATCGCGTGCAGGCCGTGCTCGACTGGGAACTGTCGACGCTCGGCAACCCGCTCGCCGATCTCGCGTATTTCTGCATGTGCCTGCGGCTGCCGTCCGGCGGGCAGGTGCGCGGGCTCGCGGGCCAGGATCGCGCCGAACTCGGCGTTCCGGACGAAGCGGCGATCGTCGCGCGCTATTGCGAACTGCGCGGCATCGAGCCGATTCGCGACTGGCACTTCTACCTCGCATTCAGTTTCTTCCGGCTCGCGGCGATCGCGCAGGGCGTGAAGGCGCGCGCGCTGCAGGGCAATGCGTCGAGCGAGCAAGCGTTGCGCGTCGGCGAAATGACCGGCCGGCTGGCCGAACTGGCCGTCGGCGTGATCGACGCGCATCGCTGAGAACGCCGGGCGCCGGCACGACAACCCACAACATGGAGGAGCACGACAACATGGCAACGAATCTGTTCGACCTGACGGGCAAGATCGCACTGGTAACGGGCGCGAGCCGCGGCATCGGCGAGGAAATCGCGAAACTGCTCGCGGAGCAGGGCGCGCACGTGATCGTGTCGAGCCGCAAGCTCGACGACTGCCAGGCGGTGGCCGACGCGATCGTCGCGGCAGGCGGCCGCGCCGAGGCGCTGGCCTGCCACGTCGGCCGGCTGGAGGACATCGCCGCGACGTTCGAGCACATCCGCGGCAAGCACGGGCGGCTCGACATCCTCGTGAACAACGCGGCCGCGAACCCGTATTTCGGGCACATCCTCGATACCGACCTCGCCGCGTACGACAAGACGGTCGACGTGAACATCCGCGGCTACTTCTTCATGTCGGTCGAGGCCGGCAAGCTGATGAAGGAACACGGCGGCGGCGCGATCGTCAACACGGCGTCGGTGAACGCGCTGCAGCCGGGCGACCGGCAGGGCATCTACTCGATCACGAAGGCCGCGGTCGTCAACATGACGAAGGCGTTCGCGAAGGAATGCGGGCCGCTCGGCATCCGCGTGAACGCGCTGCTGCCGGGCCTGACGAAAACGAAGTTCGCGGGCGCGCTGTTCGCCGACAAGGATATCTACGAGACCTGGAAGGCGAAGATCCCGCTGCGCCGCCATGCGGAGCCGCGCGAAATGGCCGGCACCGTGCTGTATCTCGTGTCGGATGCGGCGAGCTACACGAACGGCGAATGCATCGTCGTCGACGGCGGCCTGACGATCTGAGCGCGCGATGAAAATCGACAGCTACGCCGGGCAGGCCGTGATGATCACCGGCGCCGCAAGCGGCTTCGGCGCTTTGCTCGCGAGCGAGCTGGCCGCGATGGGCGCGCGGCTCGCGCTCGGCGACCTGAACGGCGAAGCGCTCGAACGGGTGGCCGCGCCGCTGCGCGCGGCCGGCGCCGACGTGATCGCGCAGCGCTGCGACGTGCGTGTCGAAGCGGAGGTCGCGTCGCTGGTGCACGCGGCCGCCGCGCGCTTCGGGCGGCTCGACGTCGGCATCAACAACGCGGGCATCGCACCGCCGATGAAGGCGCTGATCGACACCGACGAAGCCGATCTCGACTTGAGCTTCGCGGTGAACGCGAAGGGCGTGTTCTTCGGCATGAAGCACCAGATCCGCCAGATGCTCGCGCAGCGCGAAGGCGTGATCCTGAACGTCGCGTCGATGGCCGGGCTCGGCGGCGCGCCGAAGCTGGCCGCGTACGCGGCGTCGAAGCATGCGGTGGTCGGGCTCACGAAGACGGCGGCGCTCGAATACGCGCGCCACGGGATTCGCGTGAACGCGGTGTGCCCGTTCTACAGCACGACGCCGATGGTCACCGACAGCGATATCGGCGGCCGCCAGGACTTTCTCGCGCAGGGCTCGCCGATGAAGCGGCTCGGCCGGCCCGAGGAAATCGTCGCGACGATGCTGACGCTGTGCGCGAAGGAAAACACTTATCTGACCGGGCAGGCCGTCGCCGTCGACGGCGGTGTCTCGGCCTTCTGACCGAACGCAAAACGGAATCTCGAGGAGTCGATCATGGACTTTGGCTACACCCCGAAAGTGGAAGAACTGCGCGACCGCGTGCGCGCGTTCATGGACGCGCACATCGTGCCGCGCATCCGCCAGTGGAACGAGGAAGTGCATGCGGGCCAGTATCCCGTATCGTTCATGGAAGAGCTGAAAGCGCGCGCGAAGGCGGAAGGGCTGTGGAACCTGTTCCTGCCGCACCTGAAGGCCGACGAGCCCGGCACGGGCCTGACGAACCTCGAATACGCGCCGCTCGCCGAGATCATGGGGCGCGTGGCTTGGGCATCGGAAGTGTTCAACTGCAACGCGCCGGACACCGGCAACATGGAACTGCTGCACATGTTCGCGACGCCGGAGCAGCGCGAACAGTGGCTGCTGCCGCTGCTGCGCGGCGAGATCCGCTCGGCGTTCGCGATGACGGAGCCCGACGTGGCGTCGTCGGACGCGACGAACATCACGACGCGCATCGAGCGCGCGGGCGACGACTACGTGATCAACGGCCGCAAGTGGTTCATCACGAACGCCGCGCATCCGAACTGCAAGATCTTCATTGTGATGGGCAAGACCGATCCCGATGCAGCATCGCACCAGCAGCAGAGCATGATCCTCGTGCCGCGCGACACGCCGGGCGTGACGATCGTGCGCAACATCACGGTGGTCAATCACTTCGCGCCGGAAGGGCACTGCGAGATCACGTTCGACAATGTGCGCGTGCCGGCGCGCAACCTGCTCGGCGAAGAGGGTAGCGGTTTCGCGCTCGCGCAGGCACGCCTCGGGCCGGGCCGGATCCATCACTGCATGCGTTCGATCGGCGCGGCCGAGCTTGCGCTGGAGCTGATGGTCGACCGCGCGCAGTCGCGCGAGGCGTTCGGCAAGCCGCTGAACCGGCACGGCACGATCGGCGAATGGATCGCGCGCTCGCGCATCGAGATCGACCAGGCGCGCCTGCTCGTGCTGAAGGCTGCGTGGATGATCGACAAGGTCGGCGCGAAGGCCGCGCGCAAGGAAATCTCGATGATCAAGGCGCTCGTGCCGACCGTCTATACGGACGTCTGCGACCGCGCGATGCAGGTGTTCGGCGCGGCGGGGTTGAGCCCCGATACGCCGCTCGCCGATCTGTGGACCTGGGGCCGCGCGCTGCGCTTCGCCGATGGCCCGGACGAGGTGCACCTGCAGGCGATCGCCCGGATGGAGATCAAGGACGGCGAACCGGGTTCGACGGCCGCCTACCTGACGCCGCCGCTGCGCGGCTGAGCGCTGCGCAGCGGATACGCAACGCGTCGGGTATGGCGAATACGGCGCCGGGGCCCGGCGTGGACGAACGGACGGCGCACGCCGTAAGATGCCGGCAAGGAGATCCGGCGATGCGCCTATCGAAGCTTGACCTGAACCTGTTCGTCGTATTCGACGCGATCTACACCAAGCGCAACCTGACGCGGGCGGCCGAGGTGCTGAACCTCACGCAGCCCGCCGTCAGCAACGCGCTCGCGCGGCTGCGCAAGTCGCTGAACGACCCGCTGTTCGTGAGCACGCCGGCCGGGATGATGCCGACGCCGATGGCGGAGAACATCGTCGGCCGCGTGCGCGAGGCGTTGCAACTGCTCGATTCGAGCGCGCACGAAGGCGACGTGTTCGATCCGGCGTCGTCGACGCGCGTGTTTCGGCTGAGCATGAGCGACCTGACCGAAGCGCTGCTGCTGCCCGCGCTCGGCGAACTGCTGCAGCGTGAAGCGCCCGGCATGCACGTGCGCAGCTACACCATGGACCGCGGCGAAGTCGCGACCGCGCTCGCGAACGGGTCCGTCGACATCGCGATCGACGCACCGCTGATCGGCGATCCGCATCTGCACCAGGCGCTGCTCGTGCGCGACCGCTACGCGTGCATGATCCGCGACGATCACCTGTTCAGGGGCAAGACGCTGACCATGGACGACTACCTGTCGATGGGGCACATCCACGTGTCGAGCCGCCGCAAGGGCAGTGGGCACGTCGACGCGGAACTGACGCGCCTCGGGCTGCGCCGCAACATCCAGATGCGCGTGCAGCACTACATGGTCGCGCCGCTGATCGCGATGCGCGGCGATCTCGCGCTGACGGCGCCGCTGCGGCTGCTGCAGCGCTATCCGGCGCGCATCCTCGAACTGCCGTTCGAGATGCCGGGCCTCGATTACTTCTGCTACTGGCATCGCAGCGCCGATCAGGATCAGGGCAGCCAATGGCTGCGCGAACGGCTGATGACGCTGATGGGCGGGATGGGCGAGCCGCAGTGACGCAGGCGGGCGCCGCGTAGCGTACTGCACGCGGCGGCCTGCCTTCAAGGCCGCTCGCCTGCGTCGCCACATCGACGGTAGCGCCGATGCGTTACAGCACCGCCATCGATTCCGTCATGTTCTGCTTCATGTAGTCGAGGAACCGCTTCTGGAACAGCATCGTGTGCTCGTGCGCGGCCCGTTCGGCGGCTTCGGCGTCGCGTCGCGCGATCGCGTCGATCAGTTCGTCGTGGTCGCGGCCGAGCTTGCCCGCCGTGGACGAACTGACCGTAAAGTCGAAATGCAGGTGGAGCAGGCGTTGCCCTTCGCCGAGCAGCCGTTCGTAGTAACCGACGAAATACGGGTTGTTCGCGGCATGCGCGATCGCCATGTGGAGCGCCTTGTTGGTCTCCGACATCGCCTGGAAATCGCCGCTGGCGACGGCTTCCATATAGACGTCGTCGGCCTTGCGGATTTTCGCGAGATCCGCATCGGAGCGCTGCGTGGCCGCGAGCCGCGTGACGGCGCGCTGGATCAGGTCGAGCGCCGAGATGTACTTCGGGAATTCCTCGATCTCGAACGGCGTGACGAGCGTCGTGCGGTTCGGCAGGATCGTGACGAGCCCCTCGCTGCTCAGGCGCGCGAGCGCATCGCGCACCGGCGAGCGCGACAGCCCGAACTGCGCGGCCAGCGAAATCTCGTCGAGCTGCACGCCGGGTTTCAGCTTGAGCGTCAGGATCTGCTTGCGCAATTCCTCATACACATACCGCCCGCCGTGCCGGCGGCCGCCACCTTCGGTTTCAACGGCCTCTTTGCTCATTACGCCACCCTTCCTGTAATCGGCCCGGGTCGCCGGGCGCGCTCGGGAGTTTAGCATCGCGTCCTCACGTGCCCGACGGCCCGAATCCGTCGCCCCAGGTATCGCTCAGCATGAACCCGGCGGCCAGCGGATCGTCGGGATCGACGCCGAGCTGCTGGAACCCGAACACCCACGCGCGCCCGGTGACGCGCGGCAGCACGGCCGGCCGGCCGCCCACCTCGGTCATGCCCAGCAGTTCGACGCCGAATTCGCCGCCGATCGTCGAGCGCGACGTGAGGCGGTCGCCGACCTTCACGCGCCCGCGCGCCGCGAGCGTCGCGAGATTGGCCGAGCTGCCGGTCCCGCACGGCGACCGGTCGACCCGGCCGGGCGGCAGCGTCGTGCAGGTCTGGTAGACCGTGTCGTCGACCCGATTCCTGAACATCACGTACGCGACTTCGTTGATTTCCGGATAAAGCGGATGCTGGACGGCAACCTGCCGGTTGATGATCTCCTTCAGCCGCACGCCATGCGCCGCGAGCTGCCGCGCGTTGCCCGGCGCGATCTCGAGCCCGATCTGGTCGACGTCGACGAGCGCGTAGTAGACGCCGCCGAACGCGATGTCGGCCTTGATCGTGCCGAACGCGTCCGTTTCGACGGCGACGTCGAGCTGCTCGACGAATGACGCGACCATGTCGAGCGATACGGCGGTGCAGCGGCCGTCGCGGCAGGTCGCCCGCGCCGTGACGAGCCCGGCCGGCGTGTCGAGCACGACCGTGGTCTCGGGTTCCTGCATCGGCACCATGCCGAGTTCGAGCAGCGCCGTCACCACGCAGATGCAGTTGCTGCCCGACATCGGATGCGCCTTGTCGGCCTGCAGCACGATGAACCCGGCATGCGCGTCGGGCCGCGTCGGCGGCAGCAGCAGGTTGACCGACATCTGCAGGCAGCCGCGCGGTTCGAGCACGACGAGCCGCCGCAGGCTGTCGTCGGTCTCGTTGAGGTAGTTCATCTTGTCGAGCATGGTCGTGCCCGGCACGTCGAGGACGCCGCCGGTGATGACCTTGCCGATCTCGCCTTCGCAATGCACGTCGACGAGTTGCAGCGTTTTCTTCCAGCGCATGATCGCTTCACCTTACTTGATGTACCAGCCCCACGGCTTGTCGCTGTCGTAGCGCGTGATCTGCTTGATCTCGAGGTAGTTGTTCAGGCCCCACTCGCCGAGTTCGCGCCCGATCCCGCTCTGCTTGTAGCCGCCCCACGGCGCTTCCGTGAACGTCGGCTGCGAGCAGTTGATCCACACGATGCCGGCGCGCATCGCGCGTGCGACGCGCTCGCAGCGCGGCAGGTCGGCCGACATGACCGCCGCCGCGAGGCCGAAGCGCGAATCGTTGGCCGACCGGATTGCTTCGTCTTCCGTATCGAACGGCCGGATGCACACGACGGGCCCGAAGATCTCCTCGCGCCAGATCCAGCTGTCTTCCGGCACGTCGGCGAACACGGCCGGCTCGATGAAGTAGCCCCGGTCGAGATGCGCGGGCCGGCCACCGCCCGTCACGAGCCGCGCGCCTTCCTCGCGGCCGCGCGCGACCGCCGCCCGGACCTTGTCGTACTGCCCGCGGCTGACCAGCGGGCCGAGCAGCACGCCGTCGTCGCGGCCGTTGCCGATCGTGATCTTGCGCGCTTCCTGCGCCAGCCGCTCGACGAGCGGCGCGTACAGCGAGCGCTCGACGAGCACGCGCGACGTCGCGGAACACACCTCACCCTGGTTCCAGAATATGCCGAACAAAATCCATTCGACGGCCGCTTCGAGGTCGCTGTCGCCGAATACGATGAACGGCGACTTGCCGCCGAGTTCGAGGCTCACGTTCTTGATGTCGCGCGCGGCGGCCTGCATGATGCGGCTGCCGGTCGGCACGCTGCCGGTGAATGCGAGCTTGTCGACGCCCGGATGCTCGGTGAGCGGCGCGCCGGCGTCCGCGCCGAGGCCCGTCACGACGTTCAGCACGCCGGCCGGCAGCCCGGCCGACTCGGCGATGCCGGCCAGCGCCAGCGCCGTGAGCGGCGTCAGCTCGGACGGCTTGAGCACCATCGTGCAGCCGGCCGCGAGCGCGGGCGCGACCTTCCACGCGGCCATCAGCAGCGGAAAATTCCACGGAATGATTGCGCCGGCCACGCCGATCGGCTCTTTCCGGACCACCGTACTGAAGCGCTCGTCGGCCAGCGGTACGGGTGCTTCGGCGTTGCCGTCGAGCTGCTCGGCGAGCCCCGCATAGAAATCGAAGCAACCGGCGGCATCGCCGAGATCCCACATTGCTTCGGGCAGCGGCTTGCCGTTGTCGCGCACTTCGAGCTCGGCCAGCTCGGGCAGGCGCTCGCGGATACCTTGCGCGATCGCGCGCAGCACGGCGGCGCGCGCAGCGCCGGTCATGCGCGGCCACGGGCCTGCGTCGAACGCGCGGCGTGCCGCGTTGACGGCGAGGTCGATGTCTTCGGCGGTGGCGGCGGCCACTTTCGCGATCACGGTTTCGTCGCTCGGGTCGATCGTGTCGAAGGTGTGTCCGCGAACCGGCGCTACCCAGCGGCCGTCGATGAAAAGTCGTTCGTAGGATTGCATGAAGGGTCTCGAAGGTCAGGTGAAGCGATAGGCGCTGAACGGCGACAGGTCCTGCCGCGTCGGCCGGCCGGCGACGAGGTCGCCGATCAGGCGGCCGGTCGTCGCGCCGAGCGTGAGGCCGAGCTGACCGTGGCCGAATGCCATGTACGTGTTGGGCAGGCGCCGCGAGCGGTCGATCACCGGTTTGGTGTCGGGCAGGAACGGCCGGTAGCCGACGCCGTACTCGACGCGCGCGGTCTGCAACTCGGGCAGGATGCGCCGGGCTTTTTCCAGGATGATGTCCGCGCGCCGGAAATTCGGCTGCGCATTGCGGCCCGCGAACTCGATGGTGCCGCCGATCTGCAGGCCGCGCGTCATCGGGGTGAAGCAGAAGCCACCATCCGCGTAGATCACGGAGTGGCGAAATTCGACGCCCGGGTCGGCGAGCAGCGCCTGGTAGCCGGCGATGCCTTCTAGCGGCACGCGCACGCCGAGCTGGCTGAAGAATGGCCGCGAACCGGTGCCGGCCGCGACGACGACATGATCGGCCGCGATCCGCTCGCCGCTGGCGAGCGTCACGCCCGTCGCGCGCCCGGATGCCTCGTCGATGTGCGTAGCGTTCGCGCGGATGCGGCGCCCGCCTTGCGCTTCGAAGCTGGCCGTCAGCGCCGCGATGAAACCTTCGGTATCGCTGACCGCGCGCCAGTCCGGAAACAGCAGTCCGTGCCGGAACCGGCCGGCCAGCGCCGGTTCGAGATCGCCGATGTCGGCGGCCGTCAGCCGTTGCGACTCGAACCCCAGCGACTGCCGCAAGTCGAGATGCGGCTGCTCGCTCGTGATGCCGGCCGGATCGTCGAATACCTCGAGCACCGGCTGCTGGCCCAGCAGTGCGCGGTCGCCGCACGCATCGAGCAGCGGCGCATAGTCGGGATAGACGTCGTGCGTCAGCGTGGCCATGGCCTGCGCGATCGACACGATCTTCGCGTGACGGGCCGACGCGACGAACCGGAAAAACCACGGCAGGATGCCGGGCAGCGCGCCGGGTCGCAGCGCAAGCGGCCCCTTCTGGTCCATCAGCCAGCGCGGCACCTTCATCAGGATGCCCGGCTTCGACAGCGGGATCACCTCGCTGACCGCCATCTGCCCGCAGCTCCATTTCGCGGTGCTGTCGCCGGGGGCGGCCGGATCGATCAGCGTGACGGCATGGCCGTCGCGCTGCAGATAGAGCGCGCAGCACACGCCGACGATCCCGCCGCCGATCACGACGGCCGTTTCATCGCGTGCCGCGCCGGGCGACACGGGCGCGTGTCGTTGCGGAATCGCGTTCAATTGACGAACTCCTGCAGGCTGAACCCGTGCGCATAGGGCTGGGACGAATCGACGCGATACTGCGCGCGCCCGGTGACCCACGCGCGTCCTTCGATGCTCGGCCGCACGGCGTCGAGCCCGCTGTGGAGGCGCGTGACCGATTCCACGCGGCCGATGAAGCGGCTGCCGATCAGGCTCTCGTGGCAATACGCGTCGCCGGCCTTCAGCCAGCCGCGCGCGAAGCGCTGCGCGACGCGTGCCGAGCTGCCGGTGCCGCACGGCGAACGGTCGACCAGGCTGTCGCCGGCGATCACCACGGCGCGGCCGTGCGAGTCGCCCGCGAGCGGCTTGCCCGTCCACATGCAGTGTCGGACGCCGCGAATGGCCGGATGGTCGGGATGCACGATGTCGATCGCGTCGTTCACCGCGCGCTGCACGTCGCGGCCCCACGCCAGCAGTTCGTCCGGCGTGAAGTGCTCGCAACCGGGGAAGTTCGGCTGAACCTCGACGATCGGATAGAAGTTTCCGCCGTACGCGATATCGACGGCAAGCGTGCCGAGCGCCGGAATGGCGATCTCGACGTCGCGTGCGAGCAGGAAGCTCGGCACGTTGGTGAAACGCACCGACGTCACGCGTTCGCCGTCCATCTCGTAGCGCGCGACGATCTGCCCGGCCGGCACGTCGACGGTGACCGTTCCCGGCTGCTTCGGCACGACGAGGCGCTCCTCGATCGCAAACGCGATCGAGCCGATCGTCGCATGGCCGCACATCGGCAGGCAGCCCGACGTCTCGATGAACAGCAGGCTGAAATCGGCGTTGTTGCTGACGGGCGGGTAGAAAATCGTGCCCGACATGTGCGCGTGGCCGCGCGGCTCCAGCATCAGCGTGCGGCGAACCCAGTCGTGATGCGCGACGAAATCCTCGCGGCGCGCATTCATCGTCGCGCCCTGCAGCGCCGGCGCGCCGTCGATCACCATGCGCACCGGCATCCCTTCGGTATGGCCTTCGATACAGGTGAAGCTGTGCATCGTCATGTTCAGGTTTCCTCGGTCGGCGTACCGGCGCCGCGCGGCGCCGGTACGTGTGCGCATCACGCCTGGGACGCTTCGAAGATCGTGCGGAATTCCGCCTTTTCCTGGTCGGTCAGCGGCTGCAGCGGCATGCGCGCATTGCCGACCTTGAAGCCCGCCAGTTCGCAGCCGTACTTGACCTTCTGGATAAACTTGCCGGCTTCCATGCTCGCCATCACCGGGAACAGCGAACGCATCACATTCTGCGCGCCTGCCACGTCGCCGGACGAGAATTTGTCGTAGAAGCTCACGACCTGCTTCGCGAAGCAGTTCGCGGGCCCGCAGATCCAGCTCGTCGCGCCCCACAGGAAGAAGTCGAGCGCCTGGTCGTCCGAGCCGCACGACAGCTGATAGTGCTCGCGGTACTTGCCGCCGATCTCGATCGCGCGCAGCAGGTTGCCGCTGCTTTCCTTGATGCCGATCACGCGCGGGTGATCCTTGAACGCGTCGAGCACGCCGAAGCCGACCTCGACGTTCGTGCGTACCGGATAGTTGTACAGGATCACGTTCACGTCGGTCACGGCGGCGAGAATGGCGTCGTAGTGCCCGATCAGTTCTTCCTGCGACGGCAGCGCGTAGTACGGCGGCGCGATCAGGATGTTCGTGTAGCCGGCATCGCGCGCCTGGCGGACCTGCTCGATCACTTCCCGCGTCGACGAGCCGTTTGCGCCCGCGACGAGGGCGCCGCGGTTGCCGACCACTTCGCGCACGGTCTTCATCACCGCGCGGCGTTCGTCGTTCGTGAGCGCGTAATACTCGCCCGTCGAACCGAGCGGCACGAAGCCGCTGACGCCCGCGGCGAGCTGAAATTCGAGGATCGACGCGAGCGTATCGTGATCGACTGCGCCCGATGCGTCGAATGGCGTAACGAGTGCGGGCAGAATGCCTTTCAGTTGCATGAGATTTCTCCGGCTTGACGAGAGTTAGTAGGCATAGCGCCTGAGCATCCTGGACTCCACTACGCCGACCAGGCGGGTCAGCGGAAAGGCGACGAGGAAATAGATGACGGCCACGGTGGTGAGGAACTCCACGGGCCGTGCCGTGCTGTTCGACACGTTCTGGCCGACGAACATCAGGTCGGCGATCCCCACCGACGAAATGAGCGCGCTCTCCTTGAACAGGCTCACGACGTTCGACAGCAGCGGCGGAATCGCGCGCAGCAGCGCCTGCGGAAAGATCACGTAGACGATCTTCACGTGCGGCGACAGGCTGAGCGCGATGCACGCATCGTGCTGTTCTCCCGCGATCGACTTCAGCGAGCCGCGAAACGTCTCGCTCGTGATCGCGGCCATGTAGAGCGTCAGCGAGATCAGCACCGACAGGTACGGCGGGATCGGCAGCCGCAGCACGACCGGGAAGCAGAAGAACACCCAGAACAGCTGGATCAGCAGCGGCGTGCCGCGGAAGAATTCGACGAAGGCGGCAACCGGCCCGCGAAGCCAGCGCGACGGCGACATCCGCAGCAGGCTCAGCACGAAACCGAGCAGGCTGCCGACGATCGCGCATGTCGCGGTGAAGGCGAGCGTCAGCCCGAGGCCTTTCGCGAGCACGAGCCAGTACGGCCAGACGACGGAAAAATCGAGATTCACGACGGGCTCCTCAGCGCTGGACGGCGGCGTCCTGGCGACGCTCGACGACATGGACGAGTTTCGCGATCGGCAGCGACAGCGCGAAATACACGAGCGCGACCACCGAATACGTTTCGAGCGGCCGGTATGCCTCGGTTGCGAGGCTTTTCGCGACATACATCAGGTCGGCCACCGCGACGATCGCCACCAGCGCGCTCTGCTGCAGGCTGCCGATGCCGTTCGTCAGCAGCACGGGCATCGCGCTGCGCAGCGCCTGCGGCAGCACGACGAAGATCGTGCGTTGCCACGGCCGCAGGCCGAGCGCCACCGCGGCATCGAGATGTTCCTTCGGCACGGCCTGCACGCCGGCGCGGTACGCCTCCGCGTTGAATGCGGTCAGGTTCAGGCCGAGCGCGAGCACGCCCATCGTGATCGGGTCGATGAACACGTCGACCATCATCGGGATGCAGTAGAAAAACCAGATGATCTGCAGCAGCGCCGGCGTGCAGCGGAAGAATTCGATGAAGAGCCGGGCCGGCCAGCGCACGGCCGCCCAGCGGCTCATCGCGAGCAGGCACAGCACGAAACCGAGCACGAGGCCCATCGCGTTCGCGGCGACGGCCAGCACGACGGTGACTTTCAGGCCGTCGAGCAGCGCGCCGATGCTGCCCGCGAGGAAACTGAAATCGAAGTGGTAGTTCATGGCTTCGGCCTCAGTCGAGATGCAGGATTTTCTCGAGGAATTCCCGCGTGCGCGCTTCC
This sequence comes from Burkholderia pyrrocinia, assembly GCF_003330765.1. Classification (NCBI taxonomy): domain Bacteria; kingdom Pseudomonadati; phylum Pseudomonadota; class Betaproteobacteria; order Burkholderiales; family Burkholderiaceae; genus Burkholderia; species Burkholderia pyrrocinia. The sequence goes on along the minus strand of NZ_CP024903.1, from coordinate 3,040,200 downwards.
TTCGGACACTTGAAGATGTCCGCCGGCGCACCTTCCTCGACGATCTTGCCGTTCGCGCAGAACACCACACGCGTCGCGATGTCGCGCGCGAAGTGCATGTCGTGCGTGACGATGATCATCGCCATCTTCTGCTCGGCGAGTTGCAGCATCACGTTCTGCACTTCGACCACCATCTCCGGATCGAGCGCGGACGTCACTTCGTCGAACAGCATCAGCTTCGGTTCGAGCATCAGCGCGCGTGCGATCGCCACGCGCTGCTTCTGGCCACCGGACAGCTGGCTCGGATACGCGTGCAGCTTGCTTTCGAGGCCCAGGCGCGCGAGATACGTGCGCGCACGCTCGGTGGCCTCGGCTTTCGACAGCCCGCCGACCCTGACGGGTGCGAGGATCAGGTTGCCCAGCACCGACAGGTGCGGAAACAGCGTGTAGTGCTGGAACACCATGCCGACCTGCTTCTGCAGCTTCGCGTCGATGCGCCACCCGCCGCGCGCGTCGCCGCCGCGGATATACGGCGCGCCCTGGAACGCGATCTCGCCGCGCTGGATGCCTTCCAGCCCCATCATCACGCGCAGCAGCGAGCTCTTGCCGCTGCCGCTCGGGCCGATGATGACGAGCCGGTCGTCGGCGCGCATGTCGAGGCTCATGCCGTCCATGACGACGAGGTTCGGGCCGTACGACTTGTGCACGTCGTGCAGCCGGACGAAATCGCCGGCTGCAGCGGACGCGGCGAAGCGCGTCGTCGAAAGGGGATGCATGGCCGACCTGACGGCCGTCGTTTGAGGCGACAACATGACTGTCTCTCCAGTGGCGCCCGACGTCGGCGCGCAAAGTGCGAATCGGAAAACCGAAGCCCGCTGACGGTCCGACGGTCCGCCGGGCTCGTCGGCGCGGCCGGCGCTTACTTGCCCGGGGTCAGCATGGTTTGTACGGAAGTCTTGATGAGACGGTTCACGGCGCCGGACTTGACCTGCTGGGCGAGATAGCCGTTGAGCACGTCGAGGTCGGCCTTGGGCGTGTCCTTGCGCAGGCCGAACGCCACTTCCTGCTGGGCGAGCGGCGGCGTCGGATTGAAGCTGGCCGCCCAGTCCGGGTGCGCTTCCGTCAGCAGCATGTTGGTGATGTTCGCGTCGGCGAGCAGGTCGGCGCGCTTCGAGATCAGCGACAGGCGCGTCTCGTCGTTGCCGGGCAGCCGCATGATCCGCGCCTGCTTCAGTTCGGCGGAAATCGCCTTGTCCTGCGACGTGCCCGACATCACCGCGACCGTGATGCCCGGCTTGTCGATGTCGGCGACCGAGCGGAGGTTCTTCGGAACCCGCGGGTTGTTCTTGTTGTAGACGAACGAGACGTTGTAGTCGGTCGCCGGCGCGGAGAAGGCGACGGCCTTTTCGCGCTCGGGCGTGTCGTTCAGCGCGAGCGACAGGTCCCACTTGTCCGACTGCAGGCCGGCCACGATGTTGTCCCAGCTCGTATCGACGAACTCGACCTTGACCTTCAGTACGTTCTGCCCGAAATCGCGGCACAGATCCGAGAAGAAGCCGCTGTACGCGCCGGTCTTCGGATCGCGCATCACATACGGCGGCGCGACCGCGGCACCGCAGCGCAGTACGCCGGCCTTCTTCACGCCGGCCCATGCGTCGGGCCCGGCGGCATGCGATGCAGTGGCGGCGAACAGCGATGCCGCTGCCACGGTGCACGCGGCGATTTGACGGGAGAAACGAGACAGTCGATTCATGGTGTCCTCACTGGATATGGGTAAACCCGCATGCTTGAGCTATCTGATACACATCTATGTGTGTTTGATTGTGTGCAACGTTGTGTGCATATTAGAAGGGCAAAAATCGCTGTGTCAACGAGAACTTGTCGGTGGGGAGGCGGGGTTTTCCCGGTGCGTGCGGCGCGGGGAGCGTGGGGCAGGCTGCGGGATGTGCGGTGAAGCGCGACGGGAAAGGGGCCCGAGGCACGGCTTGCGGCGGTTGTGCGTACCCGGTGAGCGGAAACGTCAGGCGATTGCCGCGACCGGTCGGGCGACTGCGGGTGGGTGGCGGAAGTCGGGGTGTGGCGGAGAGGGAAGGCGGCCGGTTGCCGTCGCGCTGTCGGCAGGCGGCATCGTTGTTTCAGGTTGAGGGCGGCCCGGGTGGGCGGTCTCCCCTCGGCGATCGGCGCGTTTTACTGCTTCACCGCCGCAACCGCGTGCGCGCTTAAAACGGATCGTCGTCGAAGCGGGGGGATGCCTGCCGGCGCTTCACGTCTTTCAGCCAGTCCTTGATCTTTTCCGGATCGTCGAACTCGCGCAGTGCGATGTTCAGGTCATGGTTGCTGCGCTGAATAGCGGCAATGTCGCGCGTGAGCATGCGGACGACGGTATCGGGCGCCAGCTTGACGGACGGCGCGATCCCGTAAGCCCGCCGGAAACCGGTCTCGACGTGCAGGATCTCCTGATCCAGCTCGCGGAGCTGTTCCTCCAGGATGCCGTTGTAGCGCGTCAGTCGATCTTCACCGAGGCCGTTGATTGCATGGCGGTCGATCTGCTCGATCTCCAGTTGCAGTTCCAGCAGCTGCAGGAGATTGCCCTTCGCATAAGCGTGGTTGACCCGCTGCATCAGCACGGTCTTGCGTTCCTGTTCCCGGGGATCGGGTTCGCGATCGGGGTGCAGCGCGCTGGCAAGCTTGCGATAGACCTCGCGGATCGACCGGCTCGATTCGGCCTGCTCGGCTTCGCGCCTGGCTTGCGCGGCCGATTGCCTGGGCGATTTCTTGCGCTTGGCGCGCTGTGCCTCGCGGGCCTCGTGGTCGGCCATGTCCCGCTTGAACTGTTCGTCCAGTTCGGCTTGCACGCGCGCGATGAGTTCGTCGGGCGACAGCGTGTCGAGATCGTCGCCCGGTTCAACGCCGGGCATCGGCTCCGGTTCCGGCTTCATCTGCTGGAGATCGGCCGCTGCGTTGCTGCCGTGGTCGGATGCGCTGTGCCGGTGGTAGATGATTTTCAACTGCGCGTCGTCGTCGACGTCGAGCAAGTCGCGGGCCATATCGGCGATCAGCCCGGAGAGGGTGCGTTGCTCGGTCTTGCTCAATCCTTTCTGCAGAAAGGCGTCGTCGAGCCGATGGACCATTCTGATCCGCAACGCCGTCGACGCCTGTTCGAGCGGCAAGAGCCCGTCGACGAATTTTTTCTGGAAGACCGGCATGATGGCTTCCCACGCACCGAGGCGTTCGCGCCGCTTTTCGATTTGCTCGACGAGCGTGTTGAACGCTTTCTGGGCTTTCGACAGGCTGGCTGTCTCGTGGCTGGGCGCGATGACGACCGCGGCTCCGCGACGTGCGGTCATGATGGATGTCCTCTGGCCGCGGCAGGAGGCGCAGCAGGCCGATATTCTAGCTGGATGGGCGCTCCCGGGGACATGGATGTCTCGATCGCCGGCGGCCCGGCGCGACGCTGCGCGGCAGTTCGTGGAGAAGTGCGATGCGCCTTTAATCCTGAAACAACTGCCCTTGCCCGGAGATGACGCGTTCGAAATCGTCCGTCAGAAACGGCAGGATCGCATCGGCGACGGGTTGCAGCTGACGGCTCAGGTAGAACGCATAGTCGATCGGCGAGCGCATCGTCTCGAGCGGCTCGGGGCCGGCCGTCGTCATCACGTAGCTGATCCAGCCGCCGCGCTGATATTGCAGCGGCCGGCCCTGCGCGTGGTTGAACTCGTCGGCGATCCGCGCCGCGCGCACATGCGGCGGCACGTTGCGCTCATATTCGCGCAGCGGCCGGCGCACGCGTTTGCGGTAGACGAGCTGGTCGTCGAATTCGCCGGCCAGCGTGCGCTGCACGTAGTCGCGAATGAAATCCTGGTAAGGCTCGCGCCCGAACACGCGCCGGTACAGCTCGCGCTGGAACTGCTGCGCGAGCGGCGTCCAGTCGGTGCGCACCGTTTCGAGTCCCTTGAAGACGAGGTCTTCGCCGCCGTCGGCGGCCGCCACGAGGCCCGCGTAGCGCTTCTTGCTGCCTTCCTCCGCGCCGCGCACGGTCGGCATCAGGAACCGGCGGTAGTGACGTTCGTACTGCAGCTCCAGCGCGCTCTCGAGCCCGAAGTCCTCGCGCAATCGTGCTTGCCACCAGCGGTTCACGTGCTCGACGATCGCACGGCCCTTGCGTCCGGCTGCGTCGTCGTCGTGCGCTTGCCCGAGCCACACGAACGTCGAATCGGTATCGCCATAAATCACTTCGTAACCCTGAGCTTCGATCAACTCGCGCGTGCGGTGCATGATCTCGTGGCCGCGCATCGTGATCGACGATGCGAGGCGCGGGTCGAAGAACCGGCAACCCGTCGAACCGAGCACGCCGTAGAACGAATTCATGATGATCTTCAGCGCTTGCGACAGCGGCGCGTTGCGCTGGCGCTTCGCGTCGTCGCGGCCTTCCGACACGCGTCGCACGATGTCGGGCAGGCAGTGCGCGGTGCGCGAGAAGCGCGCGCCGAGAAAGCCGGGCACCGACGAGTCGTCGCCGGGGTTCGCCAATCCTTCGATCAGCCCGACCGGATCGATCAGGAACGTGCGGATGATCGATGGATACAGGCTCTTGTAGTCGAACACGAGCACCGAGTCGTACAGCCCGGGGCGGGAATCCATCACGAAGCCGCCGGGGCTGTTCTGTCCCGTCACGTCGCCGAGGTTCGGCGCGACATAGCCGAGCCGGTGCATGCGCGGCAGGTACAGGTGCGTGAAGGCTGCCACCGACCCGCCGGTGCGATCGGCCGCGAGCCCCGTGACGCTGGCGCGTTCGAGTGCGAAGGACAGCAGGTCGGCCTTGTCGAAGATGCGCGTGACGAGCTCGCAGTCTTTCAGGTTGTAGCGCGCGAGCGCGGGCTTGTCGTGATCGAAGCGGCGCTGGATCTCGTCCATCCGCTGGTACGGATTGTCGATCGACTTGCCTTCGCCGAGCAGCGCTTGCGATACGTATTCGAGGCTGAACGACGGGAACGTCCACGTCGCGGATTTCAGCATGTCGATGCCGTCGAGGATCAGGCGGCCGACCGCGCCCGCGAAGAAGTGGTCGGGCTGCTGGCCGTGCGCGCGCCAGTCGAGCACGCTGCCGCCACGCCCGAGCTTCAGCGGCACGCCGTATTGCTCCGAGTGTGCGTGCAGGATGCGCAGGTCGAACTGCACGAGATTCCAGCCGATCACCGCATCGGGATCGTGTTCGTCGAACCAGTCGTTGAGCCGCGCGAGCATCGCGGGCCGGCTGTCGCAGTAGTCGAGGCGGAAATCGACGGCGCTCGCGTCGCCGTTCGCCGGCCCGAGCATGTAGACCTGCCGTTGCCCGCAGCCTTCGAGCGCGATCGAGTACAGCTCGCCGTGGACGCTGGTTTCGATGTCGAGCGACACGCAGCGCAGCGCCGGGCGATAGCCGGTCGCGGGTTTCAGCTCGCCGCCGGTCAGCGTGCCGTCGCGGCCGGGCTCGCCGCGAAACTGCACGGGCGCGGTGATGAAGCGCTCCATCGCGTAGCGGTCGGGTGGCTGCACGTCGGCTTCGTAGACGTCGACGCCGGCCGCCGCCAGGCGCTTCTGGAGCCCGGATAGATGGCGGTAGCGCCGGCAATAGAGGCCGACGACCGGGCGCTGCCGGAAGTCGCGCAGCGCGAGCGGGCGCAATTCGGCATCGCGCTCGCCGGCCAGCACGCGTTCGGCGAGTGCTTGCTGTTCGACCGGCACGAACGCGACGGCTTCCTGCGGGCGCAACTGCACGCGGCGCGGACCGTGTTCGGTTGCCAGCCAGAACTCGATCTCGATGCCGGTCGCGGTGTCCCGCCAGTGGCGGGTGAGGATGAAACCCTGCTCGAACTCCGTCAAAACGCTTGCTCGTGGTGGATGCCCAGGCGGCGGATTTTAGCGCCTGGGCGCGGTCCGTGCCGAAGGGGCCGGCGTGCGAAATGGGGGCGGAGTCGTTTCCCGTCCCGCCGGCGATGCGTCGAACGTCGTCGGATAGGCGTTATTGACTGATGTGTCAATAACGCCTATCCTGCCGCCATGGTGAGACCACGTGAATTCGATCGGGACGAGGCGCTGGAGCGCGCATTGCGCGTGTTCTGGGAGAAGGGTTACGCCGCGACGTCCACGGACGACCTGCTGACCGCGATGAACATCGGCCGGCAGAGTCTGTACAACGCGTTCGGCGACAAGCGGAAGCTGTATGTCGAAGCGCTCGAACGCTATCAGTCGCAAAGCGTGTCGGGCCATGTCGCGCGGTTGACGGGCCCGGCGTCCGCGATCGCGGGCATCGAGGCGCTGCTGCTTGGGGTAATCGCCGCCCATGCAGCCGAGCGCGTGCTCGGCTGCATGGGCGTCAATGCGATCTGCGAATTCGGTGCGGTCGATCCCGAGCTTGCCGAGCTACGCGAGAAATCCGGCGCGGTGCTTGTCAGGCGGATCGTCGCGCGCGTGCGTGAAGGGCAGGACGCAGGTGAGATCGACCGTGCGGTCGACGCGCGCGAGGTCGCGAACTTCATTCTGACGACGATGCAGGGCATTCAGCTCGGCGCGCGCGCTGGCGCGAAGCCGCAGGCGTTGCGCACGACGGCCGAATTCGCGGCCGGTCGGCTCAAGGCGCGCTGATACCCGGGCAGGGAAACGCGCCGGCATGAAAGCCGGCGTTTTTTGTGACGAGTTATTGACTGATCGATCCATAAAGGAGCAAACCATGACGGACATTACTGGTGAGGCGCGCAAGGTCGCGATCGTATTCGGCGGGTCGCGCGGGATTGGTGCGGCGATTGCAAGACGGCTCGCGGCCGACGGCGCGGACGTGGCGTTCACCTACGTTTCGGCGCCCGAGCGCGCGCAGGAGACGGCCGCCGCGATCGAGGCGAGCGGGCGGGCCGCATTGGCGATCCGCGCCGACAGCGCGAACGCGGACGAGATCCGGCAGGCGGTCGCGCGCACGGTCGAGCGTTTCGGGCGTCTCGACGTCGTCGCAGTCAACGCAGGCATCCTGAAGACGGGCGACGTGTCGGCGGTCAGCGTCGAGGATCTCGACCGGATGCTGGCCGTCAATGTGCGCGGCGTGTTCCTGGCTGTTCAGGCCGGCGCCGCGCACCTGGCGCGCGGCGGCCGCATCGTCACGATCGGCAGCAATGTGGCCGTGCGCAGCGGGTATCCCGGCTCGAGCGTCTACTCGATGACGAAGGCCGCGGTGGCCGTGATGGTCAAGGGCGTCGCCATCGATCTCGCACCGCGCGGCATCACGATCAACAATGTTCAGCCGGGGCCCGTCGAGACCGACATGACGGCCGATCATCTCGATCACGTTCGGCCGCTCATTCCGCTGCAGCGGGCCGGCAGCCCGGACGAGGTCGCCGCGCTCGTATCGTGGCTCGCGAGCGCCGAATCGGCCTACATGACGGGCTCCAGCCTGACGATCGACGGCGGGATGGCGCTGTAGCGCAGCGTGGCGGGTGAGGATGAAACCCTGCTCGAACTCCGTCAAAAACGCTCGCTCGTGATGGATGCCCAGGCGGCGGATTTTGGCGCCTGGGCGAGGTTCCCGCCCGCGCCGGTCGAACCGATCTCGCCCATACCGATCCACGGATGGCCGCGCCGCGCAGCCTGCCATCCGTCCCATGCGGCGGCTGTCCGTGTGCCCCTCACATAGCCGTCCTGATCCCGAAAACGATATGCGACGGCCGTACGATATTCGCTTGGCGTGTCGCGAAACCACCATTGCTCGAACAGCTCGCGTTCGGTTGTCACAGGTGCGCCTCCGCTGACAAGATCTGCGTCGAATTCAATGGACCTGGAAGCTCGAAGCACGGCCGTACTAAACGCTTACGGATGAGATCTGTAAGCGCCGTGCCCGGCTATGGGTGTAGCAAGAATCAGTCCTGTTCCCCCTGCTTGAGGACCTCGAATACGGCTTTCCAGCCCGTTGGCGTATCGCTTTGCAAGGATGTCCAGGCACGGAGCCATGTCGGTCTGTCATCCGAATCATTTTGCCGGTGTGGCGTGTACGCATACCGGGAAGCGGCTACACTAAGATCAGGCTGAATTTCGGAGCAACATCATGATTGACGCCAATCCAAACAGCACCTTTCGGCACCTTCCACTGACACCCGAGCAAGATGCAGAAGTCCGGCACTACATAAAGAGGAAAAAGCAAAGGGGCGAACAATGGAATACCCCGGAACTGGCGATGATGCTCAAAGACATGCTCGATCCTCCTCCCGGCGACGACGAGGAGCCTGAGGCTGACGTTGACGTTGAAGAAACGAAACTGGCCTGCGAGCATGCAACGGCATCGATCGACGAGGCGATGGAATCCGTTTCCGCGAGTGAAGAACGCAATGCGGCAGTGGAAGCCGAGGAGATGAAGCACCCCAGGCGGTAGCGCTCCGCCGTGCCGGAAGCGCCAGCCGAAGCTGCGCTACCGTCCGGGCTCGACCGCTCGCGCGTTATCGCCGAGCGTGCATAACCGGGCCAGGTGTCCCTGCCCATTGACACGGTAAATTCTCCAAAGCTTTCTCGCTTTCGTATCGCCCGGTTGTATCCGTGACCGCCGGCGAAAGTAGAACCGTGTCCTGGGTACGACCTGCTGTCGAAACTGCGTCTCGCGCATGCAACCGCATCGTCGCGCGCATCGAAGCCAGCCAAATCGCCGCTGGCGTGTATTTCCCGTTCACTTCCGCGATGAAATGCCACCTCCGGATTCCGGTCTCCAAAGTATGCGTTCGCACTACAGCGAGGTGTGAATCGCGACGGCAGCGCGTATAGTGGGGCTAGCTGGTCATCCTCGGTGTTCGCGCGTCTGTTCGAGAATCGGGCATCTGCAAGAGGGGCGATGTCTGACCGATCATCTTCTTATGTAGCCGCGCCGGTTCGAGAAAACGCCATGAAGATTGACCGCAGTTCCATTCCCCACTACCTGGTCCTTCGTGCCGGCTGGCCACCCTATGTGTTGAATGCAGACCGCCTGGTGCTCCGCCGAGAAGCGAGCCCGCTGTTGCGGGCGTTCGCGCGCGCTGGCGGAAGGTTTGCACATATCGATGATGTCGCGTGGAACCTCTTCTCCGATGCGGAGGGCCTTTCAGTGGTCGAGCGTCGGGAGACGTGGTCCTTTGCGTTGATCACCGGAACCGAGACCGAGCATCAGTTACGTTTGCTGGCAACCCTCTGACATTGCCGTTGAGGCGGCGCGGCCATGGCCGACGAAAACACTCCACGAGATCCTTCAGGCGCGTTGGAACGACTTGCGGTTTTCCGGCGAGCGTGCGCGCTTCTGACCGCGATCAGTGACGACCGAACGACGGTAACGTGTTCTGCCCCTCGACCAAAAGCGCTTGACACACGCCTTGGCAAGGCGTACTGTCAGTCGCTGAAGTTTTCAAGAAGCGCGATTGCTGCTCATCATCGACCGCGACCTGCGGTATTCGTTGTCCTCTCCCTCCTTGATTCTTTTCCCGTGCCCATTTAGGGCGCATACGCTCGTCCATTTTCAGGAGATCTAATATGGATACCGGTACCGTCAAGTGGTTCAACGACAGCAAGGGCTTTGGTTTCATCACGCCGGACAAAGGCGGCGACGATCTGTTCGCGCACTTCTCCGAGATTCGCGGTGACGGCTTCAAGACCCTCGCCGAAGGCCAGAAAGTCAGCTACGAAACGAAGAGCGGCCCCAAAGGCCTGCAGGCTTCGAACATTACCCCTCTGTAATTCCTGCGAGTCGTGAGCCCCCCGTTCGCGGGGACGCACGTCACGGCCGCTTCTTACGCATTCCGCACCTTCGTCGCGGACGCAACACGCCTTGATGCAAGCCCTGCGGGGCCTCCTTTCGCATCCGGACGTCGAACATGCGCGCTGCAGATGCACTCCCTCGCAGCGCGCGTGTTCAGCCGCGTGTGCCTGATCGGATGAGCCCGGCTCATCCGATCGCGCAAGCGGCGCAGCAGGAGAACCTGCATGACCCGAAGTCAACCTCGCGGTAACAAGGTGCCTCCGCGTGCCAAGAATGTCATGGCCCTGCCCAAGCTCGGCACGGCATTGAACTGGGTACCGCCCAAGCTCCCCTCTGTCACGAAATCGCGCACGAAGAAGCGCCCGCTTGCTCCACAGTAGCGGATCGGATTAGCCGCTACGTTCCGACGAGGCGTCGTGGGCATCTTTGTATGAACAAAGCGACAGCGCCCCGGCCCGATTCGTCGTAACCCGACGTCGCGTGCCTGCCGGTCGTGCGCCCGTGCGTCGTTGCGTGCAGTCGGGAATAAGTTGGACGCCCCATAAACGATGCGCGTATGATGGGTTCATCTGAGCGATCATCAGCCCTCCGAGCGCTCGTCCCTCCATCTGCCCTCTTGCTGCATCGCCCCTCTCACGCGCTGCACCGTTGACCCTTTCACCCCCCGGCACGCCTTGCAGTGGCGATACTGGCCGGATGTGTTCGCCCATGCGATTCGTCGCGGCCGAACGCGAGGAGTTTGTCATGAGCATGCATGTCTACCGTGGATTCGAGATTTATCCACTGATTTACCCTCACGTGCCGGCACTGGATGGCAGCCCGCATAACTACGATGCCGGTTTCGACGCGGCCGTCAAGATTTGCCTTCGCGGTACCACGGACACGCTGACGCGGAGCCAGACTTTCAGATTGCGTGACAACTCTCCATTTGGTAGCGCCGGTGATGCACGTCGTGCTTCGCTGCGCTACGCCGAGAACATCATCGACGACAATCGCGACAAACAGGGTTTCTTTTCCAGCACGCTCTGACGCGACCCGGTCAGGCAACGCGATTTATCGGCAATTTGGAGGACGAAATGATCATCGACGAACTACTCGGTCTGATCAGGCGACACGAGGTCACTTGGGCCGGCGCCATTTTGCCCGCCGAAATGGCCGATTCGGCGCTGTGCCATCAACAAGAGTTGCAAATGTTCGTGGCGGTACGCGCACTATCGATCGGAGCCGGATATTCGGAGTTCGAGTCCGACGGGATAGCGAGTGCCGTCATGACACAGCTCGGCTAGTTTTCCGTTCAAACCTACCCAAACAGGATCTGCATGACGACTATCACACTCAAGGTAAACGAACCGATCGATGTCGCGCTCCGTCGATTCCGGCGAGGCATCGAGAAAACCGGGCTGATCCGGGAGCTGCGCAGTCGCACCGGCTATGAAAAACCCACGACGGAGCGCAAGCGGAAAAAGGCCAGCGCCGTTGCCCGGCAACGCTTGAGGGCGAAGCGCATGTTGCCGCCCCGCAAAATGTACTAGGAGAGCTTCGTGTACAACATCCCGGTCGAAGAGCCCCCGTTTTTCCCGCTGACAAAATGCGAAGTCGATTTCGATCAGCAGAAGGACATGGTGACACTGCTGCCGAGCTTCTATGCGTTCGGATGCGAGTACACCAGCCGCGGTTTTCTGATCGGGCGGGACGACGCGTTCAAATTGATTGCCGCGCTCGAGAAGGCGCTCAGCATCCAGGGATGAGCCGACGCCGACGCACTCGCGAGCATCGACAACGAGAAGATGGACCATGCGCGTCCCGGCCAAGTACGTAGATCTGCTCTATTTCCTTGTTGTCCTGCAACTCGTCACTCAAAGGCGGACTCGTGAGTGGCTGTCGCCGTTTGAACTCGTCGAATCGCTGCAAGCATGGCTTGTCATCCATCGTGCGAATTGCGAGTGGCGCGATCGCATCTGGATAGGTCATGCGTCGCTTCAGATCGCGAAGTCGGTGCGCCCGGTCGACAACGCTGCGTTTGCAGAGCCGCTTGTCAGTGCGGAGACGGATCCGACGCCCCCGCCACCGGACGCACTCGCGGATCGGTTGAGTCTGCGGATGAGGTGCATCCGTTACCTTCGGGAGCAGGTCTGATCGTCGCCGCACTCGCACGAGCGGCAGCAGGACTACGGCGAGGACAACGAGGAGCGGCAAGACGGCCTGCTGTGTCTCGCGGTGCCCGTGTTCGACCGTTTCGATCGTGCGATCGCGGGGCTGTCGATTTCGTTTCCGACGATGCACTACGGCGCGGATACGAAGGCGCATTACGTCGCACTGCTGAAGGTGTCCGCGCAGGATCGAGCGTGCGGCGCGGCGACGCTACCCCTACACCGACGCCCACGCGAAATCGCGCTTCAGGTTCTCCGCGCGCTGCGGCCGCTGATACAGGTAGCCCTGCGCGTATTGAATCCCGACCGCATGCAGCGCGCGATGCTGCGCTTCCGTCTCCACGCCCTCCGCGATGATCTTCAGGTCGTAGTGGTGCGCGACGGCCGCGATACCCTCGATCAATCCCGCACCGCCGCCGTTCAGTTGCGCCACGAACTGGCGATCGATCTTCACGTAGTCGAACGGAAAGCGCGACAGCATGTCGAGATTGCTGTGATGCGTGCCGAAATCGTCGATCGCGAACTTCGCGCCTTTCGACCGCAGCGCATGGAAGATCGCGGTGGTCCGCGCGTTCTTCTCGAGCAGGATGCGCTCCGTGACTTCGAGCACCAGCGTAGAGCCGGGCGGCAGCGAGCGGATCGCTTCTTCGACGACGGACACGAACCGCGCGCGTTCGAGATCCTTCGGCGCGATGTTCACGGCGATGCGCAGCGGTGCAGGCGGCGTCAGCGCGGCCAATTCGGACACGGCCGTCCGCAGCACGAATTCGGTCACCTTCGGCAGGATCGCGCTCGATTCGACCTGCGGGATGAACACGGCCGGGCTGATGGCCCCCCACTTGGGATGGTGCCAGCGCAGCAGCGCCTCGACGCCGACCGTCCTGCGTGTCTGCACGTCGACGATCGGCTGGTAGACGACATGGAACTCGTTGCGCCTGAGCGCGTGGCGAACGGCCTTCAGCAACAGCCGCCGCGGCGCCATCGCCAGCAGGTAGGCGGCCATCACGAGGCTGTCCGCCAGCAGCACGATCATCGCGCAGAGCAGCCGATAGTGGCGCTGGACCTGCGATGCATGGTGCGTCGACGCGACGACCGACACCGTGAACGGCCAGCGGTGCGACGCGATCGCGCTTCCGCCTGCGGGGCCCGGCGCCGATTCCAGCGCGAACTTCCCGTGCTGGTCGAGACGGCCCGAACCCGCGATCGACAGCGTCGCGGTTTCCGCGCCGTCGCGGGCGCTGTGCGCGAGCGCATCGGCCACATAGTCGCCCTCGATCAGGTACAGGACACCCGCGCCGTGCGCGGTGGCACGAAACACCGACAGCACCGGAATGCCGTGCTGAAACGGCGTCTGGCGCAGCAGCGTGACGATCGTCGATCCCGGTTCCGGTTCGCGCGTGTAGGCGTCGAGCGGCAAGTCGATCGCGCCGAGCGCCGACGAGCACGTGACGCGGCCGTCGTTCACCAGGGCGACGGCGCGCAGGTAGCGCAGGCGCGTGCCCACTTCGGCCAGCGTCCGGAATACCGACGTGCATGGCCGCCCGACGAGCGCGGTCAGTTCGTCCGAATGTCGCAGGCGAGCGCCGTCCAGGATGCGATCCACCGAGGCCACGATGTCGTTCGCGACGATGCGTTCATGCGTGGTGACGGCATCGCGCGCGTAGCGATCGGCAAGCGCGATCGCGAATGCGGGCACCAGCACGCAAACGATCACGGCGACGAAAAAGACAACCCGCGGCCACGCGCCGCTGCGCTGGAAAACTGGCTTCGAGCCTGGCGTGAGTGCCGACATTCCCGCGGTTGCCTTTGGTGTGGTGCGCATGGAGCGGCAGGAAGAACCGGTCGATGTACAAACGGCGCGCATGCGTCATGCCGGGTTCGGGCAAGGCGGTGCGCGCCGGTAATCGGGATGCTAATCGATTCAACGGCTGCGATGGGCATAAAACGCACCGTCTCGATCGGCCATTCGTTCGGAGGCTTGCCTCTATAACATGTGCATGTTGCGCATGTATATTGACGTAGCGCACCGAAAAAAAACCCGACCGCATGGTAGTGCGGCCGGGACGAAAGACACCGTCTCTTGGCACGAGGATGGTGCGCGGCAAGTATAAGATGTGGCGCGAGATTACGAAATATTGTTATTCAACAAATGGTGGAGTTTTGTGATTGCGTCTCGACAGGAAATATTTTCGCAAGGTGCCGTTCCCGGCGATTTGCCGGCGGCGCGCGAGCGGTCGCTGCGCGGTACGGTCGCCATCAGCGGAGGACACTGACCGCTATCGAAAGGTGAACGAAAGAAAATGCTGTCGCTGCTCGATCGTATTGCCGACCCCGCGATGCGTGCCGGTATCGCCGGCACTTTTATGCAGGTGCTGAAGCGGTCTGACGTTGAATGAACGATGCGGTGTGGGTGAACACAGGGACGTGGCTGGCCGCTACGTCGGGCCCGCCGCGATTCAGAAATCGTTGCGCATCTTGTGCAGCAGGTCGCCGGCCGATTGGTGCGTATCCACCGCGGTGAGGACATCGGTCAGGAACCACGGCAGGTTCAGTTGCGTATCGGAATCGCCGACGCATACGCGGATCGGCGGCGCCTTTGATGGCGAGCGGGCGTCATGCGTGACGTCCCGGGACGGGACGCAATTTTTTGCGTGCGCTGGAACCGGCGCGGCGGCGCCGGAGGGTGCGCCGGCGGCTGCCGGCAAGCTGACGGCGGCAAGCAGGGTCAGTACAGCGACAGTGGCAACGCGTTTCATCGAGTTCTCCGGCGATGCACGTTCGACCGCGCGGGCGGACGCGAGTTCGTTGGCGACGCGGCTGCGTCACCCGCTCATCCGCGCGCGACGCTTGCCGCCCGCGCAGGCCGCCGGCTGCGCCACTGCTGCGGCGATTCACCGGTCCATCATCTGCAGCAGCGCGTCGTCCGGCTGTCGAGCGTCGCTGAGCCGGTTACGACGGATTCCGGTATCGATCGTTGCCTTCCAGCGTCGATCGCGTCGCCTTAACCTGCAGGCATCGTTCAACCGGAGATGCACATGGTCACGGCCACCCGAACGGGCAAGCCCTACAGTGTCGAAGTCAGTAACGGATGCCGCTTCGTGCGTTCGGATACGCGAAAGGACGGCAAGGGCGGCGATGCCGGCATGCGGCCGCACGAACTGCTCGAGAGCGCGCTCGCTGCCTGTATCTGCATGCCGCTCGACATGGCCGCCGAACGGGAGCAGGTAACGCTCCCTGACGCAACGGTGGAAGTCGTCGTCGACCGCCTCGGCAGCGAAACCGTCTTCAACGTATCGCTGCGCTTCGCGGAAGCGTTGTCGGCATCAGGGCAGGCACGGGTTCGTGACGTCGTGCGCGCCTCCCCGGTCGCGCGCACGCTCGGCAAGCCGATACGCGTGAATCTGGCCGGGTTCGTCACCGACTGATGCCGCCATGCATCACGGATACTCGTCACACCGCTGCAACCCTGCGTAGTCGTGAAAGTGGCTGCCCGGCGCGATCTTCGCGCCGCCGCACGCGGCCTGGCAATCGTCGGATTGCGGCCGGCCGCCGCCGGCCCGCGTGCCCGCGTTCAGTGCAGGCCAGCCGATGCGATCGATCGCACCGTGTCGGTGATGCTCACGCAGCGCGACAGGCCGAAATGTTCGGCTTCGCGGCGTTCCGGTTCGCTGCTCGCAATCGCCACCGCACGTTCGGGCGGCACGCCGAGCGCTTGCAGCGCGACGTCGAAAGGATGCTGCTTTGATCCGGAGTCCTGCTTATTGGCGTCCGTGACGACGACCGAGAAGCGGTCGAGGTTCGCGCGGCCGAACTGGCCTTCGAACATGTCGCTGAGCCGTGCGGCCGGCAGCGTCGTGACGAGACCGAGTCGATATCCTTCTTCCGACGCGCGATCGAGCCACTGGATGATCGCGTCGCGCTGATCGCGCGCTTCGCGCGAATCCGGTGTCGCTTCGATCTGCGCGAATGCAGCGTCGAGACGGGTGACGATGGCTTCGATAACCACGGTGATTCCTCTTCAGAGACGTGATGATCCGTTCGCCGACGGGAATGCCACACACCTTAGCGTCGATCCGGAAAACGCGACCAATTAATATTTATATCCGACTCATACGATTCGACTAATGAATGGGGTGGCGAGCCAGAGTGGGCGCGGGATGCGTGTCATGCGGCGTTTTCCGCGCGAAAGGCATCGTATCGACGGCCTTCAATGTGATGTACCAGACTCGCGCACGCTGCGAATGCACCGGAGATGTGCAAATAAAAAACGGCGTACCGGGCGATGCGTGCCCGATACGCCGTCTTGCGATGCTGCGTGTCAGCCGTTGATCAGTGCAGCTTGATCGACGGCTGGTTGCGGCTTTGCAGCCAGTGGCTCAGCGACTGGAACAGCGCGCGCTTCAGCCCGTATACGCTGAACAGGTGCTTGCGGTACAGGAACTTGTACAGGCCGATCGCGGCGAGCCCGTCGACGATCAGCGAGCGCGAACGCACGCCGAGGTCGGCCTGGTACACGGCGCCGGCCTGCCCGAGCGACACGACGGTGCCCGCGTCGTGGAACGTGAAGCCCGCCACCGGCTTGCCGGCGACACGGCGCGCGAATGCGTGGATCAGATACACGGCCTGCTGGTGCGCGACCTGCGCGCGCGGCGGCAGGAAGCCGCTCGCGCCGGCCGACGGGCACGCGGCGCAATCGCCGAACGCATACACATGGGGATCGTCCGGCGTCTGCAACGTGTCGGTCACGATCACCTGGTTCGCCCGATTGAGCGCGATGTCACCGATCTCCCGCAGGATCGCGGGCCCCGCGACGCCGGCCGCCCAGATCGTGATGTCGCTAGCGAGCCGTTCGCCCGTCGCGGTCGTCACGGCATCCGCGCCGACCTCCGCCACGCGCGTGTCTGTCAGAACGTCGACGTTCAGCGCGCGAAGCTGCACGTGCATCTTTCCGGACAGCCGCGCGTCGAGCGCCGGCAAGATGCGCGGGCCGCCTTCGATCAGCCGGATGTGCACGTCGCGTGCGGATACCAGTGCCTTGAAACGGTATGTCGTCAGTTGCTGGATCGCGTGCCGCAGCGCGGCGGCCAGCTCGACGCCGGTCGCGCCCGCGCCGATCACGTTGACGCAGATCGGCGCCGCGCGCCGTGCCGGATGCTGCTCGGCCTGGTGATTCGCCTTCGTGCACGCCGCGAGGAACTTCCGGCGGAAATCCTCGGCCTGGTCGAGGTTTTCGAGCGGCAGCGCATGGCGCGCAGCGCCCGGCACGTTGAAGAAGTTCGTCACGCTGCCGACCGCCAGCACGAGATCGTCATAGCCGAGCTCGCGCTGCGGCAGGATTTCGGTGCCGTCGGCGTCCTGCACGGCGGCGATCGTCGCCGTGCGGGCGGCGCGGTCGACCCGCTGCAGCGCGCCCTGCACGAAGCGGAAACCGTGGCGCTTCGCCTGCGCCGCGTATTCGATCGTGTGGGACGCCGGGTCGCGATGGCCCGACGCGGCTTCGTGCAGCAGCGGCTTCCAGAAGTGCGTCGGGTAGCGGTCGACGAGCACGACTTCGGCTTGCCCGCGGCGTCCGACCGTATCGCCGAGACGCGTGGCGAGCTGCAGGCCGCCGGCGCCGCCGCCGACGATCACGATGCGCGGCATGCGCGGCGCGCGGTCCGTTGCAAGGTTGGGCGTGGTGTTGTCCATGTTGGGCTCCCGCTGATGACGATTCGGATGACATTGCTCAGGAACCGACGATATAGTTTCGAACCCACTCGAACAATTTAATGTTTATAAGCGACTCATATGTATTCACTTATAGGAAAGACCGCGACGTTCCGGCAGCTGAAGGCGCTGGACATGATCGCGCGGCTCGGCAGCGTGTCGCGGGCGGCCGAGGAGCTGAACCTTACGCAGCCGGCCGTTTCGCTGCAGGTTCGCCTGCTCGAGGAGGCCGTGGGCGCCGCCGTGCTGCAGCGGGTGGGGCGCGGCGTGCAGTTGACCGCGGCCGGCGAGATCGTCGCGCGCTATGCGCGCGAGATCCTGCATCTGTGGAGCGAGGCCGGCGACGAAGTGGCGGCGTTGACGGGCGATCTCGGCGGCACGCTGCGGATCGGCGCGATTACGACGGCCGAGTATCTGATCCCGCCGCTGCTCGTGAAATTCACCGCGACGCGTCCGCACGTGAAGACGTATTTCAAGGTCGGCAACCGCGACGACATCATTCGCATGCTCGCGACGCATGAAATCGATCTCGCGGTGATGGGCAGCCCGCCGAAGGAGCTGCGCACGCATGCGGTCGAGTTCGCGAAACATCCGATGGTGTTCGTCGCGGCGCCTGGTCATCCACTGATGCAGCGCAAGCGCGTCACGCTGAAGGATCTCGAGTCCGCGCACCTGCTGGTGCGCGAACGCGGCGCGGGCACGCGCTCGACTGTCGAGACCCTGTTCAAGACGGCCGGCTACCGATTCCATGTGGGTTCCGAATTGTCGAGCAACGAGGCGATCAAGCAGATGGCCGAAGCCGGGCTGGGCATCGCATTCCTGTCGTTGCACGCGTGTGCACTCGAACTGCGCACAGGGCTGCTTGGGCAGTTGCCGTTTCCGGGCAGCCCGATCGAGCGCGAATGGGTGGTGGTCACGCTCGCCGACCGGCGAATCTCGCAGGTGACGGGGCTGTTTCGCGATTTCCTGATCAAGCAGGGCGCGCCGGTGATCGACGGCGCGACGGTGGCGCCGCACGAGCGGCGGCGCAAGTAGGCGCAGGCGGGCGGACGCCGCTCGCGCCGGCCGGTCAGACGAGTCCGAAGTCGTCGTTGCTGTCGGGAATGGACGCGAGCAGCCGTTCGAGCCGACGCCAGCCGACGACGCGCAGGCACCATTCGGCAACGGCAGACCGGGCGCCATTGGCGCGGGAGAGGGTGTGAAGGCGGGCGGCGCCGGACGGCGGCAGGGCGGCGATTGCCGCGCGCCGCGGGCAGGAATGGGACATGACGGGCTCCGTAGGTGTCGGATGGAGCGATCGTAAGTGGCACGGCGCCCGCCGGCGCTCACGCAAGGATCGGCTTGAGCAGGAACGGATGATCTTTTTCATCGGTCCCGATCCGGCCCCCGCAGGCCCGGCACGCCGGCAGAAAACGCGTCACAATGCGCGTTCATACACGAGCGGATGGAGCCAGGCCATGAGCGATCCGATTCTCGCCGCACCGCCGGACAACGGCGTGCCGGTCAGCCTGCGTTCCAGCAGCGGGCGCGGCTGGCGAGGCTTCGGCGCGGCGCTGCTCGACATTCGCGCCGGCACGTACCGGATTCCGGCGGCCGACCATCACCGCATCGGCGTGCATATCGGCTCGCCCGTTCGCGCGGACTGCGTGTGCGACGGCGAGCGCGTGTCGCGCATCCAGGCGCACGGCGATGTCGACGTGATTCCGGCCGGCCTGCCCGGCCAGTGGACCGACAGCGCCGACTGCCGGATCCTGCACATCATGCTCGGCGACACGTTCGTGCGGCGGACCTTCGAGCACCTCGAGTTGAAGCCGTCGCAGGCGCAGATCCGCCGCCGGCTGCAGGTGCGCGACCCGCGCCTGCAGCACATCGCGTGGGCGATGGCCGCCGAACTCGAAGCGGACGACGCGTCGGACCCACTCTATGCGGAAAGCCTGTGCACGGCGCTGGTCGCGCGGCTGGTCGACAGCCAGCCGACGTTCCGCGAGCGCCGGCGTGCGCTCGCGCCGAAGGCGGCGGCGCGCGTGATCGACTATGTCGAGGCGAACCTCGACCGGCGCATGACGCTGGCCGAACTCGCTGCGCTCGTGTCGATCAGCGTGCCCCATTTCAAGGTGCTGTTCCGCGAAACGCTCGGGATGCCCGTGCACCAGTACGTCGTGCGGCGCCGGGTCGAGCGTGCGAAGACGCTGCTGCTCGAAGGCCGGCTCAGCATCAGCCAGATCGCGCTCGAAGCCGGTTTCGCGCACCAGAGCCACATGGCGAACTGGATGAACCGCGTGCTCGGCGCGACGCCGACGGAGATCGCGCGATCGGGAGGGCGGGGCGGGCTCAGGCTTGCTTATGACGGCGAGGACAGCGAGAAGCCTTCACGTCGATAGCCGCCGGTGGGCGTGCGGGCCGCGCGATCCGTGCGCGACCTCGCATCTCGTCATCCTTTCCTGTTCGAATCATCCCTTCCTGCGCGCCGTCCTGGCCGCGCATGCAGACAATCACTACACCTTCATCCCACAGGAGCGGATCGTGTTCGTGATCTTCGGTGCATCCGGCAACGTCGGCCTGTCGACCGTAACGACCCTGCGTAACGCAGGCCATCCCGTGCGCGCGGTGCTGCGCGACACACGTCATCGTGAACGCTTCGAGCAGCTCGGTTGCGACGTGGCGATTGCGCCGCTGACGGACTTGAGCGCGGTCGCGGCGGCGATCGACGGCGCGCGGGCCGTGCAGATGCTGTGCCCGGTGCCCGTCGCCGACAGCGATCCGGCCGTGACGATGACGCGAACGATCGACATCGCGACCGCCGCCCTCGCCGCGAACCCGCCGCCGGCGCTGCTCACGCTGTCGGACTACGGCGCGGAGCGCGACGGCAATACGGGCATCACCCGTTTGTTTCATTACCTCGAGGAACGGCTGAAAACGATCCCGACGCAACTGACGCTGCTGCGTTCGGCCGAGCATCTGCAGAACTGGATGCGGATCCTGCCGGTCGCGCTCGGAACCGGCGTGCTGCCGAGCTTTCATCATCCGGTGACCAAGGTATTTCCGACAGTCTGGGCGCCCGATGTGGGCGTCGTTGCGGCGGGGCTGCTGCTCGATGCGGCCGAAGGCGGCAACGGGCCGCGCATCGTCAGCGTCGAAGGGCCGCGGCGGGTGAGCGTGACGGCGATCGCAGATACGCTCGGCGCGGCGGCCGGCCGCGCGATCGTTGCGCATGAGCTGCCGCGCGACACATGGACCGCGACGCTGCTGCGCGCGGGGCTCGGCGAACGCCATGCGCAGTTGATCGTCGATCTCTACGACGTGCACAACGCCGGACAGATCGACGTCGAGGCCGGCGTGTCGGAGCGGCTTTACGGGACGACGACGCTGACGGATGCGCTCGCGCAACTGGTGCGCCAGCACGCGCGATGATCGAGGCGGCGGCGAGCGCTGCGCACGATGCGCATCACGCCGGCCGCCGCACCTTGTTCAGTACCGCATACGAAAGCGACCCGATCACGATTCCCCAGAACGCGGAGCTGAGCCCGAGCCACGTCATGCCCGACGCGGTCGCGAGGAACGTGATCACCGACGCTTCGCGGTGGTTCTCGTCCTCGAAGATCCCATGCACGTTCGCGCTGATCGCGCCGATCAGCGCGAGCCCCGCGAGGATCGCGACGAACGCTTTCGGCAACGCGAAGAACACCGTGACGATCGTGCCCGCGAAGAGCCCGCCGATCAGGTAGAACGCGCCGTTCGCGAGCCCCGCGACGTAGCGCCGGTCCGGATCCTCGTGCGCGTCTTTGCCGGTGCAGAGCGCCGCGGTGATCGCTGCGACGACGATCGTGATTCCGCCGAAGCACGCGACGACGAGCGACATCACGCTGGTGGCCGTGATGATCGGGCGCGCGCTCGTGTGATAGCCCGACACGCGCAGGATCGTCATCCCCGGCAGGAACTGGCCGGTGAGGCTGACGACGACGAGCGGCAGCGCGAGGCTGAGCGTCGTGCCGAGCGTCCATTCGGGTGCGATGAAGATCGGCCGCGCGATGCTCGGCGACACGTTGCCGAGATGCGTCATCCCGAGCAGCGTCGCGAGCGCGGCGCCCGTCAGCAGCACGAGCACGATGCTGTAGCGCGGCAGCAGGCGCCTGAAGATCACGTAGGCCGCGATCATCCCGAACGCGAGCGCGGGCTGCGCGGACGCGGCGGCGAACGCATGCGTGCCGAACGGCAGCAGGATGCCGGCCATCATCCCGCACGCGATGCCGCGCGGAATGTGGCGCACGAGCCGGTCGAAATAGCCGGTCACGCCGATCAGCAGGATGATCAGCGCGGCCGTGATGTACGCGCCGACGGCCTGGTTGAGCGTCAGTTGCGGAAACAGGCCGACGAGCAGCGCGGTGCCGGGCGCCGACCACGCGGTGACGACCGGCACCTTCAGCTTCCAGCTCGCGAACAGGCCCGATACGCCCGCGCCGATCGAGATCGCCCAGACCCACGACGACACCATGGCGTTGGACGCGTGGGCCGCCTGCGCGGCCTGGAAAAAGATCGCGAGCGGGCCCGCATAGGAAATCAGTACCGCGAGAAAGCCCGCGGTGATCGCGGAAACGGACCAGTCGTTGCCGATCGCGCGGATCGCGCCGGGCGGGGTGTTCGGTTGCATCGTCGTCGGGGAATGGGGCGCTGGGCCGGACCGCAGAGCCGGGGCGAATGATTGTTGGAAGCCCCGGATGAGCCGCCATTCTGGGCATTGCCAGCACAATTGGCAATTCGTCGGCGAAGATCGGTGCCGTCGGCTTTTCGTAAGAAATTCGCGGCGGGGCGGATAGATCGTCGACCGCGCGGTCCTGCGCCTGCAGTGTCGATTCGGTCGACTTCACGACGACGTGCGGCTTCGTCGAACGTCAGGTACTGACCTGCAGCACTCCGTCGATCACTGCCACCTTCACTCCGCTGCCTGTCGACAGCGATTCCGTGCCTTGATCGAACGGATGCACGGGCGCATCGGTCGGCGTCCACGCATGGCGCGCCAGCAGCTCGCGATACCCGCCGCGGATCACGAAGCCGCCGCATTTTTCCGCATACGCATCGCGCCGCATCCGGTAGGCGCGCGGCAGGTCGTACCACGGCAGCTTCGGCAGGTCGTGATGGACGAGATGATAGTTGTTGTTCAGGTACAGCAGCCGCATCGCGACGCCGGCCTCGTTGATCGCGATGCGCGCCTTCGGGCGCGGCGCGGCGCGGTGCTCGTAAAGCGAGCGGATCATCGCCAGCGACAGCGCGGGCCACGTGACCGCCAGCAAGTAGTACCACCACGGCACACCGATCGCCCATTGCAGCCACGCGAGCAGCGCGACCACGCATGCAGCGTGCATCGCCCACATCGGCACATAACGGAAGTCGCCGCGCCGGAACGCGGCGAACGCATCGGCGAACGTCGCGGCGATGCTCAGCGGCGGCCCGACGACGATCCGCCCGACGAAGGTCTTGCGTGCGACCGTCAGCGCGCGACGCCAGCGCGGCAGCCGCGCCCAGCGTTCGCGTGCAACATAGTTCGTTTCGGGATCGACGCCGGGCACGGTCAGGTCCGCGTCGCGGTGATGGTCGAGGTGCGTGTCGCGATACAGCGTGTACGGATACCAGACCGTTAGCGGCGGATAGCCGAGCAGCCGGTTCACGCATGCGGAGCGCGTCGGATGGCCGTGCAGCAGCTCATGCTGCAGCGACAGGTGCCACGCGCCGAGCAGGATCAGCGGCGGCGTCGCGGCCGCGAGCGACAGGCGCTCCGCACGCACGAGCAGCAGCACGGCGAGCCAGCCGCCGTAGATCGCGACGACCAGCAGCCAGGTCGGCCATTCGGTGCGGGCGGTGAAGCGGGCGTCGAGCGCGGCAATCGCGCGCGCGTGGTCGACGTCGAAGTATTCGGCCATGGTGCTGAAGCGGGATGGAACGGGCGGCGCGGGCAATCGAGCCGGTGCGCCGGCCCGGATGCCCGGGCGTCGCGCGGATCACGGTCGGCCTGCCCCGCATGGCGCGCGGCGGCGATGCGGAGGCAGGCATCGGGACGTTACCGGGAGGGCGCGGTATGACCAACCAATCGATTCGCATTTGCTTATCGTCGTGCGGCCGATAAGCTTTCAGGCCGCCGTGGCACGTTCGGCACCTGTTTTAGCGTGATCGAACCGGATTCCGCCGCGCCAATATCGATGCGTAGAATGCGGGCATGAGCCAATGGATCGCAGCACTGCCGATGTACAACGTGACGCCGCGCCACGCCGAACTGTGGCGCGCGCTGCTGCGCGACGCGCTCGATGCGTTCGCGCAGGCGGGCGGGCCCGCCGACGTCGTGCTGCCCGGCGAGCCGTTCGACGATCTGCATGCGCTGTGGCGGCGCGACGATCTGCTGCTGTCGCAGACCTGCGGCTACCCGTACCGGATGCTTGGCTTGCGCGACACAGTTCGATTGATCGCGACACCCGCATTCGACGCGGACGGCTGCCGCGGTGCGCACTACAGCAGCGTGCTGGTCGTGTCGGCCCGTGTACATGCGGGCGGCGCGACGACGCTCGCCGCATGTCGCGGGCTGCGGGCCGCATTCAACGGCGAGGATTCGCACAGCGGAATGAACGCGTTCCGGCACGCGGTTGCGCCACACGCGCACGATGGAAGATTCTTCGGATCGGTCACGCCGTTCGGTTCGCACCTGAACGTGCTGCGTGCGCTGGCGTCAGACGAAGCCGATTGCGCGGCGATCGACTGCGTGACGTTCGCGTATGTGCGCGATGCGCTGCCCGACTTGCTGAACGACATCCGGATCATCGATACGACGGCATCCGCGCCGGGGCTGCCGTTCATCGCATCGCGGGCGCTGGAGGAAGCGCGGGTCGCCGCGTTGCAGGATGCGCTCGATCACGCAGCCGCTGCCGATGCGGAACGGGCGAGGGTATTGCGGTTGAAGGGATTCGAGCAGTTGTCGCCGCACGACTACGATACGATTGCGTGGTTCGCGCGGGATGCGGCCGCGCACGGGTATCCCGAACTCGCCTGAGCGTCGCGAGCGCGCCGTCTTGCGCTAGAACGGCAGCGTGCCGGGCGGCGCGTTGCGCACCACGGCGAGCGTCGTGCCGATATGGTCTTCGAGCGCGAGCGCGGCGCGTGCATCGGCACGCCGCATCGCGGCTTCGTACAGGCACGTGTGTTCCGCATGCACGTCGCGTTTCGAATCGCCGAGCCCGATACACACACGCCGGTAACGTTCGCTTTGCTGCGACAGCATGCGCAGGATCAGATAGGTCCACGGCGTCGCGGCGGCCGAAATCAGCGCTTCGTGAAAGCGCCGGTTGCACGCTTCCCATGCGGTCCGGTGCGCGATCGATACCGGCTGCTCCCATGCCGACAGCATCTCGAAGCTCTGGCGCACGCGCTGCGCCCATGCATCGTCGCCGCGTCGCACGGATTCGCGCAGCGCATCGACCTCGATGTGAATGCGCAGCCGCGTGATCGCTTCCAGGTCGTCGACCGACATCGGCGTCACGCGAAAGCCGCGCTGCCCTTCGGCCACGACCAGTGCGTCGCTGACGAGCCGCGTGAGCGCTTCGCGCAGCGTGCCTGCGCCAACACCGTACACGTTCTTCAGATGCTCGACGCGCAGCTTCGCGCCTGGCGGGTAGTGCCCTTCGATGATGTGCTGACGAAGCTGGTGGTACGCATGCTCGCTGAGCGTGCGCGCGTGCGGTTCGACCGGGTCGTCGGCGGCGGGCTCGGTCGCGCCCGACGCGTCGTCGGGCAGCGCGTCGTCGACCGGATGCGCGGGCAGGATGGTGTTCATGTCACGCGTCCTCCTGATCCTGTTTGCGGTTGAGGCGATAGCTGAGCTGCGCGCGCGTCAGGCCGAGCAGGCGCGCGGCGGCCGACAGGTTGCCGTTCGCGCGGTCGACGGCCTCGTGCAGCAGCGCGCGTTCGAGGCCGTCGAGCCCGCCGCCGCCCTGCAACTGATCGAGGATCGTCGCGCAGTCGATCGACAGGGCGGCCGCCGGCCGGATCTGCCCGGCTCGGTCGACCGTCGCGCCGCCGGGCAGCCCGACACCGGGGAACAGGTCCTTCGCGTCGACCGGGCGGTTGGGACGCGACAGGATCACCGCGCGCTCGATCAGGTTCTCGAGCTCGCGCACGTTGCCGGGCCACCGGTAGCCGCGCAGCGCGTCGTATGCATAGTCGGTCAGCGTGGGCGTCGGCTTGCCGTGCAGCGACGCGAAGCGCTCGAGCATCGCATCGGCGAGCAGCGCGATGTCGTCCTGACGGTCGCGCAGCGGCGGAATCAGCACGGGGTAGACATTGATCCGGTAGAAGAGGTCGGCGCGAAAGGTGCCGTCATTCACGGCCTGTTCGAGGTCGCGGTTGGTCGCCGCGACGACGCGGACATCCACCTTCCTGCCGTCGGTCGCGCCGAGCCGCTCGACCTCGCCTTCCTGAAGCACCCGCAGCAGCTTCGCCTGCACGTCGAGCGGCAATTCGCCGATCTCGTCCAGGAACAGCGTGCCGCCGTCCGCGCGTTCGAAGCGCCCGGCACGCGCGGCCTGCGAGCCCGTGAACGCGCCCTTCTCCGCGCCGAACAGCTCCGATTCGATCAGCGCGTGCGGAATGGCCGCGCAGTTGATCGCGACGAACGGCTTCGCGGCGCGCGGGCTGAGGCTGTGCAGCGCGCGGGCGAACCGCTCCTTGCCGACACCCGTCTCTCCCGTGAGCAGCACGGCCACCTTGGTCGGCGCCGCCGTTTCGAGCAGCGCATAGGCGCTGCGAAACGCATCGGAGCGCCCGACGAGCCGGGTCCGGCCATCGTCGGGCGCGATCTCGAGGCGCAGCGATTCGACCTCGGTCTGCAGGTCGCGGAGCGTATTGATCAGCGAGTCGGCCTTGAACCACGACGAGATTTCCTCGGCGTCGGGCCATTCCTCGGCCGGCTTGCCGACGATCGTGCAGTGCGCGTCGTGCATGCCGACGCAGCCGGTTTCCTTGAACAGGATCGTCCGACCGATGAAGGCGCTCGTATAACCGGTCGCATAGCCGATCAGCATCCAGCACACGGGCTCGGGCTGCGGTCCGAACGTGCGGCGGTGCACGTCGGCTTCCCATGAGTGTTCCCAACGGTACTCGCAATAGAACGCGCCCGTCGCGGGGTCGGCTTCGAAGCGCAACGGCGTGACCTGCACGGCGCCTTCGAGCATGTGCAACTGAGGGCCGACGTGGAACATGTCGAACAGCGATGCGCCGCTGCGGATCTCGCGGGCGAGCGCGGCGTCCCGTTCGCCGGCGGCGAAGCCGACGCGCGTGAAGAAACGCCGCGTCTGCGCCGGCCCGACGCTTTCCATCAGTTCCTGGCGCAGCGTCGCCAGTGCGCCGGCATGCAGCAGCACCATCCGTTGTCCGGCGAGCCAGATGCGGCCGTCGCTCGCCGAAAAATGGATCAGCTTGCGCAGGTCGGTGTCCGGTGGCAAGGGGGGCAGGCTGGGCCGCGTCATGTCTCCTCCGTCGAGATTTCTCGTGATTTTAGAAATTTACGCAACCGGCGCCGCAGGGCCGGCAGCGATTTGATCATTTCATCAAATGCGTGCGATCGGGTTGATCAAATGGTGAAGAAGGCCGCCAAATCTAGGGTTTGGCGTGATCGCCCGGGCGCGGTTTCCGTTCTGGTTAACCGCCATTGTGGATCGCGAATTCGAACTTCGCGTCAGGGCTTTCCCTGAATTATCGAGATTTTTTGACGAACCGGTCGCGGATGGCATGGATGCTGCATTGAGGTACGGGCATGGAGGCGACACCGATCATGAATCAACCCGATACCGATCTTCCCCTGCTCGACCCGGCCCGCAAGTGCGTCCGCGTGACCGGCACGAACGTTCGCGGCTTCGTCGAATTCGAGTTTTCGATCGGCGGCGCGCCGGACCTGTTCGTCGAACTGGCGTTGTCTCCTGCCGCCTTCGACGCGTTCTGCCGCGAACAGCACGTCACGCGGCTGGACGTCGAAGCGAACCCATGACCTTGAGGAGCAAGAAGTGACCATCGAGCTGAAGACAGTCGACATCAAGCCGCTCCGGCACACCTTTGCGCATGTCGCGCAGAACATCGGCGGCGACAAGACGGCGACGCGCTACCAGGAAGGCATGATGGGCGCGCAGCCCCAGGCGAACTTCCATTACCGCCCGACGTGGGACCCCGATTACGAGATCTTCGATGCGTCGCGTTCGGCGATCCGGATGGCGAACTGGTACGCGTTGAAAGACCCGCGCCAGTTCTACTACGCGTCGTGGGCGACGACGCGGGCGCGCCAGCAGGACACGATGGAATCCAACTTCGAGTTCGTCGAATCGCGCCGGATGATCGGCCTGATGCGCGACGACGTCGCCGCGCATGCGCTCGACGTGCTGGTGCCGCTGCGTCATGCCGCGTGGGGCGCGAACATGAACAACGCGCAGGTCTGCGCGCTCGGCTATGGCACCGCGTTCACCGCGCCTGCGATGTTTCATGCGATGGACAACCTCGGTGTTGCGCAGTACCTCACGCGTCTTGCGCTCGCGATGGCCGAGCCCGACGTGCTCGATACGGCCAAGGCGGCGTGGACGACCGGCGCCGCATGGCAGCCGCTGCGCCGCTATGTCGAGGACACGCTGGTCGTCGCCGATCCGGTCGAGCTGTTCGTCGCGCAGAACCTCGCGCTCGACGGGCTGCTTTATCCGCTCGTCTACGACCGTTTCGTCGACGAACGGATCGCGCTCGCGGGCGGCTCGGCCATCGCGATGCTGACGGCGTTCATGCCCGAATGGCATGCCGAATCGAACCGCTGGATCGACGCGGTGGTGAAGACGATGGCGGCCGAATCCGACGACAACCGCGCGCTGCTCGCGCGCTGGACGCGCGACTGGTCCGCGCGGGCCGACGCGGCGCTCGCGCCGGTGGCGGCGCTGGCACTGCATGACGCCGGCCGCGCGGCGCTCGACGAGGTGCACGAACAGTTCCAGGCACGGGTCGTAAAGCTCGGCATTGCGCTCTGACGACGGGCCTCCGTCACTCAATCAAGGAAACCAGCATGTCCAACGTATTCATCGCCTTCCAGACCAATGAGGAATCCAGACCGATCGTCGAGGCGATCGTCGCGGACAACCCGCTCGCGGTGGTGGTCGAGTCGCCCGGCATGGTCAAGATCGATTCTCCCGACCGGCTGACGATCCGCCGCGAAACGATCGAGGCACTGACCGGCACGCGGTTCGACCTGCAGCAGCTTCAGGTGAACCTGATCACGCTGTCCGGCCACATCGACGAGGACGACGACCAGTTCACGCTGAGCTGGACGCACTGAACGCCGCGCAACGCGCACCGACAACACCGGAGACACGCATGGACACGCCAACGCTCAAGAAAAAGCTCGGCCTGAAGGACCGCTACGCGGCAATGACGCGCGGCCTCGGCTGGGAGACGACCTACCAGCCGATGGACAAGGTTTTCCCGTACGACCGCTACGAGGGCATCAAGAT
This sequence comes from Burkholderia pyrrocinia, assembly GCF_003330765.1. NCBI lineage: Bacteria > Pseudomonadati > Pseudomonadota > Betaproteobacteria > Burkholderiales > Burkholderiaceae > Burkholderia > Burkholderia pyrrocinia. The sequence goes on along the minus strand of NZ_CP024903.1, from coordinate 3,011,116 downwards.
CCACGACTGGGACAAGTGGGTCGACCCGTTCCGCCTGACGATGGACGCGTACTGGAAATACCAGGGCGAGAAGGAAAAGAAGCTGTATGCGGTGCTCGACGCGTTCACGCAGAACAACGCGTTCCTCGGCGTGACCGATGCGCGCTACATCAACGCGCTGAAACTGTTCATCCAGGGCGTGACGCCGCTCGAATATCTCGCGCATCGCGGCTTCGCGCATGTCGGCCGGCACTTCACCGGCGAGGGCGCGCGCATCGCGTGCCAGATGCAGTCGATCGACGAATTGCGGCACTACCAGACCGAAACGCACGCGATGTCGACGTACAACAAGTTCTTCAACGGGTTCCATCACTCGAACCACTGGTTCGACCGCGTCTGGTACCTGTCGGTGCCGAAATCGTTCTTCGAGGATGCGTATTCGTCGGGGCCGTTCGAATTCCTGACCGCGGTGAGCTTCTCGTTCGAGTACGTGCTGACGAACCTGCTGTTCGTGCCGTTCATGTCGGGCGCCGCGTACAACGGCGACATGTCGACCGTCACGTTCGGCTTCTCCGCGCAGTCGGACGAATCGCGCCACATGACGCTCGGCATCGAGTGCATCAAGTTCCTGCTCGAACAGGATCCCGGCAACGTGCCGATCGTGCAGCGCTGGATCGACAAGTGGTTCTGGCGCGGCTACCGGCTGCTGACGCTGGTCGCGATGATGATGGACTACATGCAGCCGAAGCGCGTGATGAGCTGGCGCGAATCGTGGGAAATGTACGCGGAGCAGAACGGCGGCGCGCTGTTCAAGGATCTCGCCCGCTACGGCATTCGCGAGCCGAAGGGCTGGCAGGACGCGTGCGAAGGCAAGGACCACATCAGCCACCAGGCATGGTCGACGTTCTACGGCTTCAACGCGGCTTCCGCGTTCCACACGTGGGTGCCGGCCGAAGACGAGCTGGCGTGGCTGTCCGCGAAGTATCCCGACTCGTTCGACCGCTACTACCGCCCGCGCTTCGACTACTGGGGCGAGCAGGCGAAGGCCGGCAACCGCTTCTACATGAAGACGCTGCCGATGCTGTGCCAGACCTGCCAGATCCCGATGCTGTTCACCGAACCCGGCAACCCGACGAAGATCGGCGCGCGCGAATCGGACTACCTCGGCAACAAGTTCCATTTCTGCAGCGATCACTGCAAGGAAATCTTCGACCACGAGCCGCAGAAATACGTGCAGGCGTGGCTGCCGGTGCACCAGATCCATCAGGGCAACTGCTTCCCGCCCGATGCGGATCCGAGCGCCGAAGGCTTCGATCCGCTCGCCGCGGTGCTCGACTACTACGAAGTGGGCATGGGCCGGGACAACCTCGATTTCGACGGCTCCGAAGACCAGAAGAATTTCGCGGCATGGCGTGGCCAGGCCACGAGCAACTGATACGCAACCTTGAAGAGGGCCCGCGCGCGCCGATGCGCGAACGCGGGCCGACAGGAGACAAGCATGGCCGTCATCGCGCTCAAACCCTACGACTTCCCGGTGAAGGACGTGGTCGGGAAGTTTCCGGCACCGCTGCTCTATGTGTGCTGGGAAGACCACCTGATGTTTCCGGCGCCGTTCTGCCTGCCGCTGCCGCCCGACCTGCCGTTCGGCGCGCTTGCGAAGGACGTGCTGCCGCCGGTCTACGGCTATCACCCCGACTTCGCGAAGATCGACTGGGACCGCGTCGAGTGGTTCCGCTCCGGCGAGCCGTGGGCGCCGGATGCAGCGAAGAGCCTGGCCGGCAACGGCCTCGGGCACAAGGACCTGATCAGCTTCCGCACACCGGGCCTCGACGGCCTCGGCGGTGCGAGCTTCTGACCGCCACGCGGACGAGCGAACCATCATGAGCCACCAACTTACCATCGAGCCGCTGGGCGTCACGATCGAGGTCGAGGAAGGACAGACGATGCTCGACGCCGCGCTGCGCCAGGGCATCTACATTCCGCACGCGTGCTGTCACGGCCTGTGCGGCACCTGCAAGGTCGCGGTGCTCGACGGCGAGACCGACCTCGGCGATGCGAATCCGTTCGCGCTGATGGACTTCGAGCGCGAGGAAGGCAAGGCGCTCGCGTGCTGCGCGACGCTGCAGGCCGACACCGTGATCGAGGCCGACGTCGACGAGGAGCCGGATGCGGAAATCATCCCGGTCAAGGACTTCGCGGCCGACGTCACGCGCATCGAGCAACTCACGCCGACCATCAAGTCGATCCGCCTGAAGCTGTCGCAGCCGATCCGGTTCCAGGCCGGCCAGTACGTGCAGCTCGAGATTCCGGGGCTCGGGCAGAGCCGCGCGTTCTCGATCGCGAATGCGCCGGCCGACGTCGCCGCCACCGGCGAGATCGAGTTGAACGTGCGGCAGGTGCCGGGCGGGCTCGGCACCGGCTACCTGCACGAGCAGCTGGCGACGGGCGACCGCGTGCGCCTGTCGGGCCCGTACGGCCGCTTCTTCGTGCGCCGTTCGGCCGCGCTGCCGATGGTCTTCATGGCCGGCGGATCGGGGCTGTCGAGCCCGCGCTCGATGATCGCGGACCTGCTCGACAGCGGCGTCGCCGCGCCGATCACGCTGGTCTACGGCCAGCGCAACGCGAAGGAACTCTATTACCACGACGAATTTCGCGCGCTGGCCGAACGCCATCCGAACTTCACGTATGTGCCGGCGCTGTCCGAAGGCGCGCCGGACGCGGGCGGCGGGATCGCGCAAGGGTTCGTGCACGACGTCGCGAAGGCGCATTTCGACGGCGACTTCTCGGGGCATCAGGCCTACCTGTGCGGCCCGCCCGCGATGATCGACGCGTGCATCACCACGCTGATGCAGGGGCGCCTGTTCGAGCGCGACATCTATCACGAGAAGTTCATCTCGGCGGCCGATGCGCAACAGACGCGCAGCCCGCTGTTCCGGCGGGTGTGACATGGACGCCGGCCGCGTGTGCGGGACGGTCACGATCGCGCAGACCGACGAGCGCTACGCATGCGTGGCCGGCGAGTCGTTGCTGGCCGGCATGGCGAAGCTCGGCCGGCGCGGCATTCCGGTCGGCTGCCTGAACGGCGGGTGCGGCGTGTGCAAGGTGCGCGTGCTGCGCGGCGCGGTGCGCAAGCTCGGGCCGATCAGCCGCGCACACGTGAGCGCCGACGAAGAGGGCGACGGTTATGCGCTCGCGTGCCGCGTGGCGCCCGACGGCGACGTCGAGCTGGAGGTGGCCGGCCGGCTGAGCAAGCCGTTTTTCTGCGGGTCGGCCTGCGCCGGCGCGCCGGACTTCAACAAGTAACCAGGAGGAGACACATCATGGGTGTGATGCGTATTGGACATGTCAATCTGAAGGTGATGGACATGGAAGCGGCGCTGCGTCATTACATGCGCGTGCTCGGCATGCAGGAGACGATGCGCGACGCGGCGGGCAACGTCTACCTGAAATGCTGGGACGAATGGGACCGATATTCGCTGATCCTGTCGCCGTCCGACCAGGCGGGGCTCAAGCACGCGGCCTACAAGGTCGAGCACGATGCCGATCTGGACGTGCTGCAGCAGCGCATCGACGCCTACGGGATCAAGACGGAGATGCTGCCCGAAGGCGCGCTGCCGGCGGTGGGCCGCCAATTGCGATTCCAGTTGCCGAGCGGGCATGAACTGCGCCTGTTCGCGAAGAAGGAGCAGGTCGGCACCGCGGTCGGCTCGCTGAATCCCGATCCCTGGCCGGACGATATTCCGGGCTCGGCCGTGCACTGGCTCGACCACTGCCTGCTGATGTGCGAACTGAACCCCGAGGCCGGCGTGAACCGCGTCGAGGAGAACACGCGCTTCATGGCCGAGTGTCTCGACTTCCATCTGGCCGAGCAGGTGATGGTCGGCCCGGGCAACACGATTCGGGCCGCGACGTGGATGTTCCGCAGCTCGACGCCGCACGACATTGCGTTCGTCGGCGGTCCGCGCAACGGCCTGCATCACATCGCATTCTTCCTCGACGACTGGGCCGACGTGCTGAAGTCGGCCGACGTGATGGCGAAGAACAAGGTGAAGATCGACGTCGCGCCGACGCGGCACGGGATCACGCGCGGCACGACCATCTATTTCTTCGATCCGAGCGGCAACCGCAACGAGACCTTTGCGGGGCTCGGCTATCTCGCGCAGCCCGATCGCCCGGTCACGACGTGGACCGAGGACCAGCTCGGGCGCGGCATCTTCTTCCACTCCGGCGAGCTGAACGAAGCGTTCACGACCGTCTACACCTGACCCGCGCAGGAGCACAGCGTCATGGCACCGAACGATTCGACCCGAAGCGTCGATCTGCGCACGATCGACTGGCCCGCCGCGGCGCGCGCCGCGCAGGCGGCGGCACAGGCGGCCGAGCGGCTCGGCGTGCGCGTGAACGTCGCGGTTGTCGATGCGGCCGGCCTGCTCGCGGCATTCGTGCGGATGCCCGGCGCGCCGCTGCATTCGATCGACATTGCGATCGACAAGGCATACACGGCCGCGAGCTTTGGCCTGCCGACCGGCGCATGGCACGACGCGCTGGTTGCGCACTCGGAGGCGGTGCGGCAAGGGCTCGTCTTGCGCGCGCGCTTCGTCGCGTTCGGCGGCGGGTTGCCGATCGTCGAGGACGGCGTGCGGATCGGCGGCATCGGCGTGTCGGGCGGCAGCGAGGCGGAGGACGAGCGTTGCGCGCACGCGGGCCTCGAAGCGGCCGGCTTCGGCGGCCCGTGACGGGCGGTACACGGTACGCGGCACACGGAACGAGAACGCGCTTCACGAACGAACCGGCTCACGAATTCACGACTATCGGCAGACACATCATGTACGACACGGAACCCATCGCCGCGACACGCGGCCCCGCCGGCGGGCAGCCGGACCTGCGGCTCGTCCGCAATTTCATCGACGGCGACTATCGCGCGGGCGAACGCTGGTTCGACAAGCGCTCGCCGCTCGACAACGCAGTGATCGCGCACGTGGCCGAAGCGAGCCGAGCCGATGTCGACGCGGCCGTCCACGCGGCGCGCGCGGCGCTGGCGGGGCCGTGGGGCGGCTTCACCGTCGCGCAGCGCGTCGAGATCCTGTACGCGGTGGCCGACGGCATCACGCGCCGCTTCGACGATTTCCTCGAAGCCGAGGTGGCCGACACCGGCAAGCCGGTGAGCCTCGCGCGTCATATCGACATCCCGCGCGGCGCCGCGAACTTCAAGGTGTTCGCCGACGTCGTGAAGAACGTGCCGTGCGAAACCTTCGAAATGGCGACGCCGGACGGCGCGGGCGCGCTCAATTACGCGATCCGCCGGCCGGTCGGCGTGGTCGGCGTGATCTGCCCGTGGAACCTGCCGCTGCTGCTGATGACGTGGAAGGTCGGGCCGGCGCTTGCATGCGGCAACACGGTGGTCGTGAAGCCGTCGGAGGAAACGCCGCAGACGGCCGCGCTGCTCGGCGAAGTGATGAACGCGGCGGGCGTGCCGCGCGGCGTCTACAACGTCGTGCACGGCTTCGGGCCCGATTCGGCCGGCGAATTCCTGACGACGCACCCGGGCGTGAACGCGATCACGTTCACCGGCGAGACACGCACCGGCGCGGCGATCATGAAGGCGGCGGCCGACGGCGCGCGGCCCGTCAGTCTCGAGATGGGCGGCAAGAACGCGGCGATCGTGTTTGCCGATTGCGATTTCGACGCGGCCGTCGAGGGCACGCTGCGCTCGTGCTTCGCGAATGCCGGACAGGTGTGTCTCGGCACCGAGCGCGTGTATGTCGAGCGCCCGCTGTTCGAGCGCTTCGTCGCCGCGCTGAAGGCCGGCGCCGAACGGCTGCGGCCGGGCCGCCCGGAAGCGGAAACCACCGGCATCGGGCCGCTGATCAGCCAGGAACACCGCGACAAGGTGCTGTCGTACTACCGCAAGGCGGCCGAGCTCGGCGCGACGGTCGTGACGGGCGGCGGCGTGCCCGACATGCCGGACGACCTGCGCGACGGCGCGTGGGTGCAGCCGACGATCTGGACGGGCCTCGGCGACGATTCGCCGATCGCGCGCGACGAGATCTTCGGCCCGTGCACGCTCGTGATGCCGTTCGATTCCGAAGCCGAGGTGATCGGCCGCGCGAATGCGAATGCATACGGGCTGTCGACCGCGATCTGGACGGCCAGCCTGTCTCGCGCGCATCGCGTCGCCGCGTCGATCGACGTCGGCATCGCATGGGTCAACTCATGGTTCCTGCGCGACCTGCGCACCGCGTTCGGCGGCGCGAAGCAATCGGGCATCGGCCGCGAAGGCGGCGTGCATTCGCTCGAGTTCTACACGGATCTCCGCAACGTCTGCATCAAGCTTTGATTCCCTCTGTTACTGCTACTGATCGGAAGACTCTTATGGACTCCACGTTGATTACCGCGCTAGGCGACCGGCTGTACGACGCGATGCGATCGCGCACGCCGGTCGCGCCGCTGACGTCGCAGCACGAGGACCTGTCGGTCGACGACGCTTACCGGATCCAGCAGCGCTTCGTCCAGCGCCGCCTGGACGCCGGCGAGACCGTCATCGGCAAGAAGATCGGCGTCACGTCGAAGGCCGTGATGGACATGCTCGGCGTGTACCAGCCCGATTTCGGCTACCTGCTGTCGGGCATGGTGCATGGCGAAGGCGAATGCGTGGCGCTCGACACGCTGATCCAGCCGAAGGCGGAAGGCGAGATCGCATTCGTGCTGAAGCGCGACCTGCTCGGCCCCGGCGTGACGAACGCGATGGTGCTGGCCGCGACCGAATGCGTGATGCCGTGCTTCGAGATTGTCGATTCGCGCATTCGCGACTGGAAGATCCGGATCGGCGACACGGTCGCGGACAACGCGTCGTGCGGCGTGTTCGTGCTCGGCGACCAGGCGGTGAGCACGCGCCGCGTCGATCTCGCGACCTGCGGGATGGTGCTCGAGAAGAACGGCGACGTGATCGGCACCGGTGCCGGCGCGGCGGCGCTCGGTTCGCCGGTGAATGCCGTCGCATGGCTGGCCAATACGCTCGGCCGTCTCGGCATTCCGTTGAAGGCGGGCGAAGTGATCCTGTCCGGTGCGCTTGCCGCGATGGCACCGGTCGGGCCCGGCGACAACTTCCGCGTGTCGATCGGCGGGATCGGCGCGTGTTCGGTGCGGTTCGCGTGAGCGGCGCCGTCCTCATTCACTGGCAAACAAGGAATTCCCCATGACCCGAAAGATCCGTTGCGCGCTGATCGGCCCCGGCAATATCGGCACCGACCTGCTCGCCAAGCTGATGCGCAGCCCCGTGCTCGAACCCGTCTGGATGGTCGGCATCGATCCCGAATCCGACGGCCTGAAGCGTGCGCGCGAGCTCGGCCTGAAAACCACCGCGGACGGCGTCGACGGCCTGCTGCCGCACGTGCAGGCCGACGGCGTGCAGATCGCGTTCGATGCGACGAGCGCCTACGTTCACGCGGAGAACAGTCGCAAGCTCAACGCGCTCGGCGTGCTGATGATCGACCTGACGCCGGCTGCGATCGGCCCGTATTGCGTGCCGCCTGTCAATCTGAAGGATCACATCGGCTCGGGCGAGATGAACGTGAACATGGTCACGTGCGGCGGCCAGGCGACGATTCCGATGGTGCGTGCGATCTCCCGCGTGCAGCCGGTCGCGTACGGCGAGATCGTCGCGACCGTGTCGTCGCGCTCGGTCGGCCCGGGCACGCGCAAGAACATCGATGAATTCACGCGCACCACATCGGCGGCGGTTGCGCAGGTCGGCGGCGCGAAGGACGGCAAGGCGATCATCGTGATCAACCCGGCCGACCCGCCGCTGATCATGCGCGACACCGTGCATTGCCTGACCGAAAGCGCGCCCGACGAAGCGCGCATCGTCGAATCGGTGCACGCGATGATCGCCGACGTGCAGCGCTACGTGCCGGGCTACCGGCTCGTCAACGGGCCGGTGTTCGACGGCAACCGCGTGTCGGTCTACCTCGAGGTCGAAGGCCTTGGCGACTACCTGCCGAAATACGCGGGCAACCTCGACATCATGACGGCCGCCGCCGCGCGCACCGCCGAGATGTTCGCCGAGGAACTGCTGGCGGGACGCCTTGCGCTGGCGCCGGCCGCGCCGGCAGTGGCCTGACGCCCGCGCACGCTTATCCCACGATCGGACGAACAAGGAACCGCAATGAACCTCAAAGGCAAGCAAATCACCGTCCACGACATGACGCTGCGTGACGGCATGCACCCGAAGCGTCACCAGATGACGCTCGACCAGATGCGCTCGGTCGCGAGCGGGCTCGACGCGGCCGGCGTGCCGTTGATCGAAGTCACGCACGGCGACGGGCTCGGCGGATCGTCGGTCAACTACGGCTTTCCCGCGCACACCGACGCCGAATACCTCGGCGCGGTGATCCCGCTGCTGAAACGCGCGAAGGTATCGGCGCTGCTGCTGCCGGGCATCGGCACCGTCGACCACCTGAAGGAGGCGCACGCGCTCGGCGTGCATACGATCCGCGTCGCGACGCACTGCACCGAGGCGGACGTTTCCGAGCAGCACATCGCGATGGCGCGCCAGCTTGACATGGATACCGTCGGCTTCCTGATGATGAGCCACATGAACAGCCCGGAAGGGCTGGTGAAGCAGGCGAAGCTGATGGAGTCGTACGGCGCGAACTGCATCTACGTCACCGATTCCGCGGGCTACATGCTGCCCGATGACGTGAAGGCGCGCCTGGGCGCGGTGCGCGACGCGCTGCAGCCGGAGACGGAACTCGGCTTTCACGGGCACCACAACCTCGCGATGGGTGTCGCGAACTCGATCGCCGCGATCGAGGCCGGCGCGAACCGGATCGACGGCGCGGCGGCCGGGCTCGGCGCCGGCGCCGGCAACACGCCGCTCGAGGTGTTCGTCGCCGTGTGCGAGCGAATGGGCATCGAGACCGGCGTCGACGTGTGGAAGATCCAGGACGTCGCCGAGGATCTCGTCGTGCCGATGATGGATTTCCCGATCCGCATCGATCGCGATGCGCTGACGCTCGGCTATGCGGGCGTGTACGGGTCGTTCCTGCTGTTCGCGAAGCGCGCAGGCGAGAAGTACGGCGTGCCGGCGCGCGACATCCTCGTCGAGCTCGGCCGGCGCGGGATGGTCGGCGGGCAGGAGGACATGATCGAGGACACCGCGCTGACGCTCGCGAAGGCGCGCGCGGCGCAAGCGAAGCGGGAGGCCGCATGAATCTGACCACCGAAACCGTCGAGTCGCTCGCCGCGCATCTCGACGACTGCATGCGCGACGCGCGCGACACGCCGAAGATCACCGACCGCCATCCGGAGATGGACTGGGACGACGCCTACGCGGTGCAGGACGAGATTCGTCGCCGGCAGCTCGAGCGCGGCGCGCGCATCGTCGGCTACAAGGCCGGCCTGACGTCGCACGCGAAGATGCGCCAGATGGGCGTCGACACGCCCGTGTTCGGGTTCCTGACCGATCTCTACGACCTGCCCGACGGCGGCGAATGCGACACGTCCGCGCTGATCCATCCGAAGGTGGAGCCCGAGATCGCGTTCGTCACGAAGGCCGAACTGAAGGGGCCCGGCTGCCATATCGGCGCGGTGCTGGCCGCGACGGATTTCGTCGTCGCCGGCATCGAGGTGATCGACAGCCGCTACCGCGACTTCAAGTTCGACCTGAAGAGCGTGGTGGCCGACAACACGTCGGCCGCGCGCTTCGTCGCGGGCGGCCGCCCGCTGGCGGTGGACGGCGTCGATCTGCGCACGCTCGGCGTCGTGCTCGAGAAGAACGGGCTGCCGGTCGCGTTCGGCGCCGGCGCGGCGGTGCTCGGGCATCCGGCCGCCGCGATCGCGATGCTCGCGAACCATCTGGGCGCGCGCGGCGAATCGATTCCCGCGGGCAGCCTGATCCTGTCGGGCGGCATCACCGAGGCGGTGGCGGTCGAGGCCGGCGACAACGTGACGCTGCGCGTGCAGGACATCGGGTCGGTCGGCCTGCGATTCATCTGACGAGGAGGCCGATCGTGCCGGTTGCTCATCTGTACATCCTGGAAGGCCGCGACGACGACAAGAAGGAACGTCTGATCGCCGAGGTCACCGAAGCCATCCATCGCTCGCTCGACGCGCCGGTCGAATCGGTGCGCGTGATCATCACCGAGATGCCGAAGGCGCACTTCGGGATCGGCGGGCAGAGCGCGAAGCAGCGCGGGCGCTGACGCGCCGCGTCTACATGAATCGACTGGAGGAGCGTCATGTCACTCAATCCTGAAATCGGCCGCCGGATCGTCGCCGGCGGCATCGACACGAACTATCACGACCACGGCGACGGGCCGCCCGTGCTGCTGATCCACGGCTCGGGGCCGGGCGTCACGGCCTATGCGAACTGGCGGCTCACGATGCCGACGCTCGCCCGGCAGTTTCGCGTGATCGCGCCGGACATGGCCGGATTCGGCGAGACCGAGCGTCCCGCCGGATACCGGTACTCGATGGACCACTGGGTCGATCACGCGCTCGGCCTGCTCGACGCGCTGGGCGTCGAGCGCGCGCACGTGATCGGCAATTCGTTCGGCGGCGCGCTGGCGCTTGCATTGGCGATCCGGGCGCCCGCGCGGGTCGGGCGACTCGTGCTGATGGGCGCCGCGGGAACGCGTTTCACGTTGACCGAAGGGCTCGATGCGGTGTGGGGCTACACGCCGTCGATCGCGAACATGCGCGCGCTGCTGGACATCTTCGCATTCGATCGCACGCTGGTGAACGACGAACTCGCAAAGCTGCGCTACGACGCGAGCGTGCGGCCCGGCTACCAGGAGGCGTTTGCGAACATGTTTCCCGCGCCTCGCCAGCGCTGGGTCGATGCGCTCGCGAGCGACGAAGCGAAGCTGCGCGCGCTGACGCACGACACGCTGATCGTGCACGGACGCGAGGATCGCGTGATTCCGCTCGAGAGTTCGCTGAAGCTGGCCGAACTGCTGCCGAACGCGCAGCTTCACGTGTTCGGCCGGTGCGGGCACTGGACGCAGATCGAGCACGCGGCGCGCTTCGACCGGCTCGTCATCGATCACTTCAACGAGTAGGGAATCGGCAGGGCTAGTCGCGCAGGACAACCATAAAAAATCAAATCAGTAGAACGAATATTGGAGACGTCGATGAAACGAAAGACTGCATACGGATTGATCTCGCTCGCCGCGTGCGCGGGCATGGCGCTGAGCACGGGCGCACGGGCGACGGAGGGCGGCGGCGATACGATCGGCGAGGGCGCGGAGGCGTTCTTCGCCGGCGCGCTGCCGCCGGCCGGGCTCTACGGGCTGCTGTACTACACGCATTACCATGCGTCGCGCTTCAACGATTCGCACGGCAATGGCGCGGTGCCGGGCTTCAGGCTCGATGCCGACGTGCTGATTCCGCGCGTCGTCTGGATGTCGAACCTGTCGGTGCTCGGCGGGCGCTACGGCGCGTATGCGGTGCTGCCGATGGAACACCTGGCGCTGGATGCGGGCGGCGCGTCGTTCGACCGCACCAATCTCGGCGACCTGATCGTCAGCCCTGCGCTGATCGCGTGGGGATCGGGAGCGCTGCGGACCGTCGCGGCGATCGAATTCGTGTTCCCGACCGGGCAGTACGACGCGCATGCGGCGCTGAATACCGGCAAGAACTACTACACCGCGCGGCCGGTATTCGGCGTGTCGTGGCTGCCGAACGACAAGATCGAGGTTTCCGCGAAGATCACGTACAGCTTCAACTCGCCGAACAACGATACGCATTACCACTCGGGGAACCTGTTCCACGTCGACTATTCGGCGAGCTATGCGGTCACGCCGAAGGCGCGGGTCGGGCTGTCGGGTTACTTCGTCAAGCAGACCACGGACGACATGCAGAACGGGCAGCCGGTCGCGGGCGACGGGTTCCGCGGCCAGGCGTTCGCGATCGGGCCGGGCGTGCGCTACCAGTTCGGCAAGGTCAGCCTCGAAGCGCGGGTGGTGAAGGAGTTTTTCGTCCGCAACCGGCCGGCCGGTGAGGCGGTGTGGGCGAAGGCCGTCATTCCGTTCTGACGAGCGAAAGGCGTATTGCTCGTTCCGCGCGTGACGCCACCGTCGTGGGGCGTCACGCTGCGCGTTACCGGGCGAGCGACGCGAGGCGGGGAAACAGCGCGAGTGTGTTGCCGCGGTTGATCGCAACATGCCGGTCGGCGCTCAGCGCGGCGCAGGCATCCTGCTCCGCGGCAAACGACGTGCTGACGGCGGCCGGCGCGTACGGGAAATCGCTTCCGTACAGAATGTGGCCGGGCTTTGCGAATGCGACGAGGCTCGGCAGCGCCGACGGGGACGACAGCGCGGTATCGAAGTAGAACGCTCGGAGAAGCTCGAGCAGCCCGTCGCGGGACGGCACGTCGTCGCGCACGCCAGGCGCCAGTTCCGCGAACCGGTAGGCCGCGTACGGCAGGAAGCCGCCGGCATGCGACAGGATGATGCGCACGTTCGGGTGTCGCGCGATCACGCCGTTGAGCACGAGCTGCAGCGCGGTGCGCGTCGTATCGAACGGATAGTCGAGCAGCGGGCCGGGCATCCCGGGCAATGCGTCGATCGCGGGCTTCGCGGGGTGGATGAAGACCACCGCGCGGCGGCGATCGAGTTCGGCCCAGATGGCTTCGAATGCCGGGTCGCCGAGATAGACGCCGCCATAGTTGCTGAGCAGCACGACGCCGTCGGCGTTCAGCGCATCGAACGCATGGCCGATTTCCGCCAGCGTGCCGTCGACGTCGGGCAGCGGCAACGTGGCGAAGTTGCCGAATCGCGCCGGATGGTTCGCGACGAGGCCGGCCGTGTATTCATTCACCTTGCGGGCGAGGTCGCGCTTCGCGTGACCGTTCCATCCCTGCACGCCCGGCGCGGTCAGCGACAGCACGCCGGTCTGGATTTCCAGCGAATCCATGAAGGCGAGCGCGCTCTCCGGGCTCCATGCGGGGCTTTTCCAGCCGGACGGATCGCCGCCGTGCGCGGGCAGTGCGTCGGCCCAGAAGGGCGGGACGACGTGCTGGTGAACATCGATGCGGTTGAGTTTCGACATGACCGGGCTCCTGGGGAAGTGCGCTGCATTGCAGCGTTCGATCGTCAGGATGCGCGTGGTTGATTTTTCAATCCAATAGATTAAATTTGAAGATTGATTGTTTTTGGTGATTAATCGATCGTATGGATCTTCGTCATTTGCGCTACTTTCTCGCGGTTGCCGAAGAAGGGCATTTCGGCCGCGCGGCAGAGCGGCTGCATATCGTGCAGCCCGCATTGAGCGTGCAGATCCGCGCGCTCGAGGATGAACTGGGAACCGCGCTGTTCGAGCGCAGCACGCGCAAGGTCGCGCTGACGGACGCGGGCCGGCTGCTGGTGATCGAGGCGCGGCGCACGCTCGAGCAGGCCGAGCGCACGAAGGCCGTGGTCCAGCGCGCGGCGCGCGGCGAGACGGGTGTGGTGCGGGTCGGCTTCGTCGGGAATGCGGTCGCCACGGGGCGCCTGTCCGACGATCTGACCGCGTTTCATGCGGCGTGGCCGGGCGTGGCGCTCGACCTGCACGAAATGGCGCCGGCCGCGCAGCAGGACGCGATCCTCGCGGGCCGCCTCGACATCGGCTATTGCCCGGCGTTCGGCACGGCCTTCGATGCGAAGCTGGCCGTGCGAACGGTCGGAAGCTGGTCGTGGGAAGTGGTGATGAGCGATCGGCATCCGCTGGCAAAGCGGCGCTCGGTGAGCGTTGCGGCGCTGGCGGACGAACCGTTCATCGTCTACGCCGCCGACGGCGACGACGAAGGGCAACTGGCGATCCTGCGGCAGGTGCTCGGCAAGGAGCCGCGCATCGCGCACAAGGTGAGCAGCACGCTTTCCGTGCTGGCACTGACCGGCGCCGGCCTCGGGGTGACGCTCGCGCCGGCGCCGCTCAGCCGGATCGCGGCGCCGAATGTCGTGTACCGGAAACTCGCCGGGAGCGCGCCGAGATCGGAACTCGTCGCGATCAGCCGGATCGGCGGGGAATGGGGCGCCGTACAGCAGTATCTGGCGATGCTGGGCGAGCACGCCGCATAAGCGTTGCACAAGCGCCGCGACGCATGGCGCCGCGGCGCCATGCGTCACTCGTCGTCCATCAACCGGACCTTGACCCGCTTGCCCTTGATCTTCCCCGCATTGAGCTTGCGCAGCGCGTCGTGCGCGACGCCGCGCTCGATCGCGACATAGGTCGAGAACTCGGTCACATTGATCTTGCCGATCTGCTTGCCGTCGAACCCCGCGTCGCCGGTCAGCGCACCGAGCACATCGCCCGGGCGGATCTTGTCCTTGCGCCCGCCGAGGATCTGCAGCGTCTCCATCGGCGGCAGCAGCGTGCCGTCGCTGGCTGGCTTCAGCTCGGCGAGCGGATGCCATTCGACTTCGCGCTTCTGCGCGTGCTCGATCCCGCCGACGCGGCCCATCTCGTCCATGCTCGCGAGGCTCAGCGCCCAGCCGTCCTGATCCGCGCGGCCCGTGCGGCCGATGCGGTGCACGTGCACTTCGGGGTCGGGCGTCACGTCGACGTTGATCACCGCCTCGAGCTGCGCAATGTCGAGCCCGCGCGCGGCGACGTCGGTCGCGACCAGCACCGAGCAGCTGCGGTTCGCGAACTGGATCAGCACCTGGTCGCGCTCGCGCTGGTCGAGCTCGCCGTGCAGCGCGAGCGCGTGGAAGCCCTGCGCATGCAGCACGTCGAGCAGGTCGCGGCACTGCTGCTTGGTGTTGCAGAACGCGATCGTGCTTACCGGCCGGTAGTGGTTCAGCAACTGGCCGACCGCGTGCAGTCGCTCGTTCTCGGTCACTTCATAGAAGCGCTGGCGGATCTTGCTGTTGTCGTGGCGCTCTTCGAGCTTCACTTCCTTCGGGTTGCGCAGGAACTGCTGGCTCAGCTTCACGATGCCGTCCGGATAAGTCGCGGAGAACAGCAGCGTCTGGCGCGTCGGCGGGCACATCCGCGCGACCTTCGCGATGTCGTCGAAGAAGCCCATGTCGAGCATCCGGTCGGCTTCGTCGAGCACCAGCGTGTTCAGCCCGTCGAGCTTCAGGTTGCCGCGATCGAGGTGATCCATGATGCGGCCCGGCGTGCCGACGACGATGTGCGCGCCGTGCTCGAGGCTCTGCGCCTGCGGGCGCATCGGCGTGCCGCCGCACAGCGTCAGCACCTTCACGTTCTCCTCGGCGCGCGCGAGGCGGCGCACTTCCTGCGCGACCTGGTCGGCGAGCTCGCGGGTCGGGCACAGGATCATCGCCTGCACGTCGAAGCTGCGCGTGTCGAGTCGCGACAGCAGCGCGAGCGAGAACGCGGCGGTTTTGCCGCTGCCGGTCTTCGCCTGCGCGATCAGGTCCTGGCCGGCGAGCGCGATCGGCAGGCTGGCGGCCTGGATCGGCGTCATGTCGACGTAGCCGAGCTGCGCGAGGTTGGCGAGCGTGGCGGGCGTCAGCGGCAGCGCGCTGAAGGGCGTGGCGGTCGGCTGGGTCATTCCGGGGCGTCTCCAAGGTAGGGGCGGCCTGCCATCTGTTCGTAGACGATCGTGCCGTCTTCGGCGTCGAAGCGCTCGAGATAGTTGCGCGCGCCGCACAGCGGGCAGCGGAACAGCAGCCCCTGGCCCTCGTCCTTGATGACGACGTCGGATATCTCCCACGGCGAGCCGCAGCTCTGGTTTCGGCAGGTAAACACGGTCTTTCTCCAGCTGAATTCGGTTGTGCGCCCTTTGCGGGCGGGCGCGGGCGTCGCACGGCCACGGCGCTCGCGTGCACCCGCGGCAGCGGGCGGTGCGGTCGGTGGCGTGAGGGTGCGACGCTGCGGATGATGGATCGGGAGGGCGATTCGGGATCGCGCGTGCCGCAATTCTAGCGGATACCGCGCGACGCGCTGGGCTGGATGCGGCGGAACCGCCGCAATCGGTCGATTTCGCCCGGGTGTCGCGACCGTGCGGCTGGTGGCGCGCACCGGGCCGCCGGGCGCAGACGCAAAAACGGCCATCCTCGCGGATGGCCGCAGATTGCCGACCGCCTCCCCGTTTTCCGGAGCGAGGGGCGGTCCGTCTTTCAGGCGAAACAGGACGGAACGGGCAACGGCCCGCCCGTCAGGTTCGCGTTGCGTGTCGCCGTTCGGCGAATTACAGCGCCATGTCGGCCGCTGCCTTGGCCGGCCGGGCCGGCGCGGCAGCGGCACCCGACGGGGCGGGCGCGGTGAGGTCGATCTTCGGCGGCGGCGCGAGTTGCAGCACGTCGCTCGTGTAGGTCCATTCCTCGACGACCTTCGCGGGGCTGTCGTTCAGCTTCGTGCCGTAGCTCGGCACGATCTGGCGGATCTTCTGCTGCCACTCGGGCGTCGCGACCTTGTCCTTGAACACCGTCTTCATCAGGTTCAGCATGATCGGCGCGGCCGTCGACGCGCCCGGCGACGCGCCGAGCAGGCCCGCGATGCTGCCGTCCTGCGAACTGACGATCTCGGTGCCGAGCTTCAGCACGCCGCCCTTCACCGGGTCGCGCTTGATGATCTGCACGCGCTGGCCGGCCTGCCACAGGCGCCAGTCTTCCTTCTTCGCGTTCGGGAAGTATTCCTTGAGCGCGTTGAAGCGGTCGTCGTCGGACAGCATCAACTGGCCCGCCAGGTACTGGACCAGCGGGAATTCGTCGACGCCCACGCGCATCATCGGCGCCACGTTGTGCGTGTTGGTGCTCTTGAGCAGGTCGAAGTACGAGCCGTTCTTCAGGAACTTGGTCGAGAATGTCGCGAACGGCCCGAACAGGATGATCTTCTTGCCGTCGATGATCCGCGTGTCGAGGTGCGGCACCGACATCGGCGGCGAGCCGACCGACGCCTTGCCGTACGCCTTCGCCAGATGCTGCTTCACGACCTCGGGGTTGTCGGTCACGAGGAACGAGCCGCCGACCGGGAACGCGCCGTAGTCCTTCGCCTCGGGGATGCCCGACGCCTGCAGCAGGTGCAGCGCGCCGCCGCCCGCGCCGATGAACACGAACTTCGCGTCGACGGCTTGCGGCGGTTCATCCGAATGCAGCTTGACCCACGACACGTGCCACGTGCCGTCGGCGTTGCGCGAGATCTCGCGCACTTCGCTCGACAGCGACAGCGTGAAGTTCGGCTGGGTCTTCAGGTAGCCGACGAACTGGCGCGTGATCTCGCCGAAGTTCACGTCGGTGCCGATCGGCGTCCAGGTGGCGGCGACCTTCTGCTTGCGGTCGCGGCCTTCCATCATCAGCGGCACCCACTGCTTGATCTGGTCGTACTCTTCCGAATACTGCATGCCGCGGAACAGCGGGCTCGCCTGCAGCGCGTCGTAGCGCTTCTTCAGGAAGCGGACGTTGTCGTCGCCCCACACGAAGCTCATGTGCGGCGTCGAGTTGATGAACGCGTGCGGGTTCTTCAGCACGCCCTGCTTGACCTGCCAGGCCCAGAACTGGCGCGAGATCTGGAACGACTCGTTGATCTCGATGGCCTTCGAGATGTCGATCTTGCCGTTCGCCTTCTCCGGCGTGTAGTTGAGTTCGGCGAGCGCCGAGTGGCCGGTGCCCGCGTTGTTCCAGCCGTTCGAGCTTTCCAGCGCGACGCCGTCGAGGCGCTCGACCATCGTCATCGACCAGTCGGGCTGGAGCTCGTGCAGCCAGACGCCGAGCGTCGAGCTCATGATGCCGCCGCCCACCAGCAGGACGTCGACCTTTTTCGTATCGGCGGCGTGCGCGGACGACGCGGCGACGCACAGCGCGAGCGCCGACAGTATTACCCGTAACGTTTTGATCACAGCAGATCCCTCTTCAACTTGGATGCATCGGTTTGCCATGCCGCCCGACGAGCGTTTCGATCGCGGCCGATACGCGTATCCGGAGATCCGGATCGCGAATCCGGAATTCCGGATCGAGGATGTTCGCCGTTGCATTTGCGCACGCGAAGCCGTTGAGGAGGACACCTTCGGATCGGCTTCTTGCAGGCAGGCAATCACCTGCGTCGCGGTGGCGCGCAGCGCGCCCGGGCCCTTGCGGCATGCCTTGGCGGACGGCGCTTCAGGCTGCGTTGAAAGAGGCCGCGCGCGACGCGTCTGGCGGGAGCGGGGTGGCAAGGGGCGCGTAATATAACCGAACTCGGTTAACGTGTCGCACGCGAAGAATGTCCCTGTTTTTGTGGGGTTTTTCGCATGTCCGGGTTTCCGGAATCGTGGTGCGCGATGCTGGAAAACCGACGGGAACTTGCAGGCGCGGCGCGCGCAATTTGCGCGCGGCGTGCCGAGGCGAAACGTTGGAACGTCGATGCGCCGATGCAATGCGGGAGCGATCGCGCAGCGCTTCGCATCGGCATGTCATTGCGTCGCGGCATTGCGCCGCGACCCGCTCACTTCGCCGAATCGTTCCTGCAGAACTGCTCGTACGCTTCTGCCGAATTCGCGAACCCCTTCTGCTTCGCCAGTTCCCACGGGCGCTCGCATTGCTGCGTCTGTTCGCACCATGCGTAGCCGGCCGAGCCGATGCAGCCGTGTGCGTCGCGATCGCCGCCGACCATCGGCGGTGCGGCCGGCGCCGAAGCATCGATCGGCGCCGACGCATTGGCAGGCGCGGCGGAAGGGATGAAACGTTTCATGGGGTAGTGCTCCATGGGATGGGTTTGGGGGAACGGAATGACGGCCCGCACGTTCGTCGCGCCGCTCACGCGTCCGGCACCGGCACGCGCGACGAGAACTTCACCTCGCGCAACGCGAGGCTCGACTGGATCGACGACACGCCGGCCTGCTTCCGGAGCACGCGCTCGACGAATTCCGCATACGCATCGAGATCGGCCGCGACGACCTGCAGGATGTAGTCAGCCGCGCCGGTGATCTTGTGGCACGACGTCACTTCGTCGTGACGCCGCATCACATCCTCGAAGTGATCCGAATCCTGGTCCGAATGCATGTTGAACGTCACCTGCACGAACGCGAACACGTTCATCCCGAGCGCGCGCCGGTCGAGGTTCGCCTGGTAGCCGGTGATCACGCGTTCGTCCTCGAGCCGCTTGCGGCGACGCCAGCACGGCGTGACGCTCAGCGACAGCTTTTCGCCGAGTGTCGCGTTCGACAGTGCGCCATCTTCCTGCAGAAGGCGGAGCATCGCGCGGTCGACGCCGTCCAGTTCAGCTGCAGCGCGATTTTTGCTCATATCCGTGGCTCCGTAGACAGTTTTCTCAAAATTCTACGAAACGCGCGCGCGAAAAGCAAAGTTATTGCCGGCCGGCCTCAATAAACTGTTTCCACCCCTCCTTACACCCATCACTGCAACGGTCAACCATGCTCACGGTCTACAGCAGCGATCACCACCTGCATCGCGGCGTCGAACTGAAAGACGGCGCGATCACCGAGTCGTTCGAAAACCCCCTTCGCGCCGAAACGGTGCTCGCGCAGGTCCGCGCGGCCGGCCTCGGCGACGTGATCGCGCCGCGCGCGTTCGACCGCGCCAGCTACGCCGGCGCGCACAGCGCGCGCTACGTCGATTTCCTCGCCGGCGCATGGGACGAATGGACCGCGACCGGCCGCACCTGCCAGGCATTGCCGCTCGTGTGGCCGGTGCGCGCGATGCCGGCGGCCGCGACGCTGCCCGACTTCATCGACGGCAAGCTCGGCTTCTTCGCGATGGACGCCGGTGCACCGATCAACGCGGGCACCTGGGATGCGGTGAGCGCGAGCGCGAACTCGGCGCTCACCGGCGCCGACCTGCTGTCGAACGGCGCGCGCGCGGCGTTCGCGCTGTGCCGCCCGCCCGGCCACCACGCGGGCCGCGAGTACATGGGCGGCTACTGCTACCTGAACAACGCGGCGATCGCGGCGCAGCACGGCATCGCGAGCGGCGCGGCGCGCGTCGCGGTGCTCGACGTCGACTTCCACCACGGCAACGGCACGCAGGACATCTTCTACGACCGTCCGGACGTGCTGTTCGCGTCGATCCACGGCGAGCCGTCGGTGTCGTACCCGTACTTCTCCGGCCATGCGGACGAGCGCGGCGCGGGCGCGGGCGAAGGCTTCAACCTGAACCTGCCGCTGCCGAAGGGCACGCAGTGGGGCACCTATGCAACGGCGCTCGGGCATGCGACGGCCGCGATCGGCGCGCATGCGCCCGACCTGCTCGTCGTGTCGCTCGGCGTCGACACGTTCGAGCACGACCCGATCAGCCTTTTCCGGCTGCGCTCGCCCGACTACCTGCGGATCGGCGAGGCGCTCGCGCGCCTGAACCTGCCGACGCTGTTCGTGATGGAAGGCGGCTACATGGTCGAAGAGATCGGCATCAACGCGGTGAACGTACTGCTGGGATTCGAAGGGCGCGCGTGAGCGCACGGCATGGCCTTCGACGAACGACGGATCTGAACACGAACGAAGCGCGACAAGGAAGGAGACAGACATGAATCGACATCACAAAACGGCATTCGCCATCGCAGCGACGCTGACATGCGCGGTGCCCGCATTTTCCGCGCACGCGGACGAGATCGTGCGCATCGGGCACGTCGCACCGCTGACCGGCGCGATCGCGCACCTCGGCAAGGACAGCGAGAACGGCGCGCGGCTCGCGGTCGAGGAAATCAACGCGAAGGGGCTCGTGATCGGCGGCAAGAAGGTCAGGCTGCAGCTCGACGCGCAGGACGATGCGGGCGATCCGCGCACCGCGACGCAGGTCGCGCAGCGACTCGTCGACGACAAGGTGGTCGGCGTCGTCGGCCATCACAACTCGGGCACGTCGATTCCGGCGTCGCGCGTCTATCGCGACGGCGGCGTCGTGCAGATCTCGCAGGCCGCGACCAACCCGATGTATACGCAGCAGGGCTTCAAGACGACGTATCGCGTCGTCGCGACCGATGCGCAGCAGGGGCCGGCGCTCGCGTCGTATGCGGCGAAGAACATGGGTATCAAGACGGTTGCGGTGGTCGACGATTCGACCGCGTACGGGCAGGGCCTGGCGACCGAGTTCGAGAAGGCGGCGAAGGCGGCCGGCATGAATGTCGTCTCGCGCGACGCCACCAACGACAAGGCGATCGATTTCCGCGCGATCCTCACGAAGATCAAGGGCGAGAACCCGGACGCGATCATGTACGGCGGGATGGATGCGACGGGCGGCCCGCTCGCGAAGCAGGCGCGGCAACTCGGCATGCGCGCGAAGATCCTCGCCGGCGACGGCGTGTGTTCGACCGACCTGCCGAAGCTCGCGGGCCCGGCGTCCGACAACGTCGTGTGTTCCGAGGCCGGCATCGCGCTCGAGAAAATGCCGGGCGGCGCGGCGTTCGCGAAGCGCTACGAAGCGCGTTACCACCAGCCGATGCAGGTGTATGCGCCGTTCTCGTACGACGCCGTCAACATCATCGTCGACGCGATGAAGCGCGCGAACTCGACGGACCCGGCGAAGGTGCTGGCCGCGATGCCGGCCACCGACTATCGCGGCGTGATCGGCGAAACCAGCTTCACGCCGCAGGGCGACTTGAAGCATGGTGCGATCTCGGTGTTCACGTACAAGAGCGGCAAGAAGGCGCTGCTCGATATCGTCAGGATGTAACGCGGGGCGGGCCGGGCGCGCGCGCCGCCCGCCGCCGCGCCGGTTACACCTGTCGGGCGTGCGCGCCGTCCGTGCGGCGCTCCGCGTCGTGCACGATGTGCAGTTCGCGCGTGCGGATCGGCAGCGCGCAGTCCGCATCGGCGAGCGTCTTGCGCAACTGGCGCGCGAGGCGCCAGCGCATCGCCCAGAATTTGTCGGTATGCGTCCACACGCGCAGGTTCGCGACGGCCGTGCTGTCGTCGAAGCGCATCACCATCACGTCCGGCGCGGGATCCTGCAGCACGTCGGGATCGGCCACGGCCAGCGCGTGCAGCGCGGCGAGCGCGCGATCGATATCGTCGTGCACGGACACCTCGACCTCGAGATCGAGACGGCGCGTCGGATTGCGCGTGTAGTTGCGGATCGAGCTGCCCCACAGCGCGCTGTTCGGCACGTATTCGCAGATGCCGTCCGGCTTCGTCAGCCGCGTCATGAAGAGCCCGACCTCGTCGACGGTGCCCGCGACGCCCGTGCCGCCGTCGATATAGTCGCCGACCTTGAACGGCCGCAGCAGCAGAAGCATGATGCCGGCCGCGATGTTCTGCATCGTGCCCTGCAGCGCGAGCCCGATCGCGAGGCCGGCTGCGCCGAGCACCGCGACGATGCTCGCGGTTTCGATGCCGAGCTGGGACAGCGCGCCGACGATCGCGACGATGCGAATTCCCCACACGGCCACGTCGCAGAGGATCGGCCGCAGTGTGTCGTCGACGCGCTCCTTGTTCGAGAGCAGCCGGTTCAGCCAGTTGCCGAGGCGTTTCGACAGCCACCAGCCGGCGACGAGCAGCGCCAGGCCGGCGCACAGCTTGATGGAAAGGGTGGACAGCGCGTTCCACAGGAACGTCCAGCGTTCCGGGTGCAGATGATCGAGAAACATGACGGGATTCCGGTTTGAAGACACAGTGCGCGACGCGTCGCACGCCCGCCGCATTTGGGCAGGCACGTGCTCGTGCGCGGGCAGCCCTCGACTGTACACGGCACACGATGTCTCGCGCGAGCGCCTGGGGGCGGAGCGACATGCTGTCGGACGGTGAAATTGCGATTTCGTTCTGGTACTAAGCGTATCTTCAATCAAATAGGATTGGTCCTATTTAGCCGTTTCAAGCACGCCGATACACTCGCTTTCACGTTACCGGATCGCGACGATAGTCTCTCCGCGATACCCGGTTCTTTCCTGATTTTTCATTGATAGACAGCGAGTGACGACGTCATGCGGTTAGACCTGCGTTTCCGTCTCGCACGCGAACAAGGTCAACCCGCGCAACGCGGCGTTCACTGTTTTCCGATTCGCCGCGCGCTGCTGCGCGGTGTCGTCGCGGCGGCGTGTGTGGCCGGCGCACAGGGCGCGACAGCGCAGGCGTTTGACGACGCCGCGCCGTTCGCGCCGGTGACGGCGGAAACGGCAGGCCTTGTCAACGTGCCTTTTTTCAGTTCCGCCCGGACGACGTGGGGCGGCTTGCATGCAGCGTCTGCGTCGCACGTACCGACGGACGCCGATCGCGACGGCAACGCTGCGCGCTTCGGCGCATGCGTGGTTTACAGCGTGCTGTGCGACGCGGCGCGCGGTGCGATCGAACGTGGCTACGCAACCCGGTTCGACTACGGCATCGCATCGCCGTTGCCCGCGATGGGCGCGCAGCCGGCGTTCGAGCGGGGCTCCGTCGATCTGGCATCTGCCGAGCCGTTCATGTTCGCGCAGCCGGATCGCGGCACGCGCGCCGGCGCGATTACCGGCAGCCTGCGAACGTCGCTGGCGCGCGCCGAATTGCCGGCCGGCATCGCGGCGCAGATCACCCGCATGCTGGCCGGGCGCATCGATCCGAAGCAGCGCGGCGCGATCGGCGACACCTTCCGCGTGGCATACGAACCCGACCACACCGCGACGCTGCCGGGTGGCGTGCGCGTGACGGCGCTCGAGCTCCGCTTTCGCGGGCAGCGCGTCGCGGGTGTGTGGTTCGCGCCCGATGCACGCGCGCCGGGCGCCTACTACGACCTCGACGGCGTGCCGCTCGCCGGCTTCCGGTTTGCAATGCCGGTCAACGCGACGCGGATCAGCTCGCATTTCGGTGCGCGCGTGCATCCGGTAAGCGGCGCGCGTCACGTGCATTCCGGCGTCGATCTCGCTGCGCCGGCCGGGCGCGCCGTTCATGCATCGGAGAACGGTGTGGTGTCGTTCATCGGCACCGAGCCGCGCGGCTACGGCAAGTATGTGGTGATTCGTCACGACGGCGGTTATGCGTCGTACTACGCGCACCTGTCGGCGTTCGAGCCGACGCTGCGAACCGGCGCGCGCGTCGTTCGCGGCCAGCGCGTCGGCGCCGTCGGCAGTACGGGGACGGCGACCGGCCCGCACCTGCATTTCGAAGTCCGGCGGCATGCCCGTCTCGTCGACCCGATCGCACTGGTGCAGGCGGCCAAAGCGGGCTCGCTGAAGGGCGAACGGCGTGTCGCGTTCAACCGCGTGGCCCTTGACGTGCGCACACGTCTGGCCTCGGCCGCGTGGTCGCTGCCGGTCGCGATGTCGAAGCCTGTCGCATCGGATGCCGGCTGACAGCTAACGGGATGCCGGCCATCGCGGCCGGCATCGTTGCCTGCGCGCATCGGCGCACGCGCCGGCTTTCGAATCGCCGGCCATCGTGCGAAGCAACATGATCGAATGGCGTGCAGCCATTGCACGATTAATTGACCGTCGAATAACGTCAATTTTTCCGGCTTGTTCGATTCGCATTCTTCATCGCTTTCGACACTCTCGTGAAAATCGGAAAATTCAACCGGTTTTCTTCCAGCTTTCCCGCCACGCCTGTTGCACAGGGTTTTCCGCAACGCAACAGCGCAGCTATTCCCGTTATTTCCGAATGCGAAATTAATCCAGGACTGATTTCCGATATCACGCAATCGGATCTTGCGATTATTTCAAAGCAGATGATATAACCCGTTTCACGCACCGGTTTGCTGCAATAACGTCACCAATAAAAGCGAGCGGAAAATGAAAAGAAAGGCGCGGAACCTGGGTTTGGGTGGAATGGCGATCCTGACCGGCGCGATGCCGGTGGGCGCCCATGCGGCATGCTCGGCCGTTGCGCCGGGCAGCGGAACGACGGTCGCGTGTTCCGGCGCGAATGCACCGTCGGTCGTGGCTGCGGCCGGCAGTACCAACGTGACGATCAACCTCGATTCGACCGTGACGGGCAGCTATGTGCTGACGTCCACGCCCACACCGTTCTCCGTCGACATGTCGAGCGCGATCACCAACAACGGCAACCTGTCGATGTCCGGAAACGGTACGGGCGTCGCGAACCGCGGCGCGATGCTGCTCGGCGTGAACAACGGCAATACGCTCACCAATGCCGCAACCGGCGTGATTTCGACGACCGGAATCTATAACGACGGGATGGCCGCGAACGGCAACAACAACACGCTCGTCAACAACGGCACGATCACGACCACCGGCAACAATTCATACGGGATGACGGCCGCGTGGGGGCAGAGCAATCCCGGCGCGTCGGGCAACCAGATCGTCAACACCGGCACCGTGACGACGTCCGGCAACAACGCGCGCGCGGCGTCGCTGCTCGGCGGCAACGGCACGATCACCAACAGCGGCACGCTGACGTCGAACGGCCGCGATGCGCCGGCCGTGTACATGCAGGGCAACAACGACACGCTGGTCAACAGCGGCACGATCCAGACGACCGGCACGGCGACGAGCGGCGGCAGTGTCGACGCGGTCGTGTCGAACACGCTCGGCAGTTCGTTCACCGCGACGATCACGAACCAGGCCGGCGGCAGGATCATCAGCAACAACGGGATCGGCGTGCGCTCGACCAACGGCGCAACGACGATCACCAACGCGGGGCTGATCCAGGGCGGCGGCGGCACCGCGATCCAGGGCGGCAACGGCAACGTGACGCTGATCCTGCAGACGGGTTCGCAGATCGTCGGCACCGCGAACGGTGGCGGCGGCACCAACACCGTGACGCTGCAGGGCACGGGCACCGCATCGAATGCGTTCACGAATTTCCAGAGCCTGACGATGGCCGGCGCCGACTGGACCTGGGCCGGCACCGGCACGTTCTCGACCGCGCTGGTGCAGAGCGGCACGCTGAACCTCACGGGCACGCTCGGCACGACGACCGCGTCGGTCGTCGCGACCGTGAACGCGGGCGCGACGCTGCAGGCGAATGCGTCGAACCTGCCGCTATCCGTGACCGACAACGGGTTCGTGCGCTTCCAGCAGGACAGCGCCGGCACGTACACGGGCACGATCGGCGGCTCGGGTGCGGTGGAGAAAACCGGCGTGGGCACGCTGACGGTCGCGCCTTCCACCGCCGGTGGCAATACGTATTCGGGCGGTACGACGATCACGCAGGGCACGCTGTCGGTCGCGGCCGACAATGCGCTCGGCGCATCGTCAGGAAGCCTGACGTTCAATGGTGGCACGCTGCAGCTCGGCAGTTCGTTCAATCTGGCGTCGAGCCGTTCGGTGTCGATTACGCCGTCTAGCAGCGGCACGATCGATACGCAGGGCTTTAACACCACGATCGCGCAGAACATTATGGGCGGCGGTGGCTACCTGACGAAGCTCGGCAGCGGCACGTTGACGCTTAACGGTCCTAGCAACGCCATGGGCTTCACTGACGTCAAGGCGGGAACGTTGGTGATCGGCGATGGACTGGGCGGCCCGGCCACGATGATCGGCGGCGGCATGGTAAGGGTTGAGCCGGGCGCGACGTTTGGCGGTTACGGCAGTGTCGCGGGCGATGTAGTGAACCACGGCACGGTTTCTGTCGCGAACGCATTGGCCGGCCTCGCGAGTGGCCGGACAGGTAACCTGTAAATCAAGGGGCTGCTGACAAATGCAGGGCTCTTGCAGCTTGCTGGCAGCGACGTGGGCAACACGCTGACGATCGTCGGCGGCAGCTACGTCGGCCAGAACGGCACGATCGCGCTGAATACGTATCTTGCAGGCGATGGAGCGGCATCGGACAGGCTGATTGTCGGCGCCGGCGGAATCAGCGGCTCAAGCGTGCTCAAGGTGATGAACGTCGGCGGCCCCGGCGCGCAGACGACGGCCGACGGCATCCAGGTCGTGCAGGCGACCGACGGCGGGACGTCGAGCGCGGGTGCGTTCACGCTGTCGGGCGGCACGGTGAGCGCCGGCGCGTATTCGTACTTCCTCGCGAAGGGCGGCGCGGCGAACGGCACCGGCGATAGCTGGTATCTGCGCAACACGGTGCCGCCGAAGCCGGTGCCGCCGGTCGTCCAACCGGGACAACCGACGCCGCCGCCCCAGCCGCCGATCACGCCGGCCGAAGGCACGCCGGAGTCGATCGTCGAGGCCGTCGACAATGCCGGGACGGGCGGCGCTGCCGAACCCGTCTACCGCCCCGAAGTGCCGCTGTACGCGGAAGCGCCGGCCGTCGCGCGCCAGCTCGGCCTGCTGCAGATCGACACGTTCCATGACCGTCAGGGCGAACAGGGCCTGTTGAGCGAGCACGGCCCGATGCCTGCGTCGTGGGCGCGCGTGTGGGGCGGCAACAGCAACATCAAGCAGAAGGGCGACGTGACGCCGTCGTTCGACGGCACGGTGTGGGGGATGCAGGTCGGCCAGGATCTGTATGCGGACACCAGCCCGAGCGGCCAGCGCAACCACTACGGCTTCTTCCTCGGCTTCGCGCGCGCGGTGGGCGACGTGAACGGCTTCGCGCTCGCGCAGCAGGACCTGGGCGTCGGCACGCTGCAGGTCAATGCGTACAACCTCGGCGGTTACTGGACGCATATCGGCCCGGGCGGCTGGTACACGGACGCGGTGCTGATGGGCAGCGCGCTGACCCTTCGCACGCATTCGAACGACAACGCGAACGGCTCGACGAACGGCAACGCGTTCACGGGCTCGGTCGAGGCGGGCTTCCCGGTCGCGCTAGGCTACGGGCTGACGCTCGAGCCGCAGGCCCAGCTCGTGTGGCAATGGCTGTCGCTCGATCGCTTCAACGACGGCGTGTCGAGCGTGATGTGGAATAACGGCAACACGTTCCTCGGCCGGATCGGCGCGCGGCTGCAATGGGCGTTCGATGCGAACGGCGTGAGCTGGAAGCCGTACCTGCGCGTGAACGTGCTGCGCTCGTTCGGCGCCGACGACAAGACGACGTTCGGCGGTGCGACGACGATCGGCACGCAGGTCGGGCAAACGGCCGGGCAGATCGGCGCGGGGCTGGTTGCGCAACTGACGAAGCGCGGCAGCGTGTATGCGACGGTCAGCTACCTGACGAACCTGGGCGGCGAGCATCAGCGCACGATTACCGGGAATGCGGGCGTGCGGTGGGCGTGGTGAGAGGCATGTGAGGGCGTGCACGCCGATCGTTTCGACGGGCCGCTCCGGGCAGCGATCCAGCTGCGGCGCGAGCGCTCGATGCTCGCATCTGGCAGCGTATCGTTACTTGGAGCACTACAGCGTTTGAACCCTGTGGCCGCGCCCACCGGCCACCATCGAACGCCCGCGCCGCAGCCGGATCGTGCGCGCTATCCGGATGGCCGGCGGTCGAGGCTCGCGCCGCAAAACCCAAGCCGTCGGTTGCTTGCCGAACCGGAACCGCGCGGCAAAAGAGTAGCGTGGGGTGCGACGCGGGCCAATCAGTCTGGTCTGATTTTGCGTCGGTCTCGGCGAGCCGGTCAGCCCAGCGGCCAGTTCAGGATCACGAGCCCGTCGTTGTAGTCGCCGTCCGTGCCGTCCTCCGATCCGACCAGCCCGAAGTAGGTCTTCTTGAAGATGTCGACCTGCCGCGAGCCGATCTTCGACGGCTTGCCGTTCGCCGTCACGACCACGCGTACCTTCCCCTTGCCCGACTTCAGCACTTGCGTGTTCAGGTTCGCGTCCTGCGTGCCGGCGCCCTGGAACGTCGCGGCCGGTTTCGCGTCGTCGTCGACAAAGACCTCGATCGTCTGCTGCGCCGACGAGTTCACGAGCGCCGTGACGCCGAACGGGATGTTCGGCGGGAGGTTGAAGATGCCGTCGCGCTCGCCGCCGGCGTTCGTCGCCGGGTCGGGCTGCGCGGGTTGCGGCTCGGCCGTCGCTTTCGCAAAGTACGTGACCACGGCGCCGACGCCGAACTTCGCGGCGGCGCCGGGCAGCACGCCCGGTGCGCCGGCCCACGTCACCGTGCAGGCGTCGATCTTTCCCGTCGTGTCGGTCTTGACCTTGTTCATCCAGCTTCCGACGTCGAAGCTGTACGGGATGGTCGAGATATGGACGAACACGTCGTATTGCGGCAACTTCTCGACGAGTTGTGCAGTCATGAACTGACGCATCCTGTCGAGCACAGCCTGATCGCCGCCGGATTGCGCGGCGGTCGCGTCGTTGCCGGCGAGTCGCAGCAGCGCGTACAGATCGTCATGGGTAAACGGTTGTTGCATGTCGTCCTCGTCTTGATGGAATGTTCGCCGTCATGCGGCCGATGAACGAATTT
The DNA here is from genome assembly GCF_003330765.1 of Burkholderia pyrrocinia. Taxonomy (NCBI): domain Bacteria; kingdom Pseudomonadati; phylum Pseudomonadota; class Betaproteobacteria; order Burkholderiales; family Burkholderiaceae; genus Burkholderia; species Burkholderia pyrrocinia. The sequence continues at coordinate 2,982,093 of NZ_CP024903.1, read as the reverse complement.
CACCGTGTCGCGCGCGGAGCAAAGCGTGAGGCAGCACGTGGCTGCCCGAATGATTCGCAATGTGTGGTTGGCCCCGTCGTCATTGCGTTCCCGACAGCGGCGCGCAATCCATGCCGCGCCGCACGTCTCGGTTATCAACGCCTGTCGATCAGCCCAGCGGCCAGTTCAGGAACACGATGCCGTCGTTGTAGTCGTCGTCGGTGCCGTCTTCCGATCCGACGATCCCGAAGAACGACTTCTTGAAGATGTCGACCTGCCGCGAGCCGAGCCGCGACGGCTTGCCGTTCACCGTCACGATCACGCGCACGCGGCCCTTGCCGGAGTCGAGTACCTTCGTGCCCAGGTTCTCGTCCTGCGCGCCGGCACCCTTGAACGTGGCGGCCGGTTTCGGGTTGTCGTCGATATAGATGTCGATCGTCTGGTCGTTCGCCGCGTTGGTAAGCGCGGTGACGCCGAACTTGATGTTGGCCGGGAGATTGAACAAGCCGTCGCGTTCGCCACCGCCGCCGATGTTGCCGGTGCCGCCGCCGGTTCCAGTGCCGCTGCCGGTTTCGGTGCCTTGGTTCCCGCCGGGCTGGGACGACGATTGCGCGGTGGTTTCACCGATCGCGGAAATGCTCGCGTACGAATCGATATGCATCGCGCTGCCGCGCACGCTTTTCCACTGGCCCTTCACGAACGTGACGCCGCTGCCGACGTCGATCGTCGTGACCAGCGTGAACGGCATGCGCCCGGTGCTTTCGGGCACCTTCGACGAATAGGTGAAGCAGCCGTCCGCGACGACACCCTTGTCGGTCGCGATCGCGAAATAGATGCCGGGGAAGTTGTTGCCGGTGGCGTACGGCGTCGGCACGTTGAGCGTGACCAGCAGTTTGCCGTCGCGAATGTTTTCTTTCGCGACGTCGATATGCAGGCCCGGAATGTCGACGTAAGTCTCGGACGTGACGACGGGAGCGCTATTGATCGAAGCCGAAAGGATAGGCATGGAGGTCTCCTGATGGCGAAACGGTTTTCGATGGGGTTGCTGCGCAGTTCGACGCGAAACCGCCGGGCTGCCTGACAGGCGGCAACCCGGCGGTTGTCTGCCGATCGATCAGCCGATCGGCCACTGCAGCACGACGATGCCGTCGTTGTAGTCGCTGTCGTGGCCGTCTTCCGACACGACGATCCCGAAGTTGACCGTGAACGGCGAGCCGTCCGACTTCTTGCCGTTGATTGGCGCGAGGCGCGCGTCGGTGGCCGACGTCTTGCCGTTCACCGTCACTTCGAAGCGGAGCTTGCCGTTGCCGGAATTCAGCGTGGCTTCACGCGGGCCGTCGCGCGTCGTCAGCTTGTGATATGCGGCAGGTTCCTTGCTTTCGCCGATAAACAATTTGATGTGCTGTTGCTCGGCGGCATTCGCGAAGAAAATCGCGCGAAAATCGGTATTCGGCGGAATCGAAAACTCGCCGGCGCGATTGGATGACGTTTGATTGTCGGCCATGCTTTCCTCCTGAGGAGTGTTGGGTAACGCTTCAGGCCGTGTCGCGCAAACGTTTGCTGTTTGAAACACGGCCTGTCGAGCATGCCGAAAAATAAATGAAAAAATATTCGATTGAGAATGATTATTGTTCAGTAAATCGAAAATGAAGGTGATCAGATTTAATGAAATGGTTTTAATTGGAGGTATTTCGATATATTCAAGAAATTATATCGATGCGCATATCGTTTTTCTGAATGATGCGCAGCCGTGCAGGCGGGGCGGGAGGCGGGGCAATCAGGCTTCGGCGCAGGCGCTCGGCGTTCGCATATGGCAGCGTTTCGTTTCAACATCAGCATTTCTGTCGTGGCCGCGCCCACTGGCCACCACCGAACGCCCACGCCGAAACCCGATCGCAAAGGGAAGGGGTGCGGCAACCGGCGAAGATTGTTGACCGACTCACTCCGAACATGAATAGGGCTTCACCGGTGCCGCACCCGTGAAGCATAGCGACGGGGCCCGCCGCCGCCTATCGGACTGGACTGATTCTGGCGGCCGCGCCGCCGCGCGATTCGTGTCCGTCCGGCGAGCGGCCCGTTGACAGCCTCCTGCGCCTGTGATCTGATTCCGGCCATGCAAGCCGCCCAGTCCTTCTTCTCGCTACGACTACTAGCCCGTTCTTCCGGGCTGGGTCTGCGGCTGCGCGCTTTCCATCTGCTTCTTTCCTGAAGCGCCAGATTTCCCCCGTATCACCGACCTGGCCCCGGTTATCGACCGGCGCCTGAGTTCGTCTTTCTTCCGTATCGCTCCGCTCCGTCCCGGTCGCTCAACCGCCAAGGCTGTCGTTCGCCGTACCGCTTTGCCGTTGTGCCGCTTTTTCACTGTTTTAACCGCTGCGCGCGCAGCCGGCCTCCACAACTGATGGCCGTTGCGCCGCGGTTTCCCGACAAACCGACCGAGGACCGAACATCATGATGCTGGAGAACCCCGCAACCAAGTACCGACCGTTCACGCCCGTCAACCTGCCGAACCGGGCGTGGCCGTCGCGCACGATCACGCACGCGCCGATCTGGATGAGCACCGACCTGCGCGACGGCAACCAGGCGCTGTTCGAGCCGATGGACGCCGCGCGCAAGATGCGGATGTTCAAGACGCTGGTCGCGATCGGCTTCAAGGAGATCGAGGTCGCGTTCCCGTCGGCGTCCGAGACCGACTTCAACTTCGTGCGCGAACTGATCGAAGGCGGCCACATTCCCGACGACGTGACGATCGAGGTGCTCACGCAGGCGCGCGACGACCTGATCGAGCGCACGTTCGAATCGTTGCGCGGCGCGAAGCGCGCGATCGTGCACCTGTACAACGCGACCGCGCCGGAATTCCGCAAGATCGTGTTCGGCCTCGACCGCGACGGCGTGAAGCAGCTCGCCGTGAACGCGGCGCGCACGATCAAGCGCTTCGCCGACGCCGCGACCGATACGCAGTTCACGCTGCAATACAGCCCGGAAACGTTCACGGCGACCGAGCTCGACTTCGCGAAGGAAGTTTGCGACGCCGTATTCGACGTATGGCAGCCGACGCCCGAGCGCAAGGCGATCGTGAACCTGCCCGCGACCGTCGAGGTCGGCACGCCGAACTTCTATGCGGACCAGATCGAGTGGATGCACCGCAACCTCGCGCGACGCGATGCGCTGATCCTGTCCGTGCATCCGCACAATGATCGCGGCACCGCGGTCGCGGCGGCGGAGCTCGCAGTGATGGCCGGCGCCGACCGGATCGAAGGCTGCCTGTTCGGCAACGGCGAGCGCACCGGCAACGTCGATCTCGTCACGCTCGCGCTGAACCTGTACACGCAGGGCGTCGATCCGGGCCTCGATTTCTCGCAGATCAACGAGGTTGCGCGCACGGCCGAGGAATGCACGCAGTTGCCGATCCATCCGCGTCATCCTTACGTCGGCGATCTGGTGTTCACCGCGTTCTCCGGCTCGCATCAGGACGCGATCAAGAAGGGCTTCGCGGTGCAGCGCGCCGACGCCGTGTGGGAAATGCCGTATCTGCCGATCGACCCGAGCGATCTCGGCCGCACGTACGATTCGATCATTCGCGTGAACAGCCAGTCGGGCAAGGGCGGTATCGCGTACCTGCTCGAACAGGGCTACGGCGTCGCGCTGCCGCGCCGCCTGCAGGTCGACTTCAGCGCGGCCGTGCAGCGCCTGACCGACGACAGCGGGCAGGAAGTGACGGGTGCGCAGATCTGGTCGCTGTTCCAGCAGGAATACGTGGCGGGCGACACGCCGCTGCGCTACGTCGGCCATGAACTCAGCGAACGCGACGGCCGCGAGTCGATCGTCCTGACCGCGGACGTGCACGGCGAGCGCCGCGTGCTGCGCGGCGAAGGCAATGGTCCGCTCGACGCGCTGATGCACGCGCTGCGTACGCCGTTGCGCATCCAGCATTACGAGGAGCGTGCATTGTCGCAGGGGGCGGATGCGAAGGCGATCGCGGTGGCGGAACTGGCCGGTTCGGGCGTGCGCGGTAGCGCGTTCGGCGTGGGCATCGACGCGAACCTGACGACCGCGTCGATCCGCGCGGTGATCAGTGGCGTCAATCGTGCGTATGCGCGAGCCGACGAGGCGGCGCAGGCGACGTTTTTCGACGTGCAGCCGGTGAAGGCCGTCGCGTAAGCGGCGCGGTGGTGGGCGCGTCGGCGGCGCGGCGCGTGGGCCTGACAAACCTGACAGGCGATGACTTCGCACAACGGGCGTATCGTGCAAGCGGCGCGCGCGGGGCCATTTTCCCGCGCCCATCACCATAAGGAACGCGTCATGACGAAACTCGATTCCCTGAAAGGCGACATCAAGGGGCAGGCCCAGGAAGCAGACCGCCACAACCTGGCGCGGCCCGCCGTGAACGGCGCATTGTGGGCGCGCGGATTGACGACGCAACGGGTCGCCGATCTGTTCCGGACCCTGCCCGGTTTGCCGGGTCACTGGATGCAATTGCAGAACGAGGTCAATGCCGGGAATCGCTACTTCTACGGCGGCATCCAGAACGGCAGCGTGACGACCGACGAAGGGAAGGCGCTGATCCGCTGGATCGCCGACGCGGTCGTGAGTGCCGCCGGGAAGGCCTCGTTCGATTTTCCTCTGCAGCAGCTTCGCTTCACCGCCGACATGGGCTGGCTCAAGTTGCAGCGTGTGTCGGGGCGCGTGATGGTGTTCTCGCGGCCGTAAGCCGTGCGTCGAGCCCGATGCTGACCGCCGGGTAGTGCATCGGGAAGCGCGCGCCGCGTAGTTGAAGGCCGGGCTGTCGTCGGGCGCAGGGTTCGTTGACAGTCGCAGTCGTTTTGTTTGTCCCCGTTCGTTGGCCATCGCTTCGTCTCGAAGTTGCTTCTCATAATTCGATATTTCGACTATTATCGAAAAATGGAAACGACCCAGGCCATCGCCGCGCTTTCGGCGCTCGCTCACGAATCCCGGCTCGCGGTTTTCCGCGCGCTGGTGCAAGCGGGGCCGCAGGGCCTGCCGGCCGGGCAGATCGCCACGCTGCTGGATGTGCCCCCTTCATCGCTGTCCTTTCATCTGAAGGAACTGGCCCATGCAGCGCTCGTCACGAGCCGGCAGGAAGGCCGCTTCGTCTTCTATTGCGCGAACTTCGCGACGATGAACGGCCTGCTCGCCTACCTCACGGCGAACTGCTGCGGCGGCAATCCGTGCTCGCCAGTGTCCGCGTGTTCGACATCCGGCACCCATCCATCCTGAAGCGCATTCGCGTCTCTCGTCCATGACCACGAACGTCCTGATCCTCTGTACCCACAACTCGGCCCGCAGCGTGCTCGCGGAGGGCATGCTCAATCATTGGGCCGGGAAGCTCGGCAAGGACGTGCGCGCGTACAGCGCCGGCAGCGCGCCGAGCGGCCGGCTGAATCCGTTCGCGCTGGAAGCGCTGACCGGCGCCGGCGTCGATGTCGGCGGATACCGCAGCAAGAGCTGGGATGAATTCGTCGGCGATGGCGCGCCGGAAATGCGCGTCGTCATCACCGTGTGCGATAGCGCGGCCGCGGAGACGTGCCCGTACTGGCCGGGAAGTCCCGTGAAGGTGCATTGGGGCTATGCCGATCCGTCGAACGCGGCGGGCGGCGACGACTGCAAGCGGCTCGCGTTCGAACTCACGCGCCAGGCGATCGGCTATCGGATGCTGCAGTTGCTGGCGCTGCCGCTCGAACGGCTGAGCCATGCCGAACTCCAGGCGGCCCTGACCGACATTTCGCAAAACTGAGCATTCGCACGGCGGCAAGCCTGAGTCAGGGTGTCGCCTGCGTCTGCAAGACCGGCCCCGATCCATGAATACGTCCAATGTCGTCCCGAGCCGAAAGGCTGTAGCCCAGCCTTCCATCAATTTCTTCGAACGCTATCTGACGGTCTGGGTGGCGCTGTGCATCGTCGCCGGCATCGTGCTCGGCCAGATGCTGCCCGGGCTGTTCCAGCGGATCGGCCGAATGGAATATGCGCAGGTCAATCTGCCGGTCGGGCTGCTGATCTGGGTGATGATCATTCCGATGCTCGTGAAGGTCGACTTCGGCGCTTTGCATGAAGTGCGTCGGCACGTCAAAGGTATCGGTGTCACGCTCGCCGTGAACTGGCTCGTCAAGCCGTTCTCGATGGCGTTCCTCGGCTGGCTGTTCATCCGGCATCTGTTCGCGCCGCTGCTGCCCGCCGGGCAACTCGACAGCTACATCGCCGGCCTGATCCTGCTGGCCGCCGCGCCGTGCACGGCGATGGTGTTCGTGTGGAGCCGGCTGACAGGCGGCGATCCGCTGTTCACGCTGTCGCAGGTGGCGCTGAACGACAGCATCATGGTGATCGCGTTCGCGCCGCTGGTCGGCCTGCTGTTGGGCATGTCGGCGATCACGGTGCCGTGGGCGACCCTGCTCACGTCGGTGGTGCTCTACATCGTCATTCCCGTGATCCTCGCGCAGATCTGGCGCAGGCGACTGCTCGCGAAAGGGCCGGCGGCATTCGATGCCGCCATGGCGAAGATCGGCCCGTGGTCGATCGCCGCGCTGCTGGCCACGCTCGTGCTGCTGTTCGCGTTCCAGGGCGAAGCCATCCTGAAGCAACCGCTGGTGATCGCGCTGCTCGCGGTGCCGATCCTGATCCAGGTGTTTTTCAATTCGGCGCTGGCGTACTGGCTCAATCGCGCGGTGGGCGAGAAGCACGACATCGCGTGCCCGTCGGCGTTGATCGGCGCATCCAATTTCTTCGAGCTGGCGGTTGCGGCCGCGATCAGCCTGTTCGGTTTCCACTCCGGCGCGGCGCTGGCCACCGTCGTGGGCGTGCTGATCGAGGTGCCGGTCATGCTGCTGGTGGTGCGCATCGTCAACCGGTCGAAGGGCTGGTACGAACGCGCTTGAACAAACAGGAGAATCTGTCCGCATGACCCACGTCACGACTCATCGCCATCACGCGGAGAGCAAGCATGTCTGATCGTCAGGACGACTTGCCGCAACTCGACATCGCATCGTTCCGCGTGCCGGACGCCGGCCAGTTGCGGCCGGCGTCGCCGTCGACCCATCCGCCCCGGCTTCTGCTCCTGTACGGCTCGCTGCGCGAGCGTTCGTTCAGCCGGCTGCTGATCGAGGAAGCCGCGCGTCTGCTCACGGCGATGGGCGCCGAGGCGCGCGTGTTCAATCCGGGCGGCCTGCCGTTGCCGGACGATGCGCCGGAGAGTCATCCGAAGGTCGTCGAGTTGCGCGAGCTGGTGCAATGGTCGGAAGGCATGGTGTGGTGCTCGCCGGAACGGCATGGCGCGATGACCGGCATCATGAAATCGCAGATCGACTGGATTCCGCTATCGATGGGCGCCGTTCGGCCGACCCAGGGCAAGACACTCGCCGTGATGCAGGTCAGCGGCGGTTCGCAATCGTTCAACGCCGTGAACCAGATGCGCGTGCTGGGGCGCTGGATGCGCATGCTGACCATTCCGAACCAGTCGTCGGTGGCCAAGGCGTTCGCGGAATTCGACGAAGCGGGCCGGATGAAGCCGTCCGCCTATTTCGACCGTGTCGTGGACGTGCTGGAGGAACTGGTCAAGTTCACGTTGCTGACGCGGGACATCGGCCCCTATCTGGTGGACCGGTATAGCGAGCGGAAGGAAAGCGCGGAGGCGCTGTCAGCGCGCGTCAATCAACGCAGTATTTGAGAGAGGCGGGGTGGTGGTGGGGCGGTGCGATGGCCCGCGCGCGCGAGCCAACCTTTACTTTGCAACCGTGATGCCAGCCGAATGCGAGCGCCGCGCAGGCCGCACCACGATTTCCACATGCTGGTCGAGCGATACCAGTGCCTCCATCAGTCGTTCCAGCGAAATGTTCTGGAGCTTGTAGCGGCGTACCTGGGACACTTTCGGCTGGGTCATGCCCGTGATCGCTGCTGCTTCCGTCTGGCTCAGGCCGCGCTTGTCGATCAGTTGGTTGAGCTTGAGCGCGAGCGCAGCCTTGGCCGACAGTTCCTCTGCATCGTCGAAACCCAGGTCCTGCAGCACGTTGTCGGTGCCTCGCGGATGGTCATTGCGAATCATCATTTCGAATACGCTCGCGACGATCAGCGCCAGCACTGCGATGTCGAGCTTGCGGCGGAACGAAGGGCGGCGCACGCGCTGTGTGACGGCATCGCGCACGGCGTCGAAGGAGGTCTGGATCAGCGAAATCATGCGCCCGAGTGTACGGACGGCACTCCGCAGGGACTATCGGACGTGTCTGATTTCGGCGCCGCGCTTTCCGTAGCGCCGGCCCCGGCTTACGCGTGCAGCGCTTCCATCTGCCGACGCGCGTTACTGGCCGAAGCGTTGCGCCACGGTGTCCTTCAGCCGCGCCGCGGTCAACTCGCCCATGTGCGATTCGACGAGTTCGCCTTTCGCGTTGAAGAACAGCGTGGTCGGCAGGCCGCGCGAACCGTACGCGTGCATCGCGTGCAGCGATGGATCGAGCAGCACGTGATCGAAGCGCAGGCCCTGCTGTTCGAGGAACGCGCGCACCGCCTGCGCGTTTTCACCCTGGTTGAGCATCAGCACTGCGATGTCCGGATGATCGCGCTGCGCCTGTTCGAGGATCGGCATCTCGCGGCGGCACGGCGGGCACCACGTCGCCCACAGGTTCACGACGACCGGCTTGCCGGCAAAACGTTGCGGCAACACCGGCGTCGAATCGAGCGCTTCGAGCTGCATCGCGGCGAGCGGCGGCGCGGTGCGCTGCAACGTCGCCAGCGTGCCCTGCGCGATGCCCCATGCGGCGACGCCCGCGACCATGCCGGCCAGCACCGGGCGACGCAGCGCGGGCAGCCGGCGCAGCCGCCAGCCGGCGAACACGAGCGCGGCCCCCAGGCCGACACGCCAGTCGAAGCCGCCGTCGCCGAGCGCGACGATCGATCTCGGCGTGGCCGCGTAGTCGCGCCACCATTGCGCGACATAACCGATGCGCGCGGCGACCAGCCCGAGCAGCAGCACGTCGAGGATCAGGCTCGACGCCGTCTTGTGATGTCCGTCAGGCGGGCGGCGCTGGATGAAACGCGCGACGAGCCACGCCAGCAGTGCGGCGACGGCTACCGCGACGACGCGGATCGAGAAGGGACCGATGCTCAGCATGAAAAGTAAAGGGTGGACGTGATCGAGCGGGAGAGGAGACGGGATTGTCGGCCGCGGCGATGAAGCCGTCGACGGACGTGCGGCGATTCGACCGGTTGTGCCGCACGCGGGTTCCCTTCGCGAACGTAACGGCGTGTTGCGAATTCGATGTGACCGGTTGGGTCAGGACTCCGTCGTTTTCATGGCAACGGGCAGCGAATCAGGCTGGTTTGGTGGTCAGTGGAATCCGAACGACGAGACGCCGCGATGCAGGCGCCGGCGATCGGCATCCGCTGCCGCGGCGTCGACGCGTTTGCGTACGATCACGGGCCGTTGCCGGACGCCGCACCGCCGAGCCGATAGGCCGTGAAGAACTCGTACCACGGCGAACCTTCCGCAACCGGCACGTTGAGCGCCGACGTGCGCCGCTTCAGCGCGCCGAACACGTCGTTGATGCGAGCCGTCTGCCCGGCGTCGTTGAACGGATAAGGCCGGGACCGGCCGGCCGCGAATGCGCCATACGCGATCGCGAGCAGGCGCGCGCTGTCGTCGGTCGCGGCAATCGATCCGTTGATCGCTTCGGCGAAGCGCGGCCGGTCTTCGGCACGCGATTCGGACAGGCACAGGAACACGATGGCCGACAGTTCGTGCAGGTCGTTCGCCTGCAGCAGCCCCGGCAGCCGCGCGACGATCCGTTCCACCGGTTCTTCACGTAGCGCATCGCCGAAATCGAGTACGGCGGTCATCGGATTCCTGTCTGTTTTCAGGCGATCGAGCGCTGGCGGTGTGGCCGACGTGCCGTCCGGCAACGAGGGCGGCGCGGACCGCAACGCGTCGGCCACCTGCTGCGTCCATTCCGGAAAGATCATCCGCACCGCGCCGAACTGTTCGCCGCCTTCCGCTGCCGGATTCCATCGATAGACAATCGTGCCGCCGCGAATGAACGGCGAATACAGGTGCTCGGGCGTTTGCGGGAGCGGCCGCCGGTTGATCGGCAGCCAGGCGAGCGTCAGCCAGTCGTAGCGGCCTGTCGCGGGCACCGACGGGCTCGAACTCGCGACGACCTGCCAGGTGCCGCGATTCGCATAGCGGCGGCGCGCGTCGGGCACCGGGACGGTCTTGCCTTTTGCGGTGTCGAAGTACGACTCGCCTGTCACGTTCGCGCCGCTGTCCTTGGCCGGCGTGATGGTGGAGATGACCCACGACGAACCGTCCGCCGAACGGTAGTCGGACGGCTTCAGCGTGGCAACGTCGTGAACCATGCGCGTTTCCGCCGGGACGGGGCTCGGGGGGAGATTGGCGGGCGCGGCGACGATACTCGGCATGGACTTTCCTCGGAATCGGGTGCGTATCGTCGAACGGGGACGATGCGCGGCGGCGCGGGTCGTTTCTCGTAACTGTAGAACGTCGCCGCCTGAAACGGAAACCGGCGAAGCGGCGCAACGCGCTCACGCCCGCCGTCGCTTCGGCTTACCATGCGCATCCTGGGCCAACGACGAAACCGATCGGGAGCAGACATGACCGACACGAAAACCATTACCGAACACTGGACGCAGGTGGCCGACCAATGGATCGGCTGGGCCGGCAAGCCGGGGCACGATGCATTCTGGCAATACCGCGCGGGGCTCGCGGCGTACATCGGTCGCGGCAGCGGCCGCGCGCTGGAGATCGGCTGCGGCGAAGGCCGCGTGAGCCGCGAGTTGAAGGCGCTCGGCTACGACGTGACCGCGAGCGACGCGGTGCCCGCGATGCTCGACGCCGCGCGTCACGCGGATTCCGCGCATCGCTATCAACGGGCCGACGCGGCGTCGCTGCCGTTCGATACGGCCAGCTTCGATCTGGTGATGGCGTACAACGTGCTGATGGATCTCGACGACATGCAGCGCGCGTTGAGCGAGGCGCGCCGCGTGCTGAAGCCGGACGGGTTGCTGTTCATCTCGCTCGTGCACCCGTTCCGCGATCGCGGCGGCTTCGCGGGGCCGCAACCCGATGCACCGTTCGTGCTGAAGGGCAGCTACTTCGGGCGCGAGCCCTTCGACGGCGTGGAAACGCGCGACGGGCTGTCGATGCATTTCGCGGGCTGGTCGCTGCCGTTGCAGGCCTACATGGAAGCGCTGGAAGCGGCCGGGTTCGCGATCGTGTCGCTGCGCGAGCCGCCGCCCGACCATGCGGATACGGATCAGCTCAAGCAGTGGGCGCGTGTGCCGCTGTTTCTGTGGATCAAGGCGCGGCCGGTGGGTTGAGAGAAGCCCCGGACTTGCTCCTGTTGGCTGACCCTGGGCGGGCGTCAGCTTCCCTTGTCGTGATTGGCCAGCAATTCCGAGCGGCCAATGACCTCTCTCGCGCTATCGGCCCGATCTGCATCCGGGAAACCGGCGGCCTCGATGATCGGCGTGAGCGCTTTGAGCGCCACCTGTGGTTTGGCGCTACGGAGCGATCCCATCCCCTCGTTCCATGCGTGCAGCATCTGCTTGGCTATCCAATGCCACCGCGTCTCGTTTTTTGCCGCTTCGACGATGTCTTTTCCTGTTGATACGGCCGAGTCGCACAGCGCCTCGGCCATTTCACGATATCGCTTCGGCGGGATGCCGAGGCGAGTGTTGAAGAAACGTTCCAGCGTCTTCCCGGGCGCCCACGTTTTGCGACCTTCGACGCTCAGTCCGGGAGGATTGTTCGCGAAGCGCGGATAGGCCTCGGTGGTGACAATGTCGTAGGCGGGCGTGTAGACGACGTCGTCGATGTTCGAGTAGAGAAGCGCAATGTTCTTGGCGTGGCAGTCCGCATTGCGCACAACATAGTTGGCGATGAGCTGCCAGCCGAGCTGCTCGGCCTCTCGTCTCCAGTTGGCGGCGCCGATGTAGGGCTTTGTCGCGTTGAGAACCTGTTCGGTCGACGGGCGGTACTTTTCATGCGGAGGCAGGCCAAGCAGGCTGCAAGCGTCTTCCAGGCCAAACGCCGGTTTGCCTTGCTCGTCGATATCGAACCGGTCAACGACGAGCACGCGGCCGTCGTCCGACATCGTGGTCTTCGCGACTCGAGCGACGCCAAGTCTTGCCAGCACCTGCATCGAGTAATGCTCGTTGAAACCCAGATAGGGCGTTTGCTCGTCGGACCCCTTGATGATGTGTCGGCTCGTGCGTAGCGTTTGCTTGCCTACCGGTGCCTGAGCCGACGAGCGTTCAGGTGCAAGGAATTTGGGTACGGCGCCTGAAATTGCCGCGCGCGCGTAGTACCGTACAAGTTCCGCAAAGCGTGCGGTTGTGATGTCCTCGTGCAGCAGGCTCTTCAGGTCGAGCGGGTCAAGTTCGCCGCCGGGCGCGCCGCTTTCGGGTGCGACGGTTACCCGGCCGATGCCGGAACCGCCGATGATGGCCAGAAGCGAAAGATCCGTTCCGTCGAGATAGGGGCCGAACTCTTCGCGAATCACTTGAAAGAGAAACCCTTCCGGCAGGTTCTGCCGGAAGAAGGGATGCAGATCGCGAGGCCAGACCCAGGCATCGTTGCGAACGGGCATGGTCAGGCTGGCAAAATCGTCGGCAGTCGCATCCGCGGTGTAGCGCAGCGCATAGTCGTCCGCCTGACGGTAGAGATGGGCAACGAGTTTGCCTTTGACGTAGACGTGAAGGCGCATGTCACGCGTCTCCCGTCGTGCGCTGTTCGGCCAGCACGTCGTCCAGCGTGCGCCTGTGTCCGCGCTTGACCGTTCGCAGGTCATAGCCGGCGGCCTCAAGGAGGCGAACGAGCGCGGATACGCTCATGTCTCCTCGCGCAAGCGTTTCCATGCGGGCGAGCGTCGTGCGTGCGACACCGGCGTGCTCAGCCAGTTCTTTCTGTGAAAGACCTGCCGTGCGGCGGGCGTCTCTCAGCATCTCTCCGACATCGGCCAGTGTTGTCATTTGTAGCCCCAGGGCATCAAAAATTGCCAAACTGGTTCTGATTGTAGCCCCTCTGCTACAAAATAGCACGTCGAAATTGTAGCCCGAGGGATACAGAAATCGATAAAAAGGAAGGTTTTGTGTCCTTCGGGCTACCAAGGCTGCGATGACGTACAACGTGCTGATGGGCCTCGGCGAGATGCCGCGCGCGTTGAGCGCCTGACCCGGCGCGCTCAGCGCGGCAGCACCTTCCGGTAGACCACGGACCCCGGTTTTTCCGCGATGGTGTCGTAAAGCCGCATCGCCGTGTGATTCGTCTCGTGCGTCTGCCAGTACACGCGCTCGGCGCGATGCCGGCGCGCGGCGTCGTACACGGCTTCGATCAGCGCACGGCCGACGCCCTTGCCGCGTTCGCTGTCGAGCGTGAACAGATCCTGCAGGTAGCAGGTCGGCCCGGCGGGCGAGGCCGTGCTGACATGTCTGCTGCCGTCGCGCCGCGTCGCCGTCGCCGCTACCCCCGCATCGGCGGATTGAGCCGCGCGAACGCTTCCTGCCGGCGATACGGAAAGTACGGATAAGGCGCTGCCACCGCGCTCGCCGCGTCGAGCTTCGCGACCTGCGCATCGGTCAGCGCCCAGCCGACCGCGCCGAGGTTCTGGCGCAACTGCTCCTCGTTGCGCGCGCCGATGATCACCGACGACACGGTCGGGCGCTGCAGCAGCCAGTTCAGCGCGATCTGCGGCACCGTCTTGCCGGTTTCCTCCGCGATCGCGTCGAGCGCATCGACCACGTCGTACAGGCGCGCGTCGTCGACCGGCGGCCCGTAGCTGGCCGTCTCATGCAGGCGACTGCCTTCGGGCAGCGGTGCATTGCGCCGGATCTTGCCGGTGAGCCTGCCCCAGCCGAGCGGGCTCCACACCAGCGCGCCGAGACCCTGGTCGGCGCCGAGCGGCATCAGGTCCCACTCGTAGTCGCGGCCGACGAGCGAGTAGTAGACCTGGTTCGCCACGTAGCGCGACCCGCCGTGCCGGTCGGCCGCCGCGAGCGATTTCATGATCTGCCAGCCCGCGAAGTTCGACACGCCGATATAGCGCAGCTTGCCCGTGCGCACGAGATCGTCGAGCGTCGACATCACTTCCTCGACCGGCGTGCCCGCGTCGAACGCGTGAAGCTGCAGCAGGTCGATGTAGTCGGTGTCGAGGCGGCGCAGCGCGTCGTCGACGGCGCGCACGAGCCGCGCGCGCGACGTGCCCGCGTCGTTCGGGCCGTCGCCGGTCGGCAGGCCCGTCTTCGTCGAGATCAGCACCTGGTCGCGACGCCCCTTGATCGCGGCGCCGAGCACGCGCTCGGACGCGCCGTCGGAATACACGTCGGCCGTGTCGAACAGGTTGACGCCGGCTTCCAGGCAGATGTCGACCAGGCGGCGCGCTTCGTCGACGCCCGTGTTGCCCCATGCGCCGAACAGCGGGCCGGCGCCGCCGAAGGTGCCTGCGCCGAAGCTCAGGACGGGAACCTTGAGGCCGGAGCGGCCGAGCGTACGGTATTCCATGTGCATTTCCTTTCGTCGTGTGACCGGTGCGGGACCGCGTGTCGATCGTCAGGCAGCCAATGTACCGTTTGCGTCTTTTCCTGATAATCGGGAGGATGGCGAAAATATCCTTCGGAGAAGGCGAACAATGCTGCTCGATAACCTCGCGCTGTTCCTGCGCATCGTGGAGAAGGGCGGGCTGGCTGCGGCGGGCCGTGAGGTCGGCCTGTCGCCAGCCACGGTGTCCGAGCGGCTGGCGGCGCTCGAGAGCTACTACGGCGCGGCGCTGCTCACGCGCACGACGCGCGCGATCAGCCTGACCGACGAGGGCCGCACGCTCGTCGCGGGCGCGCGGCGCTTGCTGGCCGAGGCCGACGAGCTCGAAAGCCGCGTGCGCGTGGGCGCGCAGACGCTGTCGGGGCCCGTGCGCCTGAGTGCGCCGGCCGACCTCGGGCGCGAGCGCGTCGTGCCCGTCGTCGACGCGTTCCTGGCCGAGCATCCGCGCGTCACGGTCGACCTGCATCTCGGCGACGGCTACGTCGATCTCGTCGGGCAGGGGCTCGATTTCGCGATCCGCCGCGGCACGCTCGCGGACAGTTCGCTGCGCAGCCGTTCGCTCGGCCGTGCGCGGCGCGTGGTGTGCGCGTCGCCCGCGTATCTCGCCGCACACGGCACGCCACGGCATCCGGACGATCTCGCCGCGCACGACTGCATCGTGATGCGTTTCGGGCCGGACCTGTATTCCGAATGGCCGTTCAGCATCGATGGCGAATTGAAGCGCGTGACGGTGCGCGGCCGGCGCGTGGCCAATGACGGCGCGCTCGTGCGCGCGTGGTGTGTCGCGGGGCACGGCGTTGCGCTGAAGTCGCTGGTCGACGTCGAGCAGGATCTGGCGTCCGGCGCGCTCGTCGAGGTCTTGCGCGCGTTCTCGCCGGGCGACGTCGATTTGCAGATCGTCTATCCGGGCAGCACCGTGCAGCCGCGACGCGTGCGCGCGCTGATCGACAAGCTGGCGCAGGCGCTGGCGGGGACGTAAAGGCGCGTGGTTCACGCTGTCTGCGGCACGTTGCGGCGTCTGTCT
Organism: Burkholderia pyrrocinia; assembly: GCF_003330765.1. Lineage (NCBI taxonomy): Bacteria > Pseudomonadati > Pseudomonadota > Betaproteobacteria > Burkholderiales > Burkholderiaceae > Burkholderia > Burkholderia pyrrocinia. The sequence goes on along the minus strand of NZ_CP024903.1, from coordinate 2,966,536 downwards.
TGCTGCGATCGCATCGCATGCCGATGTGGCGATCCGGCGCGCGACATGATCGGCTGAAATCGGACTTCAAACCGATTGCTCACGTTTCGTCATTTAGCTAATATTCAAAACGTCAAACCAAACCGAAACCTATGGACGACGTCACCCGCATCAGCGCACTGGCCAACGAAAGCCGTCTGGCCGTGATGCGCTGGCTCAAGCAGCCGCGCAAGCATTTCCCGCCGCAGCCGCACGGCGATTTCGACGAACTCGGCGTGTGCTGCACATACATCACCGAGAAGCTCGGCATCGCGCCGGCCACGACCACGCGCCACATGCGCATCCTCGCGGATGCCGGGCTCGTGCAGGCGACCCGCGTCGGCAAGTTCACGTACTACAAGCGGATCGACGGCGCGCTGCAGCGGCTCGGCCGCGATCTCTCGCAACTCTGACTCCCACCGAGGCAACCGACATGGACGAACTTGCACTGCTGGCCGACGCCGACCGGCGCGCACACGCGTATCTGGCTGCGACGAACGAGCGGCGCGCGTTTCCCGACGCGGCCGCGCTGGCCGGTCTCGCCGCGTTCGACGAGCCGCTGCCCGATGCGGGCCGCCCGGCCGACGACGTGCTGCGCCTGCTCGACGAGCGGGGCACGCCCGCGACCGTCGCGTCGAACGGCCCGAACTACTTCGGCTTCGTGATCGGCGCCGCGCTGCCGGCCGCGGCGGCGGCCGAGCGGCTGATGCTCGCGTGGGACCAGTGCGCGTCGTCTTACGCGAATTCGCCGGTGGCCGCGACGATCGAGCGCCAGGCCGCGCGCTGGGTGGTCGACGCGCTTGCGCTGCCCGAAGGCAGCGCGGTCGGGTTCGGCACGAGCGCGACGGCCTGCACGCTCGTCGCGCTGGTTGCCGCGCGGCGCGCGCTGCTCGCGCGCAAGGGCTGGGACGTCGACGAGGACGGCCTGATCGGCGCGCCCGAGGTGAAGGTCGTGATCTCCGGGCTCGCGCACATCACGGTGAAGAAGGCGCTGCGCGTGCTCGGCTTCGGGATGAAGCGCGTCGTCGTCGCGCCGGTCGACGCGCACGGCCGCATCGACCCGGCGGAGTTGCCGCCGCTCGACGATATGACGATCTTCTGTGTGCAGGCCGGCGAAGTGAACACCGGCGAATTCGATCCGTTCGCGGCATTGATTCCGCCCGCGAAGGCGGCCGGCGCATGGGTGCACGTGGACGGCGCGTTCGGCCTGTGGGCTCGCGCGTCGTCGAAGCGCGCGCTGACGGACGGCGTCGACGGCGCGGATAGCTGGACGACCGACGGCCACAAGTGGCTCAACACGCCGTACGACGGCGCGATGGTGATCTGTCGCGACGCGGCCGCGCTCGCGACCGCGATGAATAGCGACGCCGTCTACCTGACCGGTGCGCAGGACGCGCAGAAGAACCTGAACCTCGAGTTCTCGCGGCGCGCGCGCGGCATTCCCGTGTGGGCCGCGCTGCGTTCGCTCGGCCGCGCCGGCGTGGCCACGATGGTCGAGCGGCATTGCGCGCAGGCGGCGCGTGTCGCGGACGGCCTGCGTGCCGCCGGCTACGACGTGCTGAACCGTGTCGTGCTGAACCAGGTGCTCGTGCGCGCCGGCACCGACGACGAGACTGCCGCGATCCTCGAGGCCGCGCAGGCGTCGGGCGACGTATGGTTCGGCGCGACCGTGTGGCAAGGGCGGCCGGCGTTCCGCATCAGCGTGTCGTCGTGGCGCACGGAAGACGCGCACATCGATCGTCTCGTTGCGTTGCTGACGGAGTTGCGCGGCGTGCACGTGCGCTGACGATCATCATGAACCGTCGTCCTTGCCCGCGACGGTGGCGGACGCCATCTTCAGGCATTCGATGAAATGCAGCGCGGCCGGCGTCAACAACGCATGCCGCCGCATCACGATCGCGACCGTCAAGGCCGGCAGCGGCTCGACGAGATTCAATGCGACGATTCCGCGCGACTTGTGTTCGACGTCGGCGAGCGGCCGGGCGAACACGCCGAGCGCATCCGTCTGCGACACGAGCCCCAGCGTCGCGGCAAACGACGGGCAGTGGATCACCCGCTTCGGCATGTCGATGCCGAACGGCATGAAGATCGAGCGGACCAGATCATCCCCGCCTTCTCCGTAGCGCGGCACGCACCATCGAGCATCGGTCAGCTCGCGCAACGAGCGGGCGCGTGCGAGCCGATGCCGGTTTCTTGCCACGACCGCGAACGCCGTCCGGAACAACGGAATGCTGGCGAATTCGTCGGTGTCCGGCATCGCGTTCGACAGTTGATGCGTGACGATGAAATCGAGCGAGCCGTCGCGCAGTCGCGCGAGATCCGTCGCGGTCAGCGCGTCGTCGACGTTCACGGTCGCTCCGGGCAGATCGCGCGTGAATGCATCGAACGCACGTGGCAGGATGGTCAGCGCGACGGTCGGACTGACCGCGATCGACACCGATCCGGTCGTGCCCAGCCGCAACTGCTCGATTTCGTCGCGCGTGCGCTGGATCTCCTCGACGATCAGCCGCGCGCGAATCGCAAACGCACTGCCGTAGTCGGTCAGTGCGATCCCCTTGACGCTGCGCATGACGAGCGGCACGCCCAGTTCGAGTTCGAGCTCGCGCACGATGCTGCTGACGGCCGGTTGCGTGACGCCGAGCGCGCGGGCCGCGCCGCGGATGGTTCGGTGCTCGGCGACCGCGAGAAAGGCATCGAGCTGTTTGAGCTTCATGGGCGAGGCGACCGATCGGGAGGGCAACGCGGGGTTCCGGGCGGAACACCGGGTGACAAGTAAAAATTATCGTCTGCAACGAAATCTTGGATTTTTCTTGTCGGATCGAGTGTATATGCTCGATGTTTTTCAGGAGCGGCCACGATGATTCTCGTTAACCAGCAAAGGCTGTGGGATTCGCTGATGGACATGGCGACGATTGGCGCGACCGCGCACGGCGGCAGTTGCCGGCTCGCGCTGAGCGACGACGACGTGCTGGGCCGGCGCCGCTTCATCCGCTGGTGCGAGGAAGCCGGTTGCGCCGTCCGCATCGATCCGATCGGCAACGTGTTCGCACGCCGGCCGGGCACGCAGCCCGACGCGGCGGCCGTGATGTGCGGCAGTCATCTCGACACGCAGCCGCTCGGCGGTCGCTTCGACGGCGTCTATGGCGTGCTCGCCGGCCTCGAGGCCGTTCGCACGCTGAACGAGCACGGCATCGCGACCCGGCATCCGATCGACGTCGTGGCATGGACCAACGAAGAGGGTTCGCGCTTCACGCCGGGCATGATGGGCTCGGCCGTCTATGCCGGCACGCTGGATCTCGAGACCGCACTGGCCCGGTCGTGCATGCAGACGGGCGTGCTGCTCGGCCACGAACTCGAGCGCACCGGCTTCGCCGGCCGAGCGCGCGAGCGACAGATGCCGAAGGCCTATTTCGAAGCGCATATCGAACAAGGGCCGGTGCTGGAGCAGGCCGGTGTGCCGATCGGCGTCGTCACCGGCGTGCAGGGCATCTACGAACTCGACGTCACCGTGACGGGCTTCGAGTCGCATGCCGGCACGACGCCGATGAGCGTGCGCAAGGACGCGATGGGCGCGGCGGCCACGATGATCGCCGCGATCGTCGAGCACGGTCACGGGTTCGATGCCGATGCGCGCGTCACCGTGGGGCATGTCGCGTGCCAGCCGAACTCGCCGAGCACGATACCCGGCAAGGTCAGGTTCAGTGTCGACGTGCGCCACCCGTCGCGGCCGGCGCTGCAGCGGCTCGTCGCGGACATCGAGGCGATCTGCCTGCAACGTACCGCGCTGCGCGGCGCGAGCGTGCAGGTGCAGACCATCGCCGAATACGAGCCGGTGGTGTTCGATGCCGAGTGCGTCGCGCGAGTGCGGCAGGCAACGGCCACTGCCGGCTATCCGTATCTGGAGATGTGCAGCGGCGCGGGGCACGACGCGGTGAACCTGTCGTACGTCGCGCCGGCCGCGATGGTGTTTGTGCCGTGCAAGGCCGGACTGAGCCACAACGAGGCGGAAGATGCCGATCCGGTGCACCTCGCGCAAGGCGCGTCGGTGCTGGCGAACCTGCTGGCCGATTGCGCGCGCTAGCCGCGCGGCATGGCGGTGCCCGGCGCACCCTTGCAGGCGTGAAAATGTCGGACAATAGCCGCTACGCGCACCGCGCGGGCGGCGCGTTCAACCGATGCATTCACGCAAACGAGAGCCCCCATGTCGACCACCCCTCCCCGGGAATTGCTGAAGGCCGCCGATATCGCGAAGATGGAACCGACGCGCGCGGTGCATTCACTGAATCCCAATGCCGTCCGGCTCAAAAGACCGCTCAGTGACCTGACCGGCCTGACGCAGTTCGGCTTCCACCTGCTCACGCTGATGCCCGGCCACGAATCGGCCGAATACCACCGTCACCTGTATGAGGAAGAATGCGTGTACGTGCTGTCCGGCACGGGCACGGTCACGATCGGCGAATGCCCTTACGACGTCGGGCCTGGCGATTTCCTCGGCTTCGCGCGCGGCGGCGAAGCGCACACGCTGCAGAACACGGGCAACGTGCCGCTCGAACTGATCGTCGTCGGGCAGCGGCTCGAACACGACGTGTGCGAATACCCGAGAATCGGCAAGCGGCTTTACGTGGCCGGGGAACTCGAAGCGTTTGTCGATCTGCCGAAGTAGCCATGGCCCGATCGTCGATGCGTTAATGTAGGCTGACAAAGCAACTCACTCGGCGATTATCCAGGGACAATCGGTTGTGACGCTCTGCGTCCCCCGTTTTTTTTCGGACATTTCTCTCGCTTCCAGGGCTGGACCTTGTCCGTCACGGCACGCATCGCGCTGATGCCGTCCCCCAGGATGCTCGATGCCCTGCGGCGCGGTTATGCCGTCATGGTGGGAATGATCTTCTGCGGGTACCCTCTTTGGCCGATGAGGAAACTGCCTGAAGGAATGCTGGCGGAAGCATACGCTGCGGTAGATTTACAGAATTCCGTGTGAATCGACTACCACCGAAAGCGGTCGCCTACCAACCGGGAGGGTAGGCCCCAGCCATCTGGGTGATACGTGACGCTCGGGATGTAGACCGGGCCGGAAGCCGGGTCGCTTGCCCACCCGTGGCGGGCTTTGGGCGTGAGACCGGGTGACGGCTGCGGGTTGCCCACATGGAGGATGTTCCGCGCAGGAACAACGACGTGGCTGGCCGTTCCCGTATGTGGGCTTATCGAATGGCCGGGCTGTACGACGACCAGGGCGATCAGCATCGGTATCGAAATGCCGTTCACTTCTCCTCACCTAGATCGGATGATTCGGGTCAATCCATGTTGCGATCGGAGTAGCAATTGATGAAAGCGCTTTGCACTACCCTTCATGCGCGCCTATATTTTAGGTCACATGATGACATAATTCCAGAAAACCCCCGGCGTTTCTGGAGTTTGTAATGGCAGCGAGCAACCGAAGGGCTGGCGGAGCCGCCACGAAGCACGACCTCGAGCAGTTGTCCGAATTCCGTTATCGGCTGAGGCGCTTTCTGCGTTTCTCCGAGGAGATGCTGCGTACCGAGGGGCTGACACCGTTGCAGTACATGTTGATGTTGCACACCTGTGCATTTCCTGACCGATCATGGGCGACCGTGGGCGAGATTGCCGAGCGGCTACAGGCATCGTCGCATGGCACGGTGGCGCTGGTCACGCGCTGCGAAGCGGCCGGGCTCGTCAGGCGCCAGACGAGCCAGCATGATCGAAGGCAGGTGGAGATCCATCTGACGCAAAAAGGGGCGGATTGTTTGCGCAAGGTCGCGGCTTTGCACAAATCGGAAATTCAATCGTTCGGCTGGGCGTTCCAGGACGTCACGGATACGAACTGAACGCCGCGACGTCGACGTTCGCGGTATGAGTGACAAAGTGGTGAACGCAATCGGCCGCCGTCGCGGCCGGCAGAGGGGGATAACGAACACACATGCAGCAGGGGGAGGTCGTTTGCAAGGAGTGGGAAATGAGCACGACCTCGAGCCTCAATCTGGAAGGCAAGCTCCGGCGTGACGCCGGGATCATCGGGCTGCTGTTCGCCAGCACGACCAGCATGGTCGGTTCCGGCTGGCTGTTCGGCGCCTATCACGCATCCCGGATCGCCGGGCCGCTAAGCATCGGTAGTTGGGTCCTGGGTGCGATCATCATCATGCTGATTGCACTTTGTTTCGCGGAACTGGCTGCGCTGTTTCCTCGCAGCGGCGCGCTCGTGCACATGAGTCACGCGAGCCACGGCGCGGGACTGGGGCGCATCTGGTGCGGACTTCTGTTTCTCGCTTATGTGCCGGTCCCGGCAGTCGAGGCGGAGGCGATCGTCACCTACGCGAACAACTATCTCCCGTGGTTCATCCAGCCGGGAAGCGCAGGCCTGTTGACGGCGATCGGCTTCATGGCCTGTGGCGGGCTGCTCGGCATCATGGCCCTGCTGAATCTGATGGTGATCCGCTGGCTGCTGAGCGTGAACTCCACCATTACATGGTGGAAAGTGCTCGTGCCGCTTCTGACGATCGCCGGCCTGCTCGGGGCAAGTACGCACTGGGGTGTGATGCAGGCCGCACCCGACAGTTACCATGTGTCGGGCATGTTCACCGCACTGCCGGCCGCGGGCATCGTCTTCAGCTATCTCGGCTTTCGGACTGCGATCGACCTCGGCGGCGAAAGCGCCAATCCGCATAGAAACATCCCGCTGGCCGTGATCGGCGCGGTGCTTCTCGCCGCTGTCATCTACATCCTGCTTCAGGTGGCGTTCATCTATGCGCTCGCGCCGGCCGACCTTGCCGATGGATGGAACAACCTCAGCTTCAAGGGCGAGATGGGGCCGTTCGCCGGGCTCGCCGCAACTCTCGGCATGGGCTGGATGGCAACGCTGCTCTACATCGACGCGTATGTATCGCCCGGGGGAACCGGACTGATGTATGTCACGGGCGGCTCGCGCATCCTGTTCGCGGCGGGTGAACTGGATGCCGGCCCGCGTATGCTGACGCGGCTGAATGCCAACAGGATTCCGTGGGTCGCCGTACTGATCATGTGGGCAGTCGGTGTGCTGTTCCTGCTGCCGTTTCCGGCCTGGCAGCAGATGGTGAGCTATATCACGTCAATTACCGTTCTCACGTATGGGCTGGGGCCTATCGCGCTGCTGGTTCTGCGACGCAACATGCCTGAACTGCACCGACCGTTCAGGATGAGCGGAGCCAGGTTGATCGCGCCGATCGCATTCGTCTGCAGCAATCTCGTCATCTACTGGACCGGCTTCAAGACCAACAACTTCCTGTTCTCGCTTGTCGCAATCGGCTTTGTCCTCTACGCGCTTCACCACCACGTCGTCGCGCGCCGCAGCCCTCGAGACTTCGGCTGGAAGCATATCGCATGGTTGCTGCCCTGGTTTGGCGGGCTGTGGCTGTTGTCCTGGCTGGGTGGAATCGGCGGTGGCCTGGGCGTGATCGGATTTGGCTGGGACATTCTGCTGGTCGCCATCTGGAGCGCGGTTGTGCTTGCACTGGCCATGCGCAGCGCGCTCGATGCCGGGGAGACGTCGGAGATGATGGAGCGCATGAACGAGACCAGTTGAAGGATCCCTTGGGTTGAAGCGGAGCACGCACATTCGACAGGAACCGGGGCCATGGCGGTGGTCGTGCCCCGTCCCGATGTGGATGGCATGCTGGAAGCCACCGGTGTGATCGCGAAGGAGCACATTGCGGATGCGGTGGCGAGCAGCATCAGGATCTTTCCGGAGAACCGGGGTGGAGAGGTTCGGTGGTGGCGGTCGAGGTCGCAGCATCATGATGGCCGCGTGCCGACGCGCATGGCCGACCCGGATTCCGCAAAAGAGGTTCCGCATGCAACTGAGCGTTGAACGGGTCGTGCTGCGTCGGCGGCTTGCGGTCGCCTTGCATCTCGATCGATGGAAGGAAGTGTTGGCCGGCAATCTGGACAATGATGCGAATGACGATCGCGAGTGGGTCATCGTCTACCGAACGGCGAATGGATATTGCTGTCTCTACTAGGGGAAGCCGATTGCGTTCGACGCGCTCTCCGACGTGCAGTCCTGGTCCGGCGAGATCGATGTTCGGACGTACTTCATGGGCTTGTGATCAAGGCGTCGATGACGATCCGTTCCCGCCTGAAATGTGTGGCGGGGGCGGGGCCCGCCACAGCGACGTTTCAACGATAAACGATGTCCGCGCGACGATTCTGGGACCACGACGCTTCGTCATGGCCCAGTGCAACCGGCTTCTCCTTGCCGAAACTGACCGCCTCGATCTGTGAGTCAGGTACGCCGAGCGTTTCCAGCGTGCGAAGCACGGCCTGCGACCGGCGTTCACCCAATGCGAGGTTGTACTCGCTTGTGCCACGTTCGTCGGTGTTCCCCTGAATCCGAACGTGCCGGCTCGGATGAAGGCGCAGATAATCCGCATGCGCCTGCAGCTGCGACTGGTATTCAGGTTTTACGTCATAGCTGTCGAAATCGAAATAGATGCTGCGTTTCGCGAGCGGACTGTTGGGGTTGTTCAGCTCGTCAGCCATGGTCGACGGCGTGCCGATCGCCTGACCATTTGCAGCGCTCTGATTCATCATGCCGGCGGTGCCGGACGTCTTGGTTGCGGAGTGGCACCCGCCGAACAGCACGAGAATCAAAACGACCGCATATCGCATCAAGCCTTTCATCACTGGCCTCCCGAAGGATGTCTTCAGCCGCACGGAATGCGTCGCGGATCCTTGGAACAGGCGACAGCGAAGCTGCCGGAAAGCGCAGTGGACTTCGCTGTTCTTTTTGATGTGCGACGGAGTTTTGTAAATTGATTGCAGGGTGATCCAAAGGAATTTCGTGGACGGGCGGCGGGTGGAAGGGATCACATCATGTAGCGTAGGAGAAATGTCACATCATGACTAGTTGGCGTGCTACGATGCGGGAATTCTGCAGTATTGTGAATTCAGATGTGCTCTCTCAGCTTGCTGAACTCGACGTTCGGCCGTCCCGATACGAAAGGCCGGGGCGAGCTTCCAGAACCCGGCTACCCAGCTGGGTTTTTTTGTCCGTTGTTTGGTCTGTTCGGTAAATCGCATCAACGATGTCACAGTCGTCCGCCACGTCTTCCCGCATGACCGCGCCCGAACTGCGCGCGACCACGTCGCTCGCGGCGATCTTCGCGCTGCGCATGCTCGGCCTGTTCATGATCATGCCGGTGTTTTCGGTCTACGCGAAAACCATCCCGGGCGGCGACAACGTGCTGCTCGTCGGCATCGCGCTCGGGGCCTACGGCGTCACGCAGTCGCTGTTCTACATTTTCTACGGCTGGGCATCCGACAAGTTCGGCCGCAAGCCGGTGATCGCCACGGGCCTCGTGATCTTCGCGCTCGGCAGCTTCGTCGCCGCGTTCGCGCACGACATCACGTGGATTATCGTCGGCCGCGTGATCCAGGGGATGGGCGCCGTGTCGTCCGCGGTGCTCGCGTTCATCGCCGACCTGACCTCCGAGCAGAACCGCACGAAGGCGATGGCGATGGTCGGCGGGTCGATCGGCGTGTCGTTCGCGGTCGCGATCGTCGGCGCGCCGATCGTGTTCCACTGGGTCGGGATGAGTGGGCTGTTCGCGATCGTCGGCGTGCTGTCGATCCTGGCGATCGGCGTGGTGCTGTGGATCGTGCCCGACGCGGCGAAGCCCGTGCACGTGCCCGCGCCGTTCGCCGAGGTGCTGCACAACGTCGAGTTGCTGCGCCTGAACTTCGGCGTGCTGGTGCTGCACGCGACGCAGACGGCGCTGTTCCTCGTCGTGCCGCGCCTGCTCGTCGAAGGCGGGCTGCCGGTCGCCGCGCACTGGAAGGTCTACCTGCCGGTGATGGGGCTCGCGTTCGTGATGATGGTCCCGGCGATCATCGTCGCGGAAAAACGGGGCAAGATGAAGCCGGTGCTGCTCGGCGGCATTCTGGCTATCCTGATCGGTCAATTGCTGCTGGGCAGCGCGCCGCATACCATCCTGATTGTGGCGGCGGTCCTGTTCGTGTACTTCCTCGGGTTCAACATCCTGGAAGCGTCGCAGCCGTCGCTCGTGTCGAAGCTCGCGCCGGGTTCGCGCAAGGGTGCGGCCACGGGCGTCTACAACACCACGCAGTCGATCGGGCTCGCGCTCGGCGGCATCGTGGGTGGCTGGCTGCTGAAGCACGGCGGCGCGAACACGGTGTTCCTGACGTGCGCCGGATTGGTTACGGTGTGGCTCGCAGTCGCGGCCGGCATGAAGCAGCCGCCGCCGCGCATTTGAACGATCTCGAAGTCGTTCGACATTCGAAACAGGCAGACCAGTGTTTGGGGGGAGACCGATGATTCGCATTTCCGCGCTCGCGGATCGACGTGCGTTGCTGCACGCCCGGCGTCTGTGGCTTCACTACGGCGTGTTCTGGCTGGGCGCGGTTGCCGTGGGCCTCGTGGCGGTGCTCTACGCGAAGCTGATCGATTTCGGCTACGGGTTTTTTCTGGGCTACGCTGCCCGGCACGCGTGGCTGCCACTGATCGTCACACCGATCATCGGTGCGCTCACGGTCTGGCTGACGCGGCGATTCTTCGACGGCGCGGAGGGAAGCGGTATTCCGCAGGTAATTGCGATGCTTCACGCGCCGGGCAACGGGGGCGCACGGTTGCTCAAGTTCCGGATCCTGGTCGGGAAGATTCTCGTTTCGTTCCTGGCCATTCTCGGCGGTTTCACGATCGGACGCGAAGGTCCGACGATCCATGTGGGTGCTGCGCTCATGTTCAACCTGCGGAGGTTCTATCCGCAGCGGTTTCGTGCGATACGCCCCGGCGTGCTCGAGCATCGGCTGGCTCTTGCGGGCGCGGCCGCGGGTCTTTCCGCAGCGTTCAATGCGCCGCTCGCAGGCGTGGTGTTCGCGATCGAGGAACTCACGCGAAGCTTCGAGCAACGCACGAGCGGTGTCCTCATTACGGCGATCATCTTCGCCGGCATCGTGTCGCTCGGCATTCAGGGTAACTACGTCTATTTCGGCACGATCGACGTCGGGACGCACCTGCCCGAGTCGTTGGCGCTGGCGGTCGTGCTCATCGGCGTGATGGCGGGTGTCATGGGCGGGATCTTCTGCTGGATATTGCTCAACACGCGACGCTGGATGCCGAGCAGGCTCCAGAATTTCCGTGCCAACCGGCCGGTTCTGTTTGGCGCCCTGTGCGGGCTGGTCGTCGCGGTCGTCGGCGTCGCGACCCATGGCCATACGTTCGGCAGCGGATACGCGGAAGCCCGGGGCATGCTCGAAAGCCATGCGAATGTCAGCATCCTGTATCCGGTATTCAAGATGATTTCGATGATCGGATCGTACCTGCCCGGCGCGCCGGGCGGCTTGTTTGCCCCGTCGCTGGCGATCGGCGCGGGGATCGGCAATACGCTGCATATCCTGTTCTCGGGGATGCAGTTGCAGATGCTGATTGCACTCGGGATGGTCGGCTATCTGGCCGCAGTCACGCAAAGCCCGATCACGGCGTTCGTGATTGTCATCGAAATGATCAACGGCCACGCACTCGTCATCTCGTTGATGGCCACGGCCCTGATTGCGAGCCGCGTGTCGCGATTCTTTGCTCCGCCGCTGTACGAAGCGCTGTCGACGCGCTATTTTGCCGACGACCACCGATGACCTTTTTGGCGCATCGCGCCACCGAGGTGCTCGAACACGCGAGCGCGCCAGGGGCAGAGCGGCGTGAGCCGGCACCCGCACCGTAGCAACGCCCGCCACGCGGCCGATGGCCGGATCGGCCGGCGCGCGACTTGCCGAACGGGCACGGTGAGGATCGCCCGGCTTGTCGCCGTTACGACGAGACGCCCGCCTCGCCAAGCCGCACGTCGGCCTGTGCGCGCGCCAGCAAGCCGTGGCAACGCGGCGAGAGATTCGCGAACACGAGATGCTTGCCCATGCGCTCGTAGCGCGCCTGCACGGCCTCAAGCGCCGCGATTGCCGAGTGGTCGGCCACGTGCAGATGCGTGCAATCGAGTCGCACCTGCGCCGGGTCGAGCTCCGGATCGAAGAGCATCTGGAAATGTGCCGCCGACGCGAAGAACAGCGTGCCGCGGGGCGCGTAGACACGCTCGCCCAGGGCTTCGTCGCGCGTCTCGCAGCGGAACTCGCGCGCGTGCTGCCACGCGAAATTCAGCGAAGCGATGACGATGCCGCAGAGCACCGCGGTCGCCAGATCCGTGCAGACCGTGATCACCGTGACCGCGACAATTGCCACGGCGTCGTTGCGGGGCACCTTGTGCAGTACGCGCAGCGAGCCCCATGCGAAGGTCTGTCCCGCGACGATGAACATCACGCCCACCAGCGCCGCGAGCGGAATGCGCTCGATCAGCGGCGAGAGGCACAGGACGAACAGCAGGATCATGACGCCGCTCGTCACGCCCGAGATGCGCGATCGCCCGCCTGAGCCCAGATTGATGACGGTCTGGCCGATCATCGCGCAGCCGCCCATCGCACCGAACATCCCCGCCGCCACATTGGCCACGCCCAGCGCCACGCATTCGCGGTTCGGCTGGCCACGCGTGCCGGTCACGTCGTCGGTGAGATTGAGCGTGAGCAGCGTCTCCAGCAGGCCCACGACCGACATCAGCACCGCATATGGCAGCACGATGCGCAGCGTCTCCATGTTCATCGGCACGGCGGGCACACTAAAGACCGGCAGTCCGCCCGCGATGTGCGCCATGTCTCCCAGCGTGCGTGCGGGCAGATGCAGGAGCGACGCCGCCGCGCCGACGCCCACGATCGCGACCAGCGCGGGCGGCACGGCCTTCGTCACGCGCGGCACGACGAACACGATCGCCATGGTGAGCGCGACGAGCCCGCACATCAGCCACAGCGCCTGCCCGTGCATCCATTCCATGCCCGCGCCGTGGGGGCCGGGCGCCTTGAAATGCTCGAACTGTGCACGCGCGATGATGATCGCGAGACCGTTCACGAAGCCGAGCATCACTGGATGCGGCACCATGCGGATCAGCTTGCCGAGCTTCAGTGCGCCAAACAGCATCATCAACAGGCCGCCGAGCACGACCGTGGCGAACAGATATTGCGGACCGTGCTGCACCACGAGCGCCACGATCACGACGGCCATGGAGCCCGCCGCGCCGCTGATCATGCCGGGCCGGCCGCCGAACAGCGCCGTGATCGTGCAGATGAAGAACGCACCATAAAGCCCCATCAACGGATTCAGATGCGCGACGAGCGCAAAGGCGATGCACTCGGGCACGAGCGCGAACGACGATGTGAGGCCGGCAAGCAATTCACTGCGCAACGAAGAAAGCCGGCTGGGGCCGGAATGGACGGATTCCATGGCGACGGTACGATTGACTGGACAAAGCGGAACGGCGGTCGGGGCGAAGGTCGCAATCGCGCGCCAGGCGCCGCCGCGAGGTGATTCATTGGCGTGCCGGCTCGTACGAGCGCAGCGGGATCGGCGGCGTATGTGACGCGGGCGGAACCACTGGCTTGCTGAGGCTTGGCCCGGGCGCGTCCGGCGAGCAGCAGCGGCGAAACGCCGGCCGAGGTTGGACGAAACCGCGCATCCTAACAGAATTGGCACATACGCACAGGCGAGCGCGCAGGCGCTCGGACGGCGCGCATCCCTTAATGGGGGGGGCGAACAAGGTAAATGATATGAACGTCCTCCACCCGCAAGAGGTGGCCAAGAGAGGCAAGACGGCGGACTTTCCTGAGCCACCACATCAGGGCGCCTGAGTGGAAGATCATGCATGTCTTCACAGGCAACCGGAGGGGCCATGATCAAGTGCGCGACAGTGGGTGCGGGTATCGCCAAAAACGTTTTTCAGGTCCATCACGTGGATGCGGAAACCGGCGAGAGGCAGTGCTGGCGCTACACCGGATGCGCCAGCAACGGGTGAAATCTCGCACGATGCGGATTGATAGTCTGCGTGAGCTGCTGACCGAGTACGGCGAAGTGATGGGCAAAGGTCGGGCTGCGCTGGACAAGGTGATGCCGGCTGGGCTGGGAAGGTAACGTTACCGGGGATCAGTAAAAGAGGTGACCTGGAGCATCCCGACCGGGAAAATGCACGCAAATCAAAGGCACCCCGATTAATGCCTGATCGCGAGATGGGAGTCGATTTCGGAGGCAGTGCAGATAGCGACGTGGTTCGCTCGCATTTGTTTCATCGCTCAGTTGGGTGTTGTTGCATTAATCGGGCGTAGTGACGAGGTAAGGGCCTATGGTCATGATTTCAGGCAATGCGAACGGATTGCGGACGTGCGAGGTCCGCCATGCGGTTCAGCACGCCCACGCGGATGGCAACCTCGGCTGCTTGCGATTCGGTGCGTCGTGCCCACAGGCAGTTACGATGGTGCGCCGAATAAGTAAATCGGCGCACCATCGAAGCATGGGTCAGGTCACTTCTTGAAAGAATCCTGGGGGACCGGAACCGGGCTCCAGATCTCCGCATCCGATGCGTTTGCCGCGAATGTCCAGATGGGCGTGCCGTTCGCGACCTTTCTCCATTGGAGGTCGAAGACAAGTTGCGAATTGGTCACGTTTTCGATGTAGCCCGATTGCGGGTCGTCCGATTGCGGGTCGAATTGCCATTGCTGAGAGGCCGTCGCGTGGTTTTTCACGTAGGTGTTCAGGGCAAGGTATTGTTCGTCGGATACCGTTCCGCAGTCGATGGCGAGCGTGGGGTCGCTGTGCAGCGTGATTCCGCCATCCGGTTGGAAGTCCCACTCGGTATGCAGGTGGTCCGTACTGGCGGGAACGAGCACCACCCTATTGCCTTTGACGCGATCGGTGACGCCGATGAGCCAGTTGGTATCGGCCGTGTAATAAATTTTTGCCATTTTTTCCTCTGAGAGGTAATTGGATGAGTCGATAAATGAATGCTTCCTTCCCGACAGCAGCCTCACACGGAAATCATCCTTGCCATGTATCTGCATATAATCGACGAAAAATCGTCGGCGCTTTATTGGCAAGGTTTGAGGATGGGCTTCTGCCTGGGATAAACATTAGGTCCGTCACATCGCTGAATCAATTACATGCAATTACACGACAGGATGGCGTTGTCG
Source organism: Burkholderia pyrrocinia (assembly GCF_003330765.1). Classification (NCBI taxonomy): domain Bacteria; kingdom Pseudomonadati; phylum Pseudomonadota; class Betaproteobacteria; order Burkholderiales; family Burkholderiaceae; genus Burkholderia; species Burkholderia pyrrocinia. Next base: position 2,951,455 of record NZ_CP024903.1, on the reverse strand, counting down.
CATAAATCGGGCGAGCAAGCGGCCGGCTGACGTTTACGCACATCAGCCGGTCCGGCACCCTTTTTAACAATTCGGATTCCTGCGTAGATTCTCGATTTTGGGCTTCGAGAAGATGCGCAGGGACAAGGGCAAGACGAGCGGACCGAAGGCTCGCTACCGTGTCAGGAACTGGTCGACCTACAACGCTGGCCTGATCAACCGAGGTAACGTCACGATGTGGATCGATGAAGCCGCCCTTGCGGGCATACCGGAGGCCGAGCCAACGCGCGGCCGTCCGCGTCTGTACAGCGCCGCGCTGATCCAGGCGCTGCTGGGCATCAAGACCGTGTTCCGCCTGCCGCTGCGCGCGCTGCAAGGCTTCGCGCAAAGCCTGCGCGAGCTGGCTTTCGCCACCTTGCCCGTGCCGAATTACACGACGCTCTGCCGCCGTGCGCAAACGCTTGAGGTCCAACTGCCGATCGTTGACGACGGCGAGCCGATCCATCTGGTGGTCGACAGCACCGGCGTGAAGGTCTACGGCGAAGGCGAATGGAAGGTGCGCCAGCACGGATACTCGAAGCGCCGCACGTGGCGCAAGGTGCATCTCGGGCCCGACGCGAATACCGGTCAGGTGCGCGCCGCGTTGATGACGCATCAGGACGTCGCCGACGGTGACGTCCTCGCCGAACTGCTCGACCAGATCCCGGACGACGAACTGCTCGATGTCATCGGCGGTGACGGGGCCTACGACACCAAGCCATGCCATGCCGCGATCGCCGCGCGCGGTGCAACGCCATCGATCCCGCCGCGCGAAGGCGCTGCTCATTGGCCCGCCAACACGTCGGGCGCGATATGGCGCAACGACGCGGTCGATGCGATTGCTCGACTCGGCCGCCGCGAATGGGAGAAGGACAGCGGCTACCATCGGCGCTCGCTCGCGGAGAACGCGATGTATCGCTTCAAGACGCTCACGGGTAACTGCCTGTGGGCACGACGCACCGAATCGCAGGCAGCCGAGGTTGCCATCCGCGTGGGCGTGCTGAACCGCATGGCGGACCTCGCACATCCGCAATCCGTTCGCATTGCCTGAAATCATGACCATAGGCCTTACCTCGTCACTACGCCCGATTAATGCAACAACGCCGCTCAGTTGCAAAACTGTCACGTCAGCCGCAATTGCTCTGGCATCCTGCATGAAAACATAAACATCGAGTAAAAACAGATATAACATTATTTTGTTTAGATAAACAAAATAAAAATTCGTAAAAACACGGGGTAGAGAAATCGCGTTTATTTGGGCACGCTTGTGTCCATTGTCCGTTCATGGGCGCCGGTATTTCGACATGCCGGCGCGTCTTTTTTTCGGACACTCGAATGCGGAAATAAATACGCGCACCCGGGATTTTCGACCGATTGGCCGGGCAAGCGACAAGTCACGAAAAGATTCCTGATTTAAAACTCAGTAGTTCGAATCAATAACTTGATTAAAGAACGATACGGAGACAGGCGATGTCGAGGAACTGGGGGTTGGGAACTGCGCTGCTGGCGTTGTGCGTTGCCGTGACGTCGTGCGGCGGCGATGCGGATTCGCCATCGGCAGCGGCTGCAAAGATGTCCGCCGCTGCGCAGGCGCAGGGCAACGGCAACGATAACAGCAGCGGTAGCGACAACAGCAACGACAACGGCGCACCGAAGAAGAACGCCGACATCCGTGTCGTCCAGTACGTCAATCCGTTGATCGGCACCGACTACGCCACCGACCAGCCGGCCGACCCGGTCGGCTCGGGGCTGGGTGGCGGCACGTTCCCGGGGCCGACGGTCCCGTTCGGGATGATGCAATGGAGCCCGATGACGCCGACCGCGCAGTACGACAGCCGCAAAGGCGACGGCTCCGGTTTCTCCGGCGGCTACTGGTACGGCGACACGTCGATCAACGCATTCAGCATCCTGCACCTGAGCGGCACGGGCTGCTGGGCGAACGGCGGTTACCTGAACGTGATGCCGCAGCTTGCGCCCGGCGACGCCGGCACGCCGGCCAGCTTCAGCCACGCAAACGAAACCGCGCAGGCCGGCTATTACGGTGTCACGCTCGGCAACGGCATCAAGGCCGAGCTGACGACCACGGTCCGCACCGGCTTCGCCCGCTTCACGTATCCGGCGCTCGCGCAGGGCCAGCAGGCGACGATCGCGATCGATCCGACCGTGCAGAACAACCGCTCGCAGGGCTCGACGGCGGATACGGTGAAGCAGGTCGGCGATCGCGCGCTGTCCGGCACGATCGCGGGCAGCGGCTTCTGTTGGGCCGGGCATGCGGTGCCCGTCTACTACTACGCGGAATTCAGCCAGCCGTTCGCGGCGAAGCCGACGCTGGCCGCCAATCGTCCGCTCGCCGTCACGTTCGCGGTCGACAAGCAGCACCCGGTCGTGATGATGAAGCTCGGCATCTCGTTCGTCAGCGAAGCGAATGCGAAGGCGAACCTCGACGCGGAAAATCCGGGCGCCGCCGCGCATGGCCGCGCCGGCTGGAATTTTGACAAGGTGCGCCACGCAGCGAGCGCCGCATGGAACGCGCGCCTGAACGCGATCCAGGTGACGGGCGGCAGCGAGGCCGACAGGACGAAGTTCTACACCGCGCTGTATCACGCGTCGCTGCACCCGAACGTGTTCAACGACGTGAACGGCCAGTATCCGGACTTCTACACGTCCAACGGCACATCGACCGCGCCGACGCGTCAGGTCGAAAAAGGCCGCACGATGTACGCGAACTTCTCCGGCTGGGACATCGACCGCTCGTTCATGCAGCTCCAGGCATGGCTCGATCCGGTGCGAACCAGCGACTTTGTGCAGTCGCTCGTGCTCGATGCGACCGCGTGCGGTGCGTTCCCGCGCTGGGCGTACTTCAATACGGAGACGGCCGTGATGCCGGGCGATGCGGGTTCGATCATCGCCGCGAACGCGTATGCGTTCGGCGCGACGAACTTCGACACGCAGCGCGCGCTGTCGATCATGAAGCGCAGCACGGCGCCGGGCGCCGCATGCGCAGGCACGCCGGTGATGGGCAGCCGCGCGGACTACGACCGGCTCGGCTATGTGCCGTCGTCGGGCAACGGCGACAACCAGACCGCGTCGAATACGCTCGAATACGCGCTGCGCGATTTCGCGGTGTCGCGCTTTGCGACGGCGCTCGGCGATACCGCGACGGCCGGCACGCTGCTGACGTCGAGCGGCAACTGGCGGAACCTGTTCGATCAGGGTGCGGTTCAGCCGAAGACGTCGGCCGGCGCGTGGGTCGTCGACGGCTCCGGTTTCATGGAAGGCAACTCGGAGCAATACACGTGGTACGTGCCGCACGATCTCGCCGGCGTGGTCGCGCAGGCAGGCGGCGCCGCGTCGGTCGTCAAGCGGCTCGATACCTTCTTCACGCATCTGAACATCGGCACCGTGCAGCCGTATTTCTACGTCGGCAACGAAGTGACGATGGCTGTGCCGTGGGCCTATGCGTGGGCCGGCGCACCGTCCCGTACGCAGCAGGTGCTGCACGCGTCGCTCGCGAACGAGTTCGGCACCGGCGCGGCGGGGCTGCCCGGCAACGACGATCTCGGCGCGATCTCGGGCTGGTACGTGTGGGCTGCGCTCGGCCTGTATCCGGTCGTGCCGGGCGTGAGCGGCGTCGCGGTGTCGAGCCCGCAGTTCGAGAAGATCGACGTGCGCGTCGGGCAGATGGACGGCAGCTACCGTCTGCTGCGGATCGCCGCGCCGGGCGCGGGCTCTGCCGACACCGCGTCGTTCTACGTCAAGTCGCTGAAGCTGAACGGCGCGTCCTGGCCGACCGCCTGGTTGCCGCTCGACAGGATTGCGAAGGGCGGCGCGCTGTCGTACGCGATGACGGCCGATGCGGCCGCGACGACATGGGGCACCGACGCGTCCGCGATGCCGTCGTTCCCGGTAGCGACCAAAACCCGTTGATAAGAGGCGAAACACATCGAATGGGTGGTGCAGACGAAGGCAGTTCAACGAGCGGTTCTTGCCAACAGGATCGACGCGGAGAGAGGGGGACGAACGAATGAAGCTACGTCATGTGGTGGGTATCGGGTGCCTTGCCGTGCTGTCGGGTTGCGGGGGCGATCAGGGTTCGACGGATGCAAGCGTGCTGGCGCAGGTGTCGGGCGCGGCCGGAGCGGGATCGTCGCAGGGCGACCAGAATGATCAGGGTAATCAGAACGATCAGGGCGAGAACGGAGGCTCGGGCAAGCGGTCGGTGCTGCGCAGCGTCGATCCGAGGATCGGCACTGCGAATCTCGACATCAATGCGGACTGGGGCAGCGGCGTGCGCGGCCATGGCCACGTCTACCCCGGTGCGACCGTGCCGTTCGGCATGGTCCAGCTCGGACCGGACACGACCGGCGGCGCGCATACGTTGCCGTGGAACTGGGATCGCACGTCGGGCTACCAGTACGACGATCCGTTCATCACCGGCTTCACGCATACGCACCTGTCGGGCACCGGCATTGGCTCCGGTGGCGAAGTGCGGTTCCTGCCGACGCTCGCGCCGGTGGACAAGGCTACGCTGGCCAAGGTCGCCGCCGACGCGTCGATCACGTACAACGCATCGTTCAGCCACGACGACGAAAGCGCGAGCCCCGGCTACTACCGCGTGCGGATGTCGCCCACCGGCAGCGGCAACACGCCGTGGAACGTGCAGGGCGCGAAGATCCTCGCGGAGATGACGGCCACCACGCACGCGGGCGTGCATCGCTACACGTATTTCCCGAGCGCGGCCGGGCAGAAGCGCAGCATGATCGTGAGCATCGACAACCCGATCGGCGGCTCGACCGCCAGCGGCAAGATCCAGGTGATCGATGCGCAGACGATCGCCGGATGGGAGATCACGAACAACTGGGCGAACAACAAGCCGACATATTTCGTTGCGCGTTTCTCGAAGCCGTTCGATACGAAGAACGTCGCGTTCAGCGCGGACGGCTACACGGCCTACCTGACGTTCACGGCCGACGGGAACGAGGGCGGCGGCGCGGTCACGGTGAAGGTCGGCGTCTCGCCGTCGAGCATCGCGGATGCGCAGGCCAATCTCGCATCGGAAGTCGGCGCGAAGACGTTCGACCAGGTGCGCGGCTCGGCCGAGCGCGTGTGGACCGCTGCGCTCGACCGGGTCCGGATCAAGGGCGGCAGCGCCGACCAGCGGACGATGTTCTACACGTCGCTGTATCGCACGATGCTCGCGCCGACGGTCTACAACAACGCGGACGGCAGCTACGTCGGCACGGATTCGACCAACAACGGCGCGACGTCGCCGCCCACGACGAGCAAGCATGCGAATCCGGGCTTCGACTATTCGTCGACGTTCTCGCTGTGGGATACCTTCCGTGCCGAGTCGCCGTTGATGACGCTGGTGCAGCCCGAGCGCGTCGACGGCTGGGTCAAGTCGCTGCTGACGCAGTTCAGGCAGAACGGCAAGGGCGAACTGCCGGTCTGGCCGTTGGCGCAAACGGAAACCTTCACGATGGCCGGCCACCCGTCGATCCCGATGATCGCGGATGCGTATCTGAAGCACCTGACGAGCGCGGGCATCGACGACATCTGGACCGCGTTGACGACCACGCAAAGCGCGAGTGCACACGGCTTCGACCAGTATCGTCAGAGCGGCCATGTGTTCGCCGGCGACAACGCTTCCGTGTCGACCACGCAGGACTATTCGTTCGACGACTGGGCGACGGCCGCGGTGGGCAAGGCGGCCGGCAAGAGCACGGCCGACTACCGGCCTTACCTGCAACGGAGCCAGAACTACCGGAACGTATTCAACCCGGCGTTGAACAACGGCTGGAAGTTTGCGCAGCCGAAAGACGCGCAGGGCAACTGGGTGCCGGGTTTCGATCCGACGGCCGCCGAGAAGACGGACTTCTCCGAATCGAATTCGTGGGTCGATACGTGGAACATCTTCCACGACTTTCCGGGGCTCGTTGCGCTGCTGGGCGGCAAGAGCCAGTTCATCGCGCAACTCGACCGCACGTTCGATCCGGCCAACCCGCTGACCTTTCTCAACAACCAGGGCTTTCCGGACCTGACCGGCCGCAGCGGCCAGTTCTTCGCGGGGAACGAGCCGGCGAATCATCTGCCCTACCTGTACGACGTCGCGGGCGTGCCGTCGAAGACGCAGGATCGCGTCCGCTCGGTGATGGACGACATGTACTCGCTGACGCTGACGGCCGGCGATCGCGCATTGCTGAGCGGCGACAGCCTGAAGGCCGCGCTGAACGATCCGCGACGGGTGCGGAACGCGGCGATTCCCGGCAACGACGATTGCGGCCAGTTGTCCGCGTGGTACGTGCTGTCCGCGCTCGGCATCTATTCGCTCAATCCGGTGGGCGGCGTGTTTTACCTCGGCACGCCGCTGTTCGAGGAAGCGACGATCGACATCCCGGTCGCGTCGGGCGGCGGGGGCGGCAATGCATTGAAGTTCGGCGCGTCGCGGCGCTTCACGGTGACCGCGCATACGGCCAGCGGCGGCGCACCGTCGCCGGTTAATCGCTATGTTCAGTCGGTCAGCCTGAACGACACGCCGCTGCACCGGCCCTACATCACCTATGACGAGATGAAGGCCGGCGGCAAGCTCGATTTCGTGATGGGTTCGACGCCGAACGATGCGTGGGTCGGCCAGTGGAACGGCCAGGATCCGAACAGCGCGCTCGCGCCGTCGCTGGCGCTGGCCGGCAGTGCGGTCAGCATGCAGTAGCGGGTCGCGTTGCCGTGACAGGTCGCAGCCGGTAGCGCCGCCCGATTCACCGGGCAGGCTACCGGCATGCGGCCGGGCCCGGGTCGGGCGGCGCGTCGATCCTGCCTCCTTTCGCGCTTATGATGCGGGAACGCCACTGACAGGGTTCCCCGATATGGACGCGCCGCTCCCGCCGATGCATGCCCCGATTTCCGAAACGGAACCTGAAACCGAAGCCGCCGGCGAGCCGCGCGCGTCGCGCCTGCATCGGCCTGTCGCGCTCGTCACCGGATCGACGTCGGGCATCGGCGCGGCCATCGCGCGCCGCCTGTCGGCGGACGGCTACGCGGTGATCCTGCATTCCCGCAGTTCGGCCGACACCGGGCGCGCGATGGCGCGCGAACTCGGCGGGGCCTACGTGCAGGCCGATCTCGCCGACGATGCCGAGCGCGTGCGGCTGATCCGCGACGCGCTCGCCGTGCACGGACGGCTCGACGTACTCGTTAACAATGCCGGGATCAGCCGCGTGATTCCGCATGATGACCTCGCCGCGGCGACGCCCGACGTGTGGCGCGAGATGCACGAGATAAACGTGATCGCGCCGTTCCGGCTCGTTGCCGAAGCGCAGGCCGCGCTGCGTGGCGCGGCCTCGCACGGGCGGGCCGGTTGCGTCGTGAACGTCAGTTCGCATGCGGGCGTGCGGCCGAAGGGCGCGTCGATTCCGTATGCGGCGGCGAAGGCCGCGCTCAATCACACGACGCGGCTGCTGGCGCGCACGCTCGCGCCGTCGATTCGCGTCAATGCGGTCGCGCCGGGGCTGGTCGATACGCCGCTGACCGCCGACTGGACGGAGGCACAGCAGCTCTGGCGCGAGCGCGCGCCGATGCGTCGCGCGGCGACGCCGGACGACATCGCGCACACGGTCGCGATGCTCGTCGCATCCGATTACGTGACGGGCGAGATCGTGATGCTCGACGGGGGATTGAACCTGACGTGATGCAGCCGGGCAGCCGCGCGCAGGCATCGCGCGCGCAACCGCCGAAGCCGCGTGCCGGCATGCGCGATCAGCCGATGCTCGATCGCAGCCGCGCGAGCGCGTGGTCGTGCGTGCGCTCGAACTTCAGCGGCGTGACCGCGATATACCCTTCGCCCAGCGCGACCGTTTCCGAATCCGCATCGTCGTCGCGCGGTGCGCGGGCGAGCTTCAGCCAGTGATAGTCGATCTCGCGCGGGTCGCGCCCCGACACGATCTCGATGCCCTGCAGCGTGCCGGCGCCCTGGTTCGTCACCTTCAGCCCGCGCACGTCCTGCGCGGGGCGCGCCGGGAAATTCACGTTGAGGCACGCGTCGCTGTCCCAGCCGGCGGCGGCGAGGCGGCGAATGACGTCCGGCGCATGCGCGAGCGCCGTGCTCCACGGCACCGCGTTGCGATCGGTGAACGCCTGGCTCAGCGCGATGGCCGGCACGCCGACCAGCATGCTCGTCATCGCGGCGCCGACCGTGCCGGAAAACACCGTTTCGGTGCCGAGGTTCGCGCCGCGATTCACGCCGGACAGCACGACGTCGGGCCGCGCGTCCTTCATCAGGTGGCTGACCGCGATCGCGACGCAATCACCGGGCGTGCCGCGCACGGCGAAGCGGCGTTCGCCCTTGCGATGCACGCGCAGCGGTTCGTGCAGGCTCAGCGAATGCGACGTGCCGCTCTGGTCTTCCGCGGGCGCGACGATCCACACTTCGCGCGCCAGTTGCGTGGCGACCTGTTCGAGCACTTCAAGGCCGGGGGCGTCGAATCCGTCGTCGTTGGTGAGCAGGACGCGGTCGAACAGCGGGCGGGTTTCTTGCATCGGGACGATCCTCGCGGAGATGGGCAATGAGAGGGGAGTGCATCGTGGCGCAAGTCACAAGGCTAGCATCCCCGCGCGAGAATCGTCGTGTCGCACCGTCGGCGCGGACGTGAAAACGGGCGCATCGCGCGCCCGTTCGTCGGTGTGGATGTGCCGCGACCGCGGCGGGCGGGAACAGGCCCTAGCCGAGCAGGTGCCGCAGCAGCCCGGCCGACACGACGCCGACGATGACGGTCGGCAGGATCGACAGGCGTGTCGCCGCGAGCAGTGTGACGGCGAGCGCGAGCAGGTCGGCTGGGCGCGTCGACACGAAGGCCGGCGCGATCACCGAGATCAGCACGCAGCCGGGCACGTTCTCCATCACCGATGCCATCCGCGGGCTGAGCGTGCGGTTGCGCAGCAGCACGTAGCCGAGGATGCGCGACAGGTAGGTCGTCGACGCCATCAGCACGATCGTCGCGACCGTGCCGACATCCGGGAAATCAGGCATCGCGCGGCTCCCACAGCAGCGCGGCGATCAGCCCCGCGCATGCGCCGGCCGCGACGTACCACGCGCCGGGCACGGCGAGGTGCGTGCCCGCCGCGACGACGAGGCTCACGAACCACGGGCGGCTCGCGCGCATCCCCTTCCACATCCCGCGCAGCAACACCAGAAACACGGCCGTGAACGCCATGTCGAAGCCGTATTGTTCGACGTTGCCGATCGTCGGGCCGACCGCCGCGCCGAGCGTGGTCATCGAGATCCACGTCAGGTAGAGCCCCGCGCAGACGCCCGCGTAATACGGAACGCTGATGTGCGTGGCCGAGCGCGAGCGCGCATCGGCGAGCGACATCGCCCAGCTCTCGTCGCACATGAAGAACAGCGCGACGAACGCGCGGCGGCGCGGCATGCGCCGGATGTAAGGCTCGAACGCCGCGCCCATCAGGATGTGGCGCGAATTCACGAGGAACGACATCGCGACGATCAGCGCGATGTGCGGCGGCGACGTCCACAGATGGATCGCCGCGAATTCGGACCCGCCGCCGAAGTTCAGGCCCGTCATCATCGGCACCTCGAACAGGCTCAGCCCTTTCTGCGCGGCCTGCGCGCCCAGCACCAGCGCGAACGGCACGAAACCCAGCATGACGGGCAGCGCCGCGCGCAATCCGCGACCCATCTCGGCGACATAGGCGGGCTTGTCGCGAAGCCCGGACGACGTTGAAACGCTACTGCTCATTACTCCTCCTTCGGGGGAGGGATTGTCTGCTTTTTTGACTCGAATCGGGTTGCGTTGTGGCCAGAACTTTCGGAGAATTTGGCATTGAACGCGTGATTTGCTGATTTTTTGGAATCGAATGCCAAATGAAACTTGACGCCATCGACCGGCGGATCCTGAGCGCGCTCCAGCGCGATGGCCGCATGCAGAACGTGGAACTCGCGCACGAGGTCGGGCTGTCGCCGTCGCCGTGCCTGCGGCGCGTGCGGCTCCTCGAGGAAGCGGGCGTGATCGAGAAATACGTGGCCGTGCTGAATCCCGCGAAAGTCGGCAAGGGGCTGACCATCTTCACGCGCGTGTGGCTGAAGGGGCAGGACGCGGAATCGGTGAACCGCTTCGCCGAGGCCGTCCAGCAGATGCCGGAAGTCGTCGAGTGCCACCTGATGGCGGGCGACTGCGATTTCCTGCTGCGCGTCGTTGCGGCCGACATCGACGATTACCGGCGCTTCCAGATGGAATACCTCACGCGCATTCCGGGCGTGCTCAGCGTGAAGACCGACATTCCGATGCAGAAGGTCAAGCTCACGTCGGCGTTGCCGACCTAGCGCGGCGCGGGCGCGATGACGAGTCGACGAACGGTCACGGCTCGGTGACAATCGCCCGATAGACTGGCGAGTCACGCCGCTTCGTACGTCACGCTCGCACCGCCGTTCGACGTTCGATGCGCAAGCAACTAACGGTCAATGTCAACGCGATCGGGCAGGCGCCGTGCGCGCCGGGTCATGCGCCGGCGCGGGTGCGTTTCTTCTTGTCGGGCCATTCATGCAGCCATTCAACTATCCGTGGAATTCGCTGGAAATCGTCAAGCTCGTGCTGGGCGTGCTGACGCCGTTGTCGGTTGCCTGTCTCGGCTGGCTCGTTGCGCGCCGGCTGAAGCGGCTCGAACTCGTGCAGTGGACCAACCAGCGGCTGATCGAGAAGCGGCTCGCGCTGTACGATGCGGTCGCGCCGCAGCTCAATGCGCTGCTGTGCTTCTACACGTGGATCGGCTACTGGAAGGACATCTCGCCGGACGACGTGATCCGCGCGAAGCGCGAGCTCGACCGCACGTTCCACATCTACCGCTACCTGTTCGACGACGACGTGTACGACGCGTATCACACGTACATCCACGCGTTGTTCGACATGCACACGGGCCCGGGCCGCGACGCGCGGATCCGCTCGCTGATCCAGGCGCCCGACGGCGACCGGAGCGTGCACGGTTCGTATGAATGGAAGCCGGCGTGGTCCGAGCGTTTCGCGACCGCGAATGTCGTGCCCAGGGACGACGTGCTGCGGCATTACACGCAACTGATGGAACGGCTGCGCGTGGCGCTGGGCGCGACGCGCTGAAGTCCTGCCGAAGGCCGGCTGATGCCGGTTCGGGTTTTGGGGCGATTCAGGCGAAAGAGATCACGAGTTTTTTGCCGCAAGCGGCGGCGTACTTGCGCAGCGTTTCAATCGACGGGGAGTGCTGGCCTGTCGCGAGCGAGCGTTCGAGCCGCGTGATGGCAGGCGCCTTCGTTCCCATGCGCTCCGCCATATCGGCTTGCGAAAGACCGGCGGCTCGCCGGGCGGCAAGCATCGCATCGAGCAGCGCGAATTCTTCCCGGTTCAACCTTTCGAACTCGGTGCGTACCTTCGGATCGGCAAAGGCGTGCTCGCGCAGTGCTTTATACGTTGTCATCTTGAACCTCCTTCAGTTGATGGCACGGTTTCTCGTTTATTACTACTGCCGCCCGGCCACCGCCAGCCGTGCCGCGAGACCGACGAACACCGTGCCGAGCAGATATAGCGGCAGCTTCGACGGACGGCGGCGCGCGCCGATCCGTCGGCTCAGCCGGCTCGCGGAGAGGATCACCGCGCCGTTCACGACGAGCCCGATCAGGTTGAGCACCGTCGCGAGCACGAGGATCTGCACGGCGATCGAGCCGTGTTCGGGCCGCACGAACTGCGGGAACAGCGCGAGCACGAACAGCGCCATCTTCGGATTCAGCAGGTTCGTCGTCAGGCCCTGACGGAAGATCGCGGCGGTCGAGTGCCGGCGTTGCGATGCGACGGGCGACAGCGCGGTCGCATCCGAGCGGAACGTCTTCCACGCGAGATACAGCAGATACGCGGCGCCGGCAAAGCGCACGGCGTCATAGGCGATCGGCACCGCGACAAAGAGCTGCGACAGCCCGAGCGCCGCCGCGAGCGCGTGGCAGTAGGTGCCGGCCTGAATGCCTGCGAGCGTGGCGAAGCCTGCGCGCCGACCCTGGCTCACGCTGCGGGACGCGATCAGCAGCATGTCGGGGCCGGGCGTGGCGGTCAGCGCGAGACAGGCGCCGGAGAACAGCGCGAGCGTGGAGAAGTCGATCACGGGAAGCCCTTTCGCCGATGAGGCGTAAAAGGGAGGTCAGTTTAGGAAGGCCGTCGCGGGCAGTCAACCGCGCGCAGGCGAGGCGGCCCGGACGACGGCGCGCCTGTCGCGCCGGAACCGCCTGCTACGGCAGAGCCGTCTCGGCGATCATCCGCCGCAGTTCGGGCACGCAGGAGCCGCACTGCGTGCCGCATTTGAGTTGTGCCTGCAAGCCGGCCAACCGCTCCGCCGACGTCGCGTTCGCGGGACAGGCCGACAGCGTCGCACGAATCTCGCGCTCGCCCACGCCGACGCAATTGCAGATCGCGCGGCCGCGTGCGGGCGCCGCCTGCAACGGCACGCGCCCGGCGAACAGCAGCATCCGGCCGATCGCGCCGACGCCGGTGCCGCTGTCGACATAGTCGCGCAGCACGGCGGCACTGTCCTCGGTCGCGTTGGCTGCGCCCGACACGGAGAACGCCGTCAGCGCCCCGTCGACGACGCGCACGCGGCGGGCGGTGCCGCGCCGCGCGTCGCCGTAGCTCATCACGTCGACCGCATGTTCCGGCAGGCCCAGCAGCGCTTCGATTTCGCGCTGCAGTTCGATGGGCACGGGCTCATAGGCCGCCGCGCGCCATGCGAGCCCGCCGCCGGCGTCGGTGCCGAACGGCGTGCAACTTGCATACGGGAAGCGCGCAAACAGCGCACGCAACTGGCGCTGCCGGGCCAGCAGTTCGTCGGCGGGCAACCGTGCGGCGATCAGCCAGCGCCACGGCAGGTCGGCCTTCAGCAGCTTGATCGCCGCGTGCTTCAGTTCCGGCTGACGCGAGTACGGGTCCAAAGCGGCGGAGGTCACCGTATTGACGCCCGCGCCAATGCGATTGCCGGCCACGCCGGACACGAACTCGTCGCCCCAATGCATCGGCGTGAACGCCTGGCCGGGCGCGATGGCGTCGTCGGCGCGCGCGGGCAGCAGCATGCTGCCGCGGCGCGACGTCAAGTGCACGAAGTCGTGCGGGCCGATGCCGAGACGCGCGCAGTCCGCGGTGTTCAGATCGACGGTCGGCCCCGGTGCGTGCGAGAACAGCTTCGGCACGCTGCCGGTTCGGCTGCAACCGTGCCACTGGTCGCGCAGCCGGCCGGTCGTCAGCGCGAAGCGGAAGCGCGAATCGACCGGTTCCGCAACCGGCTGATACGGCGTCGCGATGAAGCGGGCGCGGCCGTCGGCGGTCGGGAAATGCCCGTCGGCATAAAGGCGGGCGGCGCCGCGCGCCGCGCCGGCGGGAAAGGGCCATTGCTGCGGGCCGTCCGACTCGAGTCGCGACCACGACAGCCCGCCGATGTCGCAATCGCGTCCGGCCGTCGTCGCGCGATGCTCGTTCCAGATCGCTTCGGTGTTCGCATACGGAAACAGCGTGGGCCGGCCCGTCGCGAGCCGCGCTTCCAGCCGTTGGCCGACCTCGGCGGCGATCCGCCAGTCCGCGCGCGCGTCGCCGTACGGTTCGACGGCTGCCCGCACGCGCGAGATGCGCCGCTCCGAATTGGTGACGGTGCCGTCCTTCTCGCCCCATGTTGCCGCGGGCAGCAGCACGTCCGCGTACGGTGCGGTACCGGTGTGCGCGTACGCCTCTTGCAGTACGACGAATTCCGCGCGGGCGAGCCCCGCGCGCACGGTCGCCTGGTTCGGCAGCGAGTGCGCCGGGTTCGTGCAGACGATCCACACGGCTTTCAGTTCGCCTGAGGCGAGCCGGTCGAACATCTCGACCGCGGTCAGGCCAGGCTGTGTCGGCACGTCGTCGACGCCCCACAGTCGCGCGATTTCGGCCCGGTCCTCGGGATTCGCGAGATCGCGATGCGCGGATGCGAGCGTCGCCATCCCGCCCACTTCTCGGCCACCCATCGCATTCGGCTGCCCGGTCAGCGAGAACGGCCCTGCGCCGGGCTTGCCGATCTGCCCGGTGGCCAGATGCAGGTTGATCAGCGCGACGTTCTTGTGCGTGCCGTCCGCCGACTGGTTCAGCCCCTGGCAGTACAGCGACAGCGACGGGCCGTCGGCGAACCAGCGCGCGGCTTTGACGATGTCGTCCGCGCGCAGCCCGCAGACCTGCGCCGCGACGGCCGGCGACCATTCGCGCACGCTGTCGCGTACCGCGTCGAAGCCGTTCGTGTGGGCGTCGATGAACGCGCGGTCGAGCGAGCCGTCCCACACCAGCACGTGCAGCATCGCGTTGAACAGCGCGACGTCGGTGCCGGGCTGCAGCGCGAGGTGCAGCGTCGCGTCGCTCGCGGAATCGGTGCGTCGCGGATCCGCGACGATCACCTTCATCGCCGGATTGCGCTCGCGCGCGGCTTCGAGCCGGCGGTACAGGATCGGATGCGCGAACGCCGGGTTCGCGCCGGCGATCAGCACGGTGCCCGCGTGATCGAGATCGTCGTAGCTGCACGGCGGCGCATCCGCGCCGAGCGATTTCTTGTAGCCGACCACGGCCGAGCTCATGCACAGCCGCGAATTCGAATCGATGTTGTTGGTGCCGATCAGTCCTTTCGCGAGCTTGTTGAAGACGTAGTAGTCCTCGGTCAGCAGTTGGCCCGAAACATAGAAGCCGACCGCATCGCGGCCATGCCGCTCGACGATCCGCGCGAAGCGCGCGGCGACATGGTCGAGCGCGTCGTCCCACGACACACGCGTGCGCGCCGCGTCGCGCGCGTGTCGCAATTCCGGGTGCGTCGCGCGGGTCTGCGCATAGCGTTCGGCTGCGGCGGTCAGATGCAGCGTGCTGCCCTTCGAGCACAGCCGGCCAAAGTTGGCCGGGTGATCGGGGTCACCGCGCACGCCGACGATCTTGCGCTGTCCGTCGGCATCGGCACGCGTCTGGATGACCACGCCGCAACCGACGCCGCAGTAGCAGCATGTCGAACGTGTTTCGCGCAGGTCCGGTTCGGGGCGCCCATCGCATGTCGCTGCCGTTCCCGTCATGCAGCATGTCCCGGTTCGACGCATGCGGGTGCGCCCGATGCGTCGTCGCCGATGGCGAGCGACGCGAGTTCGCTGCGCCTGAGCAGCACCGCGTCGCCGTCGCACGCGACGCTGAACACGGGCGTGCAGCCGTCGTCGGGCGGCAGCGCGCAGCCGTTGCCGAATGCGACGTTGAAGCCGTGCAGCGGACACGTGACCTGTTCGCCGTGCACGATGCCTTGCGACAGCGGGCCGCCGCGATGCGGGCAGCGGTCGAGCAGCGCGAACACACGGTCGCCCGCGGTGCGAAACAGCGCGACGGGCGCGCCTTCGGGCCGCTTGACGACGCGTGCGCCGAGCGGGGGAATGTCGTCGATCCGGCAGACCGCGATCCAGTCGGGTTCGAAAGTGGGCATCGTAGGGTTTCCTGGCATTTGCGCCGGCATCAGCGGCCGGCCGTTTCGACGGCGATCGGGGTGAACTGGCGCAGGTCGACCTGCGCATCGTCGGTGTCGTGCCACGGATCGGGCTCGTCCTTCAGCGCGAACTGCAGGCGTTCCCACAGCGCAACGCGGTTGTCGGCATCGTCGAGCACGCGCGCTTTCACGTAGTCGAGCCCGACGCGTTCGATGTAGTGCACGGTGCGCTCCAGATACCAGCCTTCCTCGCGATAGAGCTGCAGGAACGCACCTGCGTACTCGAGCACTTCCTCGTGCGTCTTCACCTTGCAGAAGAATTGCGCGACCTCGGTCTTGATGCCGCCGTTGCCGCCGACGTAGATTTCCCAGCCGGAATCGACGCCGATCACGCCGACGTCCTTGATGCCCGATTCCGCGCAGTTGCGCGGGCAGCCCGACACCGCGAGCTTGACCTTGTGCGGCGCGTACATCCGCCACAGCGCACGTTCGAGCTGCTGCCCCATCAGCGTCGAGTCCTGCGTGCCGAAGCGGCACCATTCGGAGCCGACGCAGGTCTTCACGGTGCGCAGCGCCTTCGCGTACGCGTGACCGCTCGGCATCCCGAGGTCGTGCCACACGCCTGGCAGATCTTCCTTTTTCACGCCGAGCAGGTCGATGCGCTGCCCGCCCGTGACCTTGACGGTCGGAATCGCATACTTGTCGACCACGTCGGCGATGCGGCGCAACTCGTCGGCCGTCGTCACGCCGCCCCACATGCGCGGCACGACCGAATAGGTGCCGTCCTTCTGGATGTTCGCGTGCGCGCGTTCGTTGATGAAGCGCGACTGCGGATCGTCCTTTGCCTCGTGCGGCCAGGTACTGATGCAGTAATAGTTGAGCGCCGGGCGGCAGGTCGAACAGCCGTTCGGCGTGCGCCATTCGAGGAAGTGCATCGCCGCCGGCACCGACAGCAGCTTGTGCTCGCGAATCGCGGTGCGCACTTCCGCATGCGTGCGGTCGGTGCAGCCGCATACCGGCTTCGCCTTCGGCGACGCCGAATAGTCGCCGCCGAGCGTCGACATCAGGATCTGCTCGACCAGCCCGGTGCACGAACCGCACGACGCGGACGCCTTCGTGTGCTTGCGCACGTCTTCCAGCGTGAAGAGCCCCTTTTCCTTGATCGCGCCGACGATCGTGCCCTTGCAGATGCCGTTGCAGCCGCACACCTCGGCGGTGTCGGGCATCGCCGCCGCATGCGTGATGCCGCTGTGCCCCGTGTCGCCGAGACTGGTCTCGCCGAACATCAGCGTCTCGCGGATGTCCGCGATGTTGCGGCCCTCGCGCAGCAGCTTGAAGTACCACGCGCCGTCGGCGGTGTCGCCGTACAGGCACGCACCGACGATCCGGTCATCCTTGACGACGATCTTCTTGTAGACGCCCGCGAGCGGATCGGACAGCGTGATGTCCTCGGTGCCTTCGCCGCCGAGGAAGTCGCCGGCGGAATAGAGATCGATGCCCGTCACCTTCAGCTTCGTCGACGTGACCGAGCCGACATAGCGGCCGATGCCGAATTCCGCGAGATGGTTTGCCGCGACCTTGGCCTGCTCGAACAGCGGCGCGACGAGCCCGTATGCGATGCCGCGATGGCTCACGCATTCGCCGACCGCGTAGATGCGCGGGTCGTAGGTCTGCATCGTGTCGTTCACGACGATCCCGCGGTTGCAGTAGAGGCCGGTGCTTTCGGCGAGCTCGGTGTTCGGGCGGATGCCGACCGCCATCACGACGAGATCGGCTTCCAGCGTGTCGCCGTCGGCGAAGCGCACGGCGCGCACACGATCGCCGTCCGGACCGTCGCTTTCCAGCGCGGCGGTCTGCTTCCCCATCAGGAACTTCAGGCCGCGTGCCTCGAGCGACTTGCGCAGCAGCTCGCCCGCGGTTGCGTCGAGCTGTCGCTCGAGCAGCGTCGGTGCGAGGTGGACGACCGTCACGTCCATCCCGCGCACTTTCAGGCCGTTCGCGGCTTCGAGGCCGAGCAGCCCGCCGCCGATCACGACCGCATGGCGATAGTGCGACGACGCATCGATCATCGCCTGCGTGTCGGCAATGTCGCGATAGCCGAGTACGCCGTCGAGCCCGCTCCCGGGGATCGGCAGCATGAACGGATTCGAACCGGTCGCGAGCAGCAGGCGGTCGTAAGGCGCCTCGGTGCCGTCGTCGGCCACCACGACCCGGCGCACGCGGTCGATCTTCACGACCTTGCGGCCGGTCAGCAGCGTCACGCCATGCTGTTCGTACCACGCGTAATCGTTCAGGACGATCTGCTCGAGCGTCTGCTCGCCGGCCAGCACCGGCGACAGCAGGATCCGGTTGTAGTTCGGATGCGGCTCCGCGCCGAATACCGTGACGTCGTACAGATCCGGGGCCAGCTTGAACAGTTCTTCGAGCGTGCGTACGCCCGCCATGCCGTTGCCGACCATCACCAGCTTCATCTTCCGCATTCCGCCGTCTCCTTGACCTTGGGCGCGCAGGTTGCCCTGCCTGTCAAGCAAACAAAAAGCAAGCAGCATGCCAATGGCTCCGTGCTACAGCCCGGCGCGAGGCGCGCACTTTGGTGCGCACCTCGCGCATGCGCGGCACGGTCTAAGTTGGTGCATTGCAATGCGACGGCGGTGCACGGGAGCGGCAACGGTCGATTCGTCAGCGGATTCCTGTCGCGCGCTCGTCCGCATTGGCGCGGCGTGGTTCGACATTTCGTCCGCGGCATCGGCTACATCGGTCGCCCGGTCGATGTCGTATGCGTGCGGTGGCGATCACTCGGCCACATGCGTCATGTCGCGCGGCGCCCTGGCCGTTGCGCCGGTGGCCCGCGCGTCGGCGGGCGCGGCCCAGTAGAGCCATTGCGCACGAAGCAGCATGAGCGCGCCGCATGCGCAGGCAGCGAGTGCACCGAACGTCACGAAGCCAAGCTGATAGCTGCCGGTACTTTCCTTCGCGATGCCCATCACGACGGGCAGATAGAAGCCGCCGATTCCGCCCGCGGCGCCGACAATGCCGGACAGCAGGCCGGTCTTGCCCTTCCAGCGATGCGGCACGAGCTGGAATGTCGCGCCGTTGCCGAGCCCGAATGCGAGGTACAGGCAGATCAGCAACGCGATTCCGCCGGCAAGCGGCGGCATCCACGCGGCGAAGGCGAAATCGGCGGCGGCG
This sequence comes from Burkholderia pyrrocinia, assembly GCF_003330765.1. Lineage (NCBI taxonomy): Bacteria > Pseudomonadati > Pseudomonadota > Betaproteobacteria > Burkholderiales > Burkholderiaceae > Burkholderia > Burkholderia pyrrocinia. The sequence goes on along the minus strand of NZ_CP024903.1, from coordinate 2,932,768 downwards.
ATCGCGGCGAGCAGCACGATCAGGGCGCGCACGCCGGTGACGCGGTCCGCGATGAATCCTCCGAGCGGTCGCACGATTGCGCCGAGGAAGGCGAGCAGCGACATGAACAGGCCGGCGTCGATCTTCGGCATCTGGTACAGCGACGTCAGCAGCAGCGTGACGTATGACGACATGCCGACGAAGCCGCCGAACGTGATGCTGTAAATCAGCATGATGACCCACGTATCGCGCTCGGCGAGCACCGCGCGGTAGCGCGCGGGCAGTATCGCGATCGCGAGCAGCGCGCCCATCACCGGCAGCAGCAGCACGCCGGTCTTGCCGGTGCCGAACAGCCCGCCGTGCACGGCCAGGACCAGTGCGACGAGACCCACGAGCGTGATGACGAATGCGCCGAGCGCACGCGGCACGCTGCCGGATTTTTCGCCGCGGTCGTCGGCCCACGCGATGATCGCCAGGCCGGAGATCGCGAGCAGCGGCAGCGCGGCGGCGGTCGAGAGCTTCCAGCCGATCGCGGCTGCGATGTGCGGAAACATGAAGCCGTCGAGGACGGCGCCGATGTTGCCGGCCGCTGCGAGGCCGAGCACCAGACCCTGCACTTTCGGCGGATAGCTGCTGCCCGCCATCGGCAGCGCAACGGCGAAACTGGCGCCGCCCATGCCGAGGAACACGCCGAGGACGAGCAGCAGCGCATACGACGGCGTGCCGGGCACGCACGGCAATACGATGGCCGGCAGCGCGGACAACACCACGCCCATCAGGGCGATGCTGCGTCCGTTGGCGGATTGATACAGGTTGCCGAGCGTCACGCGCAGGATGGCGGCGGCGAGCACGGGTACCGCGACGAGAAAGCCCTGCTGTGCGGCGGACATCGCGATGTCCTTGCCGATAAACGGCGCGAGCGGGCCGTACAGCACCCAGACGGTGAAGCCGGTGTCGAAGTACAGGAAGCACGCGAGCAACGAGCGCCAGTTGCCGCTCTGCAGGGAGGTGCGCAAACGCGTCATGGTGGAGACCTCTGCGGATTGCCGGTCGGACACCGGCGGAGTCGGGGCGGAACATCGCCACGCGCCGCGTTGCGGCGCTGGATCATTGTTGGCAAGTTGTATGCCAGCACGTTCGGATTCCGACGGATGCGGCGCCCGGCCTTTTCCGGCGCGGTATGCGGAAGATCCACGACGATCGATACGACGCCGATGGCGGCACTGTCAGCGTGCGCGCGGCGCAGTGCTGGTGCGGCGATGCACAGGGACGATTCCGGATGCTGTCGCTCGCGGCGCGAGGGTGCCGGGATCGGGCGCGCAGTCGATGATCGGGGCCGGGCGTGTTCCCGCTAATAACGGGCCCTTCTGGTGGCCAGCCCCGCGAATGGCTTTTTCAGATCAGGGAAACGTGCGGTGCCGGCTGCACTGCGGCGTCGATCGTTGCTGTTTGGCAATGGTTGCAGCGCGGCGGGTCCGGCAGCACGGTGGTGAGGCACGCGCCGCAGGTATCGAAACGGAACGCTGCGATGCGTGCGCCCACGCCAACTGTCCGGCTCGTCGCTCAGCCCTTCGTGACGACGTCGGTCCGCAGCGCTTCGCCGCCGGCGACGATCGCCAGCAGACGATCGCCAGCAGACGATCGACGGCCGGTCGCGTCGAGCATGCGGTGGCTCTGCCACGCGAGCGACAGCACGAACCGCATCCCGTAGCCACTGAACGTCATCGCGCCGTTGGCGACGATGCAAGTAAATGGCCCGCGAGCCACAAACGAGTGGCGCACGGGCCGTCGCGGACCGGCCCGATTCCCTGTGAGCGATCTGGAGGGTATCGACTCCGCCGCCTCAGGTCACCACCGGGGTATCCGCGAAGAACTGCCGATACCAGTCACGCAACTGAAACAAAGGCCCGTCACCGTCGCACAGAAGCGGTGCCGTTCTGTAGATCTTCCTGCGCCACAACACCACATCCTGGTCGAAAGCGTCGTGTGCGAACTTTGCATACTGCCGTGCGATTTCGTCGGTATCCGGAAGACCCGGATCCCGCTGAATCTTTATGCCATAGCAGACGTCCACATGTTCGGTGTCGATAGGCGTATGAATGTTCACCTGCTTGCTCGCGTACGTCCCCTCCATCGACACATGCATTACCGCGGGCCCGTAGTAGGTCGCTTCGGTCATGAGCGTCTTCCCTAGCGTCGGGTGGCCACCGATCTTCGACCGTTGCGCCGCGACGTGACCGTCGAAATTCACGGTGATCTCTTCGATCGGCGATCCGTGGACGTACGTGAAGTGCGGTGCGTCGACCAGATTCTCGATAATCTCCTTGCCCTGGGTCCGCACGCGCCAACGCTTGAAATACCATCCGGTCCACCCTTGTTCCCCGTTCATGGCCGGATCCACCGGCAGCTCCCACGTTGGAGGACCGCCTGCCGGATCGAACCACATGTGAACGATCTGGTTGACTTCGCGCACCTGATGAGACTCGAGGGCACGCTCCTTGGCCTTGATCGGTATGCGTTTGGCATACGGAACGTCGACGCAGGCGCCCGTCTGCGAGAACTTCCATTCGTGAAACGGGCAAACGATCGTGTCACCCACACAGCGACCGTCTCCAAGATGGGCGCCCAGATGCGGACAGAATGCGTCGAGGATCGACACAATGCCGTTCTCGCCTCGAAACGCGACATACTCGTTGCCGAAGTAGCTCAGCGACTTGATTTCGCCGGCCTTGATCTCGTCAGAGAATAGTACTGCGAACCATCCTCGCGGATATTTTCCAGAGAAAAAATCTTCAGACACGTCCCCTCCTTTATGCGGTATCGATATGAATCACACGTGCTCGGTTGCACCGAGAGCAATCTCCTCGAAGGATCGGATAATCCCGACCGGCTCTTGTTTGTCGAGATCGAATCCGTGTTCTTCCAATACCCATTGACGGGTATCCTCCCGACGTCGAGTGACATACACGCGCTTTTCCTCCGTCGACGCCGGTACCTTGGCTCGATCCAGGTAGAACTGATGATACCAGTCGCGCAGTTGGTAAACCGGCCCGTCGCCGTCGCAGAGAATCGGATTGTCGACGCGTGTCTTCTTGTCCCAGATCCGCAGATCCTGGAAGAATGTCTCCTGCCCGTTCGCAATATAGGCAGCGATCAGTTTCTGATTCTCGGAGAACGAAAGCTCCGGAACGGCACGGACTTTCATTCCGAAATGCATCATGAACTGGTCCTGGTGAATGGGGACACTGCCGATCATCATGATGCACTCGAGCCGGTGTCCCCACATTTCCGCATCCATGTCCGCAATGACGTAGGACGGGCCATGGTAGTACGCAATGCTTCGAAGGCTGTCGCCCGTCCCGATCAGCTGATTGCCCCCAGTCAGCATCTGGCAGTAAGTGTGCCGCTCCGCGACGTTAACGAAGCTGCTGACGGGCGACCCGTGAACGGGCTCAAAATGGTAAACATCCGAAAGGTTGTCGATGAGTTCGCGGCAATTGGTATTTGCGGGCCGGCTGATCACGACCCAGTCGGACCAACCCGCTTCATTGCAGCAGCGATGCGGGGGAATGCGCTGGTCTTCGATCGAGGGTTTCTCTTCATGATCGTGCCAGATAAAAAGCAGTTCATTCTCGATCATCGTTTCCCATTCGCGAATCCGTGCCTTCATCGGAATTCGGGACGCGTAGGGGATGTGCTCGCAGCGCCCGCCTTCGCCCCACTGCCACGAGTGAAACGGGCATTCCAGGTTGTTTCCTTTGACCGCTCCGAGCGCGAGATTTGCGCCCATGTGCGGACAGACACCGTCGAATACTCTGATTTTTCCGTCCTCGCCACGATACGCCACCAACTTCGTTCCGAATGCCTCCAGGCTGGTCACTTCACCGGTCCGAATTTCGCGCTCCAGGCCGAAGCAATGCCAACCGCGCGCATAGCGAGTCGGCATTTGAGAAATAATTTTTGCATAAGTGGCCATCGTTGGATCCTGTTTTATTGAGAGGGAAATTTGTAGGTTATGCGCTGCACACTCCGATACACTGCGATAAAGTCTAGAGAACGTTGAATATCCAGAAAATGAGTTTATTTGCACCCCACTATGCAAAAACGCACACCCGGCGCAGTTAAATGGGACGACCTGCGCTATTTCCTCGCCGTCGCAAAATCCGGTTCGTACCTGGCAGCAGGAAAGGCACTCAGCGTGGATCGAACCACGGTCAGCCGGAGAGTCGATGCCCTGGAGAAAATCGTCGGATGTCAGCTTTTCGTGCTGGACGACAGCGGATTTCAACCGACCCCCGCCGGACGCGCAGTGCTTGCAGTCGCGTCTCAGATGGAACAAGAAGCGAGCGTTCTGGCAGCAGTCATGCAGCGAACGCTGGGTGGTGTCGAAGGAACGGTTCGACTTGCGATGTCCGCCTCCCTTGGCGACATCTTCATCTCGGACGTTGTCGCGTTTCACCAGCGGAATCCGTTCGTGAACATCGAGGTGAGCAATGTCAGTGACCCGCTCACGCTCGTATTGGAGCGACGCGCCGATATGGGTATCTGCGTGTCGTATGGGCCGCCGTCCAGGGTGGATAGTGTGCCCCTCGGCGAGGTAGAGGTCGCTGTCTATCGTGCAGTCGGGCATCGTGGTTCCGACACGCGGGAGACGTGGGTCGGTTGGGGTGACGATATTCCCAAGCCATTTGTCGACTGGCTCAAGGAATATGCGCCAGACGGTGCTCGCGTGAGCACAAAGGTCAATTCGTGGGATGCGCTTCGAAGCGCGGTCTTGTCTGGCGGCGGCATCGCGCCTCTATGGTGCATGCTCGCCGACCGGGAACCCGGACTCGAGAGAGTTTCTCCGGACGCACGGAAGCACTACTTGACGCTTTGGCTCACCGCCCACGAAAGTTCGAAACGCACGGGTGCGCAACAAGCGGCCTGGTTGTTTCTTGCCGAACGTCTGCGGCGAAACCTGATTGCGATCGGGGCATCGTAGATTCCGTCCAAGGGTAGAAGGCGCGGCACCGCTGGCCAGCAGGAGCGGGAAATTCCGGGCGGCGCACCTGTCGCTGCCCGGCTGGATTCTGGTCGCGGCCATCGAAAGAGGGGGGGGCGCCTCTTCGATTACCGCAGCACGTTGGTACGCCGCTCAGCCCTTCGCGACGACGTCGATTCGCAGCGCTTCGCCGCCGGCGACGATCGCCAGCAGACGATCGACGTTCGGATGTGCGCCGGGACGGTTGCGCGCGTCGGCCGTATGCTCGGCGAACACCGCGAGGCCGTGCTCGGCGGCCTTTGCGTCGAGCGCGCCGAATGCCTGTTTCAGGTAGTGGTACACAGCGAGCGAACCTTGCTTGCCCGGCTGGTTCTCGATGCTGGCGACCACGTCGCCGTTCGCGCCGACGAGATCGATGCGCGCGATGCCGTCGATGGCCGGCAGTTGCGCGAGGTTGTCCTTGAATACTTGGGTCGGTTGAATCACTGAAAACACTCCGTCGGTTCGGTCATGGGCCAAAGAGCGTGGCCGGCCGTATCTTATCCGATCGGCTTAGGCGCACCGGCCGGCGCGCCGGACCCGGCCGTGCGCCAGGCCAGTGCCGCGCACGCGAGCTGCACGGCGCTGCCCGCCAGCATCGCGACCCGCAGCCCGGCCGCGCCGCCGCCGCACGCGTCGTACAGCGCACCCAGCATGGCGACGCCGAACACCGCGCCGATCATCCGCATTACGTTCATCAGCGACGCGGCCGTGCCCGCGCGCGCGGCGTCGACCGCGCCGACGGCCGTCGCAGCCAGCGACCCGACGGCGAGGCCGAGCCCCGTGCCCGTGAACGCCAGGCCGGTTTCCGCCCAGCCGAGCATCGGCGCATGCGCATCCGTCGACCCGGCCGCGCCGATGCCGATCGCGGCGAGCCCGATGCCCATCAGCGCGACGCCGCCCGCGCCGACAGTGCGCCCGCTGAAGCGCGCGGCGACCGAGCCCGAGCCGAACGACACGAGCGCGAACAGCACCGACATCGGCAGCAGCGCGAGTCCCGCGCCGGTCGCGTCGAGCACGCGATGGCTCTGCCACGCGAGCGGCAGCACGAACAGCATCCCGTAGCCGCCGAACGTCATCGCGCCGTTGGCGATCAGCATCCCGCGGAACGCGCGGTTCGCGAGCAGGTCGAGCGGCACCAGCGCGGCCTTGCCGAGGCGTCGTTCGATGCGGATGAACAGCGCGATGGCGGTCGTGCTCGTCGCGACCAGCAGCGCCGCGCGCAACGTGTCGTGGCGCGCGTCGATCGTCGCGAACACGACGCAGCCGATCGCGATCGCACCGAGCGCTTGCGCGGCCGGATCGAAACGGCGGCCGTGCGGATCGGCCGATTCGGGTACGACGATGGAGGCCAATCCGATCGCCGCGACGCCGAACGGGATCACGACCCAGAAGATGCTGCGCCAGCCGAATGCGTGGATCAGCACGCCGCCGAGCGTCGGGCCGACGATCATCGCGATGCCGCCGCACGCGGCCCAGACGCCGAGTGCGCGCGCGCGTTCGGCAGGGTCATGCCAGATCACGCGGACGATCGCGAGCGAAGCGGGAATCAGCAGCGCGGCGCCAGCGCCGGCGAGCGCGCGGCCCGCGATCAGCATGCCGAGCGTCGGCGCGAGCGCGCACATGACCGATGCGCCGCTCAGCACTGCCGCGCCGAGGACGAATGCGCGCCGCCTGCCGTACAGGTCGCCGACGAGGCCGCCCGTGAGCAGCAGCACCGCATAGGCGAGGTTGTACGCGTCGATGACCCATTGCAGCGCGCCGACGCGCGCGCCGAACGCGGCGCCGATCGGTTCGGTCGCGAGATTGACGATCGCGGTGTCGATCTGCGCGATCAGCACCGCGATGCACAGCGCCGGCAGCACGAGGCGGTGCCGGGCAGGCGCGGCGGCATCGGCCGCGCTGGACGAAGCATTACGGATCGTCGGGTTCATCGGTGTTCTCCTGTTTGTTCGCCGCGCCGGCGGCCGGCGGCCCGTGCCGCCATTCGGCGGGCGCACCGCCGCGCGTCGCGCGGATGCGCTGGTGCGGCGACACGGCCGGACGCGCGCCGCTCGCCACCCACTCGTCGTAGAACTCGACCTTCGCGTCGATCAGTTCGAGCGCATCGGTCCAGCGGCGGATGTTGTCCTGCACGCGCGCACGGTGCGCGGCCAGCAGCGCGCGCCGTTCGCGCAGCGACGGCGGGCCTTGCTTCACCAGCGCCGTATACGCGCGCAACTGCGCGATCGACATCCCCGTGCAGCGCAGCCGGTCCATCAGGTCGAGCCAGCCGACGTGATGCCGGCTGTAGCGTCGCCGGCCAGCCGCGTCGCGTTGTACGCCCGGCAGCAGCCCCTGCGACTCGTACCAGCGGATCGCATGGATGCTGCGTCCCGTCGCCTGTGCGATCTCGCCGATCAGCAACGTGAGTGACTGCTCGCTTGCGTCGTCCGCGCCGACGCGGCGCGATCGGTTCGTCATATGCACTCCTTGCGGTCCTGTCGACCAGTGAACACCGTAGAGCACACTCTAGGTCAAGCGTCGCCGTGCGGAAGAGGTCAACCATCGAGGGTCGCATCGGGCTGGCCATCGCGTTTCGTTACCGCCCGGCGGCGGCCGGCACGCCCGCATCGCGCGAGCGCTCGATGTCGGGGCCGCGATACGTGCCCGTCGTGCGCGCGATCCGGTCGACCGCGTGCGCCTGCGCCGACGACGGCAGGTTCAGCACGCATTCGCCGGTGCGCAACAGGTTGCGGGTGGTTTGCGAACTGGCGGCGATGCCGAACACGCCGCGCCAACCCAGCCAGAACGCGGACGAGATCGGCGCGAGATTGGCTGTGCCGTCCTCGTTCAGCGTGCTGACCAGCACGACGGGCGTGCCGAAATAGAGGATGTTCGGTTCGGTGACGCGATGCGGAGCATTCATGGTCGGGGCCTTCGTTTCGTCGAGAGATCAGTCCGCATGCTGATCCCGTCGCGGCCGCGCGGCGCTCCGAATCTTGTCGTGTCATTCAGTTCGGTGCGCGCAGGCGGTGTTTGCGCCAGCATGGAGCCGTCGGCATCGTGCGCGCTTTTCCGCTAGAGTAGGAGATCGCAGGCCGCGCACGCCGTACCATGCGGGCGGGCGTGGCCACGTTCCGCCAACGCACACGAGGGCCTGATGGACACTGAACAACGCTACACCGCCAACGCGCCGACACGCGCGGAAGTCGACGCACTGGGCGGTGCAACCGTCATCGAATTCGGCGCGAACTGGTGCGGTATCTGCGCGGGTGCGCAGCCCGCGATCGTGGCGTCGTTCTCCACGCATCCCGCCGTGCGGCACCTGAAGATCGAGGACGGCCCGGGTCGCCCGCTCGGCCGCTCGTTCCGCGTGAAGCTGTGGCCGACGCTGGTGTTCCTGCGCGATGGTGTCGAAGTCGCGCGTGTCGTGCGCCCCACCGATGCCGGGCAGATCGAGGCCGACGGCTTCGCCGCGCTGGCCTGACGCCATGACCATGCAACAGGCCATTACGCACATCGTCGTCGACGCGGGCGGCAGCGGCCTCGTCGAATTCACGTCGCAGGTGCGCGCGTTCGTCGATCAGCAGTCGATCCGCACGGGCGTGCTTACCGTGTTCTGCCGGCACACGTCGGCCTCGCTGCTGATCCAGGAGAACGCCGATCCGTCGGTGCAGCGCGATCTCGAACGCTACTTCGCGACGCTCGCGCCGGAAGACGCCACACGTTACGAGCACGACACCGAAGGCCCCGACGACATGCCCGCGCACTTGCGCACGGCGCTCACGCAGGTGCAACTGTCGATTCCGGTCGAGCTTGGGCGCATGGTGCTCGGCACCTGGCAGGGGATCTACCTGTTCGAGCATCGTCGTGCCGCACATCGGCGCGACATCGTGCTGCATCTGATCGGCGAGTGAGCGGGCGAGTGAGCGCCGCGTTCAGCCGAGCAGCTTCTCGACGAGCGTGCCGAGTTCGCGCAGATGTACGGGCTTCGGCAGGAATGCGTCGAATACCCGCTTGTTCTCGCGCAGCGCGGCCGATTCGTACGCACTGACGCCGAGGATCGCCGGATGCCGGCCGTCGTCGTCCGGCTGCGCGACGGCGCGCATGCGCCGCGCGACCTCGAAGCCGCTCAGGTCCGGCAGTTCGAGATCCAGCACCACGATGTCGTAGTGACTTTCGCCGAAGCGCGCGACGCCTTCCTGGCCGGTGGCGCACAGATCGGCGTCGATGCCGAGCGCCGACAGCATCGCGCCGAGCGTTTCGCGCGCATTGTCGTTGTCGTCGACCACCAGTGCGCGCCGGTCGCGGTGCGCGGCGGCGTGCGGCATCGCGGGCGCTTCGCCGGCCGCATTGCCGGCCGTATCGATGCCGGGCACGTCGGCCGGCAGCGTCACGACGAACTCGCTGCCTTTGCCGACGACGCTGTGCACGTCCACATGCCCGCGCAGCGTCGTCACGATTTCGCGCACCACGGCGAGCCCCATGCCGATCCCGTCCACGTGCAGGCCGACCGCGTCGTTCGCGCGGTAGAACGGCTCGAAGATCTTCGACAGATGCTGCTTCGCGATGCCGGTGCCCGTGTCGCGCACGGCGATCTTCAACTGCGGGCCGGCCGGCGCGTCGGCGAGCGTGATCGACACGGCGATCGACCCGCCGTGCGTGTATTTGACCGAATTCTCGATCAGGTTCGACAGCACCTGCCGCAGCAGCTTGCGATCCGAGCGGATCGCCAGGCCGGGCGGCTCGACCTGTTGCGTGATCGCGATTTGCTTCGCCGCGATCTTCCCGCGCAGCGGGTCGATCACTTCGGCGAGCAGCGACGCCATGTCGACGGTTTCCAGTTCGGTGAGGCGCTTCGTCGAGCGCAGCTTGATGTAGTCGGTCAGGTCCCTGACGAGCGCTTCGAGTGACAACGCGGAATTCTGCAGCCGCCGGATCGTCTTCAGGTTCGCGTCGGACTGCGGGCGCGCGAGCAGGATCTCGATCGACCCGCAGATCGCCTGCAGCGGCGTGCGCAACTCGTGGCTGACCATGCCGAGGAACGCATTCTTCGCCTCGATCATCTCGAACGCGCGGTCGGACGCCTTGCGCTCCGCGTCGAGCGCCGCGTCCTGCCGCTCGAGCAGGTCGTCGCGCGTGCGCATCGTATAGAACAGCAGCAGGAACAGCGCGCACAGGATCACGCCGAGCACGATGCCGAGGATCAGGATCGCGCGCTGCTTTTCCTTCAGCTGATGGAACGTGAAGTCGCGTTGCGCCATCTCGATCGCGCGGAAGTAGTTCGCGAGGCCGTTGACCTTCGGCCAGTACGCACTGACGTCGTCGATCACGTGTTGCGCGTTCTTCGGCGCATCGCGCAGCAATGGCACGTCGTGCTTCAGGCGCGTCATGAACTCGCCGAGCGCGTCGATCTCGTTGCGCGCGCGCGGGATGCGCAGCCAGTATTCGGACACTTCGGACGGCCGCTGCAGGAACCCGAACGACACCGACAGGCTGTCGAGCTGCATCTGCACGTGATCGAAGTCGTCGTCCTCGTGCGTCGCGTAGAGAATCAGTTGCCGGTCGAACCGCGTATAGACGTTGCGGTATTGCGCGGCGGTCCAGAACACGCCTTCGCGCGGCCCTTCGAGCACGCCCTCGTTGACCGAGGTCGCGAGGAGGTCCGATAGCAGGAACGCCCACGCGGCGAATCCCATGATCCACAGCGACCCCAGGACAAGAATGATTTTTCTATTTCGCCATCGCCTGCGTTTCATTTGACGGTCAGGCCGATGATCTGCCAAGCGAACTTGGCTTCACCGATGGGCGTCTTCAGTTCGTCCGGATACTGGTCGCGCGGATACATGATCCACAGCGGGCCGTAGTTGTCGTTGCCGAGCACCTTGCCGTTCATCGTGCGCGCGAGGATCACGCCATACTTGGCGGCGTCCGACACGGGGATCGTGAACGTGTATTCGTCGATGCAGCGGAACTCGATCTGCGTGCCGTGCGCGCCGACGATCTTCAACACGTCGCTCAGGCGCGGGCCGGTGAAGGTAGCCTTCGGCGTCCAGCTCGTCGACGTGACGATCGTATGCTGCGGTAGCGCCATCAGCGCCTGCTCGGAAAAGACGTAGGACATCTTGCCGGACTGGTTGCTCTTGCCGATCTTGCCGTCGACGGTGAACGTAAACGACGAAGCGGCCCATGATGCGGCGGCCATGCCGAGCAGGCAGGCGGTCAGCAGGCTCTTGATCCAGATCGTCGAAACTCGCATGTGTCTCTCTCGGTCGTGTGGTGGTGGAGTGTCGTTGCAGGTTCAGTTCGCGGCGACGGGCGCGACGGCCGGCAGCGCGATCTTCAGCTCGCGTGTCACTTCGGCGAACAGGATCGGCAGGCGTACCGGTTTTTCCTCGCAGCGCGCGTTGTAGTGCGACACGATGTGCGCGATTTCGTCCTCGCTGGCTTCGCCAGTCGAGATCTTGCCGGTCAGCAGGAAGATCGGCGCGCCGCCGTTCTCGCTCGAGCGGATGCCGCGCACGAGATCGGCGGCCGTCTGGTCGCCGAGCATCCAGTCGAGGATGTAGCCGTCGAAATCCTCGACCTCCAGCGCCTTGCGGAACGTGGCGCCGTCATAGTACGGGATCGCGTTCACGCCTTTTTCGATGAAATATTCACATACCGTTTCGGCGACGTCCGGCGAATCGTCGACCACCGCGATTCGCGCGGCGTACACGCTCGGCTGGCTCGAACGCAGTTCGATCACGTCGACTGGATACGTGCGCCCTTCGCGCGCAAGTTGACGTTCTGTGACGATCCATTCGCCTTGCCACTGCAGCGCGACGAAGTCGGTTTCGCTCTGGCTGCTGGCCTTTGCCGAGATCGCGGCGCGGCAACGGAAGCGCCGCGACTCGATCACGAGCGTGGCGTCGATCATCTCGGCGGCGGCCGGCTGCGCGCCCTTGTCGTCGAGCAGGATCGCGGGCGGCACGCCGAAGTGCGTCGCGATGTCCTGCAACTGCGACAGGTTCCACGGGATCAGGCCTTTCATCTTGCGCGTGACGACCGAGAAACTGAGGCCGAGCACGTTCGCGATCGTCGTGTTGTGACTGCGCGGCGGGATGCCGTTCCGGTTGAGGAGATCTCGCACCTTGGTGGCGGTGATGAGATCGACGTTGGCCTGCTCGGTGTTGGACATCTCGATGGGGTCTCCAGGGGGGGCGAGGGAAAGCATATCAAAGGTGACGCGTCATGCAATCTTCTAAAAAGCGAATGACCTTGACATGCCATTTTTCTTCATTATTATTGCTCACCACGTCACTATTGTTTGTCGCGTCATGTTTGGGGGCGGTGCCGACCACGGTCGGTATCAGGAAAAAGCGGCGAAAAATAGTGGCAGATCGATTCGAAGAGGGAGCCTGAGAGAGCCTTGGACTGCGTGCCGGTGCGGCGGATTATATTCGCCGCACCGCGCGCTACCGGGTGCGAGACGAGCTCGCGGGGGCGGGATGGCTCGAAGAATTGCGGCGCAAATAAAACTAGAGGAAAGTACCAATGTATCGCCGTTTACTCGCACCGGGGCTGCTGTTGCTATTGGCTGCGTGCGCGCAGGATCCGTCCGTGACCAGCAACACGGTGCGGATCTGCGACGACACGGGTTGTTCCGATCGTCCTAAAGATCAGGTGTCCTATCAAAAGAAAGATGACGCCGAAGACCGGGAAGATCCGCGCATTGTCGCGCTGAAGCAGGCCGCGAAAACCCAGCCGAAGGCCGCCTACGACCTCGGCCTGCGTTATTTCCGCGGCGACGGCGTGCGCCAGGACAGCTATCAGGCCCTCAAGTGGATGCGCGATGCCGCCGAGCGCGGCGACCTGCAGGCGCAGAAGGCGCTCGGCAGTTTCTACCTGTTCGGCCTCGAGGAAATGGGCTCCGATCCGCGCGAAGCGGACAAGTGGCTGTCGATCGCGGCGGGCCGCGGCGACAAGGAATCGAAGAAGCTGCTCGAGCTCGCCCGCAAGGCCAAGAAAGAAGACGAAGACGACTGGAAATGGCGCACGCAATGGCGTGACGTCTATTACGGCTACTGGTACTCGGGCTATCCGTACTACGGCGTCTGGAATCAGACGAACTGGTACTACTGACCGGGCCGGAAGCAACGGGGCGGCAGCGGGGAGACCACCATCGCGCCATGCTCGGGGGGGCTTATCGAGGTTCGCACGAACACATAAGCCGAACAACGACTCTATCGATCGATAACGACATGAAGACCATCCTTTCCCATCGTCTTACCCAAGGTGCGCTGGTCGCAGCGCTTTGCGCTTCCGTGGCCGGCTGCGGCGGCATCGTGACGCCCGGCGGCCAGAACGCCGGCGTGACGGGCGCCGCGGCAGGCGGCACGAGCGCCGGCGCCGATTCGGGGCTGCAGCGCTGCGCGTCGCCGCTCGGCACGATCGCCGTCGACGACGGTCGCAACGCCGACTGGTGGGGCCCGTTCGGCAGCGCGACCAAGATGACGACCATCGACCCGCTGCTGCGCCTGGCCGTCCAGCAGTCGAACTGCTTCGTGATCACGTCGATCGGCAACCAGAAGAGCGACGCGCGCCTGTCGCGCATCACGCAACTGCAGCGCAGCTCGGGTGAATATCGCGCAGGCTCGAAGCAGCAGAAGGGCCAGCGTGTCGCGGCCGACTACTACATGGAACCGCAGATCGTCATCAACGATTCGCCGATCGCCGGCATCGGCAGCATGATCGGCGGGCTGATCGGCAACAGCGCGGTGGCGGCGGTGGCCGGCCACCTGCAGACGAAGGCATCGGTCGTGACGCTGACGCTGTTCGACGTGCGCTCGGCCGTGCAGATCGCGGCGGCGGAAGGCAGCTCGACAGCGACCAACTACGGCGCGGCGCTGGGCGGCTTCGGCGGTGGCGTGGGCGGCGCGCTTGCCGGCTTCTCGACGACGCCGGAAGGCAAGGCGACGGTCGTCGCGTTCATCGACGCATACAACAAGATGGTCGTCGCCCTGCGCAGCTACAAGGCGCAGGACGTCAAGGGCGGCCTCGGCCGCGGCGGCCAGTTGCAGGTCAACTGATCGAAGGGCCCGGCGGCGTCGCGCGCATCCCTGCGCGCGGCGTCGCTCCCTGCCAAGGCGGGCAACTGCAGCGGGCTCCCCGCGCGATGGCCAGTCCGTTCACACGGAACCGAGCGGCCGCAAACCGTCCCATATCGTCCGACACTGCCCGACACCGGAAGTCGCCCACGTACGTCGATCGATCCTGAATGATACGGATCACGAAGTATTGCGGTCGGAATCGGATTTCGCTGTATCCGATATTCCTCCGGATCGAGCAGGTGCGTGATGCATCGCCATGCGCGATCCGAACGCCGCCGCGCCGCGAGTCGACTTTCCAGCCGGCTTGCCGCCGGCACGTGCCGATTCAGGACGCATCCGATCCGCACGCTTGTCGCGTGAATTTATCCAGTGATTCTCGGTCAAGTTCAAAATTGCATTCCAAATCTATTTGACAAGTACTAAACCTCCCATTTCGCACTGATTTTCAGCAAGCCGTTTGGCATGATCGGGCCACCGCCACTTTTCCCGGCCGCATTCGTGCGAGACGCCGGGGCCCGGATCCGATCGCGTTCCGGTGCCCGGAGCGTCGTCGTGTTGCGTCATGCCTTACAGCCCGCTCCAGTCCATCCGCCGCTACCAGAGCATCTCGATGTTCGGCGGCGGCATTCTCGTCACCGTCCTGATCCTGATCGCCTGCGCGCTCGGGATGGTGTCGATCGTCTATGGGCACATCGAGGCCGAGCGGCGGAATTTCCTGACCGGCAGCGAAGAGACGCTCGAAGAAATCAAGGTGAGCGAGACATCGTTCCGCAACGGCGTCGCGAATACTCAATTGATCTGGCGGGAGATCTCGCGCGCGCCGGACAGCGTCGTCGACACGTTCTTCGACAACGATCAGCGGGTCACGATCAAACCGTATCCGTCGCTCGTCGTGGGCGTGCCGGGTCAGACCGGGAACCGCGCCGAAGTTTCGCGCTATCTCGCGTTGTCGATGCTGTTGTCGCGCATTTGCGCGGCAAGCTCGATCAATCGCGGCAGGCTGCTGGAGGGCTACCACTACAGCACGCGTGCCGGCGTATTCGGCCTCGTGCCGAGCATGGACGAAGACTGGCCGGCGCTGGCGACACCCGTGCAGCGCGCCCGCGTGCTCGATGCGCTGCGGATCGACTTCGGCGACGCGCGGCCGCCGGCGGCGGGCGAGCCCCCACGCGTGAGCTGGCTGCCGCCGTACGACGGCCCCGTCATGGGGCAGGCACGGATCCGGATTGCCGCGCAGGCGTATTCGGATGGCGCGCCGTTTGCGGTCCTCGTGACCGAATATGCGCCGGAATACCTGCTGTCGTGGCTGCCTGAAACGCCGTCGTCGGATGGCATCTTCTTCATCACCACCGCGGATAACCGGCTCGTGACGATGGAGCGCCGTGCCGCGGCCGATCAGGCGCTGAGCGAACGTCTGCTGGGTCTGGATGCACGGCGCGATCTGACGAAGCCGGACGCGCCCGTGTTTCGCGACGGCTTCGTGGTATTTCGCGGCAGGCTCGCTTCGACAGGCTGGATTGTCGCCTACGCGGTCTCGTGGAAGGCCGTCGCGGCGGGCGTCGCGTGGCAGGCGGGCACGCTCGCCGCCGCGACGCTGCTGGCCCTGGCGGTCATGTGGACGCTGCTGGTGCGGTTCTACCGGCGCACGCTGGTGCCCGTGTACGCACGCTCGCAACGCGTGTTCGACAGCGAGGAACTGTGCCGCAACGTGGTCGAGATGGCGCCGATCGGGCTCGGCCTGATTTCCCGGTCGGACGGCAGATTGATGCTCGCGAGCGGGACGCTGACGGACACGATCGCGCGATGCGGCGGTGACGGTCGGACGCTGTCCGCGCAGGTCGCCGCGCACTACGAAGCCTTTGTTGCGTGCGGCGCGCCCGAGGGGGCGATGCAGGTCGTTCTTCCGCTGGCGGGGCCGGACGACGCGTGGTTGCATCTGGACATCATCGCGCGCGGCGCGCGCTACCAGGGCGAGGATGTGTTGATCGCGGCGGCCGTCGATGTGACGGCGAAGCGGCAACTCGTCCGGAAGCTGGAGGAAGCGGTGCGCGCGGCCGATTCGGCGAATGCGGCCAAGTCGTCGTTCCTGGCCGCGATGAGTCACGAGATCCGGACGCCGCTCAACGTCATTCTCGGCAATCTGGAACTGCTCGAGCGTTCGGCGCTCGACGTAGCGCAGCACACCCGGGTACAGACGCTGCGCGCGTCGGCCGAAGTCCTGATGACGCTCGTCAGCGACGTGCTCGATTTCTCGAAGATCGAGGCGGGCGCGATGACGGTCGAATCGATCGAATTCGACGTGGTCGCGGTGATCGGGCGCGAACTGGCCGCCTATGCGCCGATCGCGAAAGCGAAGGGGTTGCCGCTGTTCGCCGAGATCGACGCGAGCAGCGCGCAACGCATGCGCGGCGACCCGACGCGTCTCGAGCAGGTGTTCGGCAATTTGCTGAGCAACGCGATCAAGTTCACGCGCGACGGCCACGTCACCGCGCGTATCGCGGTTCGCGAGACCGAATCCGGCTCCGCCGAGCTCTCGATCGCGGTCGACGACACGGGCATCGGCATTGACGAGTCGAACCGGCAGAAGCTGTTCAAGGCTTTTTCGCAGGTCGACACGTCGATTGCCCGGCGCTATGGCGGCACGGGGCTGGGCCTCGCGCTGTGCGACCGGCTCGTTGCCGCGATGGGGGGAACGATATCGGTGACGAGCGCGCCGGGCGTCGGCAGTAGCTTCACCGTGCGCTTGCCGCTCGGGACTGCAATCGTTGCGGACGCCGCCTGCGAGTCGTCCGGCGATCGCGCGGCGCTTGTCGTGTCGGCGCGGCAAGCGTGGCGCAATCTCGCACTGCCCCATCTGCGCACGTGGGGCTTCGACGTCGACTCGTACGACAGCCCGGCGCGCATCCCGCGCGAGCGCGTCGCGCACGCATGCGCGGTCCTGCTGTTCGGGGATGCCGACGCATGGCCTCACACCCAACTGGATAGCCTCGGCGGCGACACGCCGGTGATTCTCGCGACGCCGGACGGACCGCTTCAGCCCGATATCGCCGGCAGGACGATTCGCGTGTCGAGCTATTCGCTGGGGGGCTTGCGCGCCGCGATGATGCGGGTGGCGGAGATTGCCGGCCCGCGCGCGTCGCCGTGCGAGGCTGCGGACCGGGCGGACGAGGCGGAGAGCCAGCAAGCGTTGCGCGTGCTGCTTGCCGACGACGACGCGGCGAGCGTCGCATTGCTTCGGGAGCAACTCGATGTGCTCGGATGCGCAGTTCAGGCCGTGGGGCTCGGGAAAACGGCGCTCGACCGGCTGGCTGGCGGCGCGTGGGACGTGCTTCTGCTGAACGCCGATCTGCCCGACATGCCCGCCTGCGCGTTGGCCGAGCGGGTCCGCGATCTCGGCCTGTCCTGCGACGTGGTGGTGGTGACCTCGCATCTGGCGCCGGACGAGGCGGCGCGGTATGCGGCGGCCGACGTGGAGCAGCGGCTGACGAAGCCGGTGACGCTGGCGCAATGGATCCGCGCGCTGACGCTGGCGGCGCGGCGCCGGGGGAAACGCGTACCGGCAGAGCGTGTGCAGGATCAGGCCGTGTCGACGTGACCGCACGGCCGAAGTATCGAAGGCAGGCGTGCCGCATCGCAACGCGAGCGGCGCATGACTATTCACGAATGGGGGGGAAAGGCCGTGCGTTATACGGGTAAGGTGTTCGCACTGCTGCTCGGATTTGCAACGCTACCGGAGAAATCCAGGAAAGAATTTCTCGTGAAGATGAACGAGTTCCTGATGATGTCGCCGACACAGCGGCGGCGCGCCCTCAGCGAGTGGCAGCAGTTGGCGGAAGACGGTCAGGGCGACGGGAGCGATCCGGCGGTCGGGCGATAGTCGCGGCCGCACGGACGCGAGCGGAAGCGTATCGGGGCATTTGCGCAGGCGCACGTCACCCCCGTACACTGGCGTACCGGTGCCGTTGTCCGCGCCGGTTGCCCGATTGCATCCGGCGGGCACGCCGCGGGCGCGTATGCGCATGTGTCGCTCGCGGCTTGCGCGTGTGTGCCGGATTTTCCCGCGCGGTGGCGGGCGAAACCGCGACGTGATCCCGGCCGCCAGTCCCACGGCGCGAGGCGGTCCATCCCTTTTATCTTAAAATCATGTCGTGACTCATCCGGTTTGCCGGATGCGGTCGTTTTTCCGCATGACGTGGCGCCAACGGCGCCCGTCGATTCGGGAAATATGCAGCATGGCCGGAAGCTACGGGGAGAACAGCAACCATGGATGAATTTTTTGTGCGTGTGACGGTGGCGGACGATCATCCTTCGTCCGCGCTCGGGATGTCGCAGGCGCTTGCGGGAAGCAGCACGATCAAGCTGGTGGGAGCCGTCTCGAACTCGACAGACCTGGTAGCGGCGCTCGACGAGCAACCGTGCGACGTGGTCGTGGTGGACTACGTGATGCCGGGCGGCAAGTACGGCGACGGGCTTGCGCTGTTGTCGTTCCTTCAGCGTCGTTATCCCGCGCTTCACCTCGTGACGATCACGATGATCGACAATCCGAGCGTGCTGCGGGCGATCCAGAAACAGGGCGTCGGCTGCATCCTGAGCAAGTCGGACGCGATTTCGCATCTGGTCGGCGCCGTTCATGCCGCTTATGTCGGCGCGAATTACATGTCGCCGTTCATCAAGCAATTGCTGGACGGCAGCGAAGCGCCGCCGACCGTGCGCCAGTTGACGACGCGCGAGATCGAAGTGGTCCGGCTGTATTGCGCGGGGTACACGGTTGGCGAGATCGCCGCGCAGCTCCACCGCAGCAAGCAGACCATCAGTTCGCAGAAGTCCAGTGCAATGAAGAAGCTTGGCATCGTCCGCGACGCAGACCTGATCCGTTATGCCGACGAAGGCAAGCTCCAGAATGCGCCGGCCGGCGACGTGCCGCCGGAGAATGCGTAGCAGCAAACGCTGCGACCGGAAGCCGACGAGATCGTAACGACATGCCCGCAAAATTGAAGAGACTCGTTGCCCATCTCGCGTCGGCGGGGCACAAGCCATTCGAGCCGGGCCGGGTTCGGCGCCAGCAGCAGTCCCTGCTGTTCGGCAGCGGCGCGGCAATCACGGTGTTCATTCTGGTGTGCGCGGCGCTCGTCGTGCGACTCGAAGTGCTCGACTACTTCACGCAGGTGCGGGGGGCCTTTCTGAAGCGTGAAGCGCAAATGCAAGGCGAGCTGCAGTCGACGAAGCTGTTGTTCGGCCAGTACCTCAACAATTCGCAGAGCCTCTGGAAAGCCGGCGAGCAGGTATCGCCGGACGTATTGCGGAAATTCGCCGAGGATCACGGCAGGGTGGTCCGCTACCGGCTCGGCCACGCGGCGTT
Organism: Burkholderia pyrrocinia; assembly: GCF_003330765.1. Lineage (NCBI taxonomy): Bacteria > Pseudomonadati > Pseudomonadota > Betaproteobacteria > Burkholderiales > Burkholderiaceae > Burkholderia > Burkholderia pyrrocinia. The sequence continues at coordinate 2,913,333 of NZ_CP024903.1, read as the reverse complement.
CGTCGGGCTGGCCGATATTGCGCCGGATCGCCCGGCCAGCCTGTATTCCCCTTATCTCGGGCTGATTTTCCGGCAATTCGACGTCGCAGCCACGCAGGCTCCGGTCGACGTGGGATTGTCCGGCTACCTGATCGGCCTGAACGTGGATTTTCTCGGCGTATTCGATCCGGAGCTCGCCGGGCGGGCGCTTGCCCTGCCTGACGGATTCGACCTGAAGCGCCTGATACGACAGCTGACGCCTTCGGACGCAAGCATCGTTTCGCGGCAGCCGGACGGGGCAGGCGTCCTGCTCGAACGGCACATCGATCCGCTTCTCGGACGTCCCGTGCTGCGATTTGCCAGCCGTCTGTACGACAGCAACGGGCAACCGTTTGCATGGGCCGTCGTCAACAGCCGTTCCCGAATCGATCGCATTCTTGAGCCGCAAGGCGGCGACGAGGAATACACGCTGATCGACGTTCGCGGCAACGTGCTGGCCGGCGCGCCGCGCAGCAGCGGGATGATCGCGCGAGCGCTCGAGTATGCACGGTTTCCGCGTGGCGAATATATTGAAACGCAGCGCGTCGGCACCCGCTTCGTCATCGTCGACCGTCTGCCGGATCCGGATCTCGTGCTGATGGTGACCTTCTCGTGGCGCACCGTCGCGGCGGCTATCGCCGTGCAAGCGGGCCTGACCGTTGGTCTGGCGTTGCTTGCCATTACGATGCTCTGGATCGCGATCTTGCTGTTCGACCGGCGTGCGCTGCGTCCGGCGAACCGGCGGGCGCTACGCCTGATCGAGAGCGAGGCGCTCAACCGCACGCTGATCCGCGTCGCGCCCGCCGGGCTCATGCTGCTGTCGCTGGCCGACGGCGACACGATGGTGCGCAACGACACGATGCTCGCGTACGAGAAGGCCGCCTCCGGGCCGCCGCTCGGCAAGCGGCTCTGGCACGCGTATCGGGAGAGCCGTCGCGGCTCGGGCGCGCCGCGCGTCGTGACGCACGAGCTGGCGGTCGAGCTGGCCGGGCAGGGCACGACCTTTTTCGCGGCGAACATCGTACGCACCCGTTTTCGCGGCGTCGACGTGCTGCTCTGCACGCTGCTCGACATCACCGCGCGCAAGCAGGCCGAACACAAGCTGCGGGAAGCGCGCGAGGCCGCGGAAGACGCCAACCGGGCCAAGTCGACGTTTCTCGCGACGATGAGCCACGAGATCCGCACGCCGCTCAACGCGATCATCGGCAATCTGGAACTGATGGCGCGCGCGGCGCTGCCGTCACAGGAACGGCGGCGCCTGAAGACGATCGTGTCGTCGTCGGATGCGCTGCTGCGCGTGATCAACGACGTGCTCGACCTGTCGAAGGCCGAATCGAACCAGATGGTGCTCGAGCACATCCCGTTCGATCTGCGCGGCGTGCTGCGCGACGTGGCGGCGATCTTTCGCCCGATCTCGGACGCGAAGCATCTGACGCTCGAATGCCGGATCGCGCCCGACCTGGCGGACGGCTACGTCGGCGACCCGACGCGGCTGCGTCAGCTCGTGTCGAACCTCGTCGGCAACGCGATCAAGTTCACGAAGCGCGGCGGCATCACGATCGACGCGCGGATGGAGACGAACGGCGCAGGCGTCCGCCGTGTCGAGATCGCGGTGCGCGACACGGGCATCGGTATTCCCGACGATGCGCTGCCGACCTTGTTCGACGTCTATATCCAGGCCGACCCGTCCGTGTTCCGGCGCTTCGGCGGCACCGGGCTCGGATTGCCGCTGTGCCGACGCATTGCCGCGTTGATGCACGGCGAGCTGACGGTCGAAAGCCGGGTCGACGAGGGCACGACCTTCGTCGCCGCGCTGCCGCTGCCCGCCGCGCCCGCCGGCTGGCGGGATGCGTTTGCGGAGCCGGACGCGGCGCCCGAGAGCGGGCAGGCGCCGGTGCAAGAAACGTACGACGACATGCCGCCGCTGCGCGTGCTGGTGGCCGAGGATCATCCGGCGAGCCGCGCGCTGCTGCGCGACCAGCTCGACGCGCTGGGTTACGACGCGACGATCGTGACGAACGGCATCGAAGCGATGCGGGCATTCTTCGAGCATCCGTTCGACGTCGTATTGACCGACCTGGGCATGCCGGAACTCGATGGCTTCGCGCTGGCGCGGTTCCTGCGCGAGCAGGGGGCGAAGGTGCCGGTGATCGCGATGACCGCGCATGCTACCGACGAGGATTACCGGCGCTGCGAACGGGCGGGGGCGGCGGAAGTCGTGCTCAAGCCGCTGTCGATCGATGCGCTTGACGCCGTGCTGCGGCGGCAGACGGCGCGTGACCCTGCGGCTGCTTCCGATGCGGCGCGTGCAGGCGGCGGGCATGCCGACAACCGGCCGGTGATATCGGACGAGATTCGCGAGACGCTGCGCGCGGCAACGCTGCATTCGCTGGCGGTGATCGGCGACGCGCTGTCGAGCGGTGAAATCGATCCGGTCAAGATCGAACTGCATTCGATGCGCGGCGGGTTCGCGCTGGCCGGCGACACCGCGGCGAGCGATGCATGCGCGCGAGCCGAACTGACCGTGAACGAAGGTGGCATCGACGCGATGAAGGCGCAGTGGCCGGCGCTCGAAGCCGAGATCGAGCGCGCGTTGAAACGGCTGTCAGGGGCCGGGCAACGCGAATCACACGAGGCCGATTGATCGACGCCTCCAAGGTTCGCCGTCGCCGTCGCCGTTGACGGCGGTGGGGTCGGGACGCCCGAATCGCGCCCATTCGCGGCAAACAAGGCGGCCACTGCTTCGGGCGCCCGCGCATCCGATTCAAACGCTTCGCGCCGATACATGAAGTATTCGTGAAAACCGCCGCTCATTGTGTTTGCGCTTCCAGGTCCACGTTGCCCGATTAGCCGCGCGACGCAGCCCCGCTGCGCATGGAAAGTTAAATTTATTTAACCGTTATCGCTGAGAAATCCGGGGGCGCGATGTCGTGTGCATGAGATTGGCTTCACTCGTAGCCGTACTGTTGCCTGCTCGTTGCAAAAATATAATTTTAATATTTGTTCAATGAAATCAATATGTTATGTATTTTTTTGCCGACGAGTGCGTAGCGATCGATTGGTGGTGAATATGCGCTCGCATAAGATTTAGTACAAGTACTACGGGTTTGATTCATAGTCTCGAACCATTACTATATCGCGATTTTTCTTCGGAAATTATGATTATTCCAGCTCTGACAAAGAGTTATTTCATGATTTTTAAACGGAGTGAATCGTGGCAATCAACATCAAGAAAATGACTATCGCAGCAGCGGTCGCACTGGCAGCAAGCAGCGCGATGGCTGCAGACGGCACCATCAACTTTACGGGTGAGATCGTCGCCGCATCGTGCGCCATTACCGGCGGTAACGGGACGTCCGTCACCGGCAGCAAGGGTGGCCAGTCCATCGACGTCAAGCTGGGCAAGGTCAGCGCGGATACGCTGGCCGGCACCGCCGGCGGCGGCATTGCGGCCGGTACTGCGATCAACCTCAACCTCGATTGCGGTGCGACCGGCAAGGGCCTGAGCTCGGTCAAGGTTCGTTTCGATCCGGCTGGTGGTTCGGGAGTGGACGGCAAGAACAACAAGCTGCTGCAAGTCACCGGTACCGCCACGGGCGTGGGCATCGGTATCTACAGCACGGCGGGCACGCTGCTGAACCTGAACGCCAACGAGACGTTCGACGCACCGCTGGTCCAAGGCGGCACGGCCGAAGCTCCGATCTACACGGCCAACCTGGCGCTGCGCGCTGCTTACGTGGCGAATGGCAACGAAATCGCTGCCGGTACCGCCAACGGCACGCTGCCTTTCACGCTGACCTACGAGTAATCAGCCTCTGGGCGGGGAGATCGCTTCCCGCCCACGCACTCTATCCAATTCAATATGAAACGCTTCCACTTTGCCGGGCTGGCCCTGGCCGGCTCGCTATTGCTGTCTTCGGGCGCCTCGCTCGCCGGCATCACGCTCGACGGAACCCGCGTCGTGCTGGCCGCGCCGAGCAAGGAGGCGTCCCTAATGGTCCGGAACCGCGCGCCGGCCGACGTCATGATCCAGACGTGGATGGATCCGAACGACGAGAAGGCGGACGTGCCGTTCGTCATCACGCCGACGCTCAGCCGCCTGGGCGGCGAGAAGCAGCAGACGCTGCGCGTTCTCTACTACGGTCAGGGCCTGCCCACCGATCGCGAGTCGGCGTTCTGGCTCAATGTGCAGGAGATCCCGCAGAAGTCCAAGGGCGACAACACGCTGCAGATTGCCGTGCGTCAGCGCATCAAGTTCTTCTACCGGCCTGCCGGCCTGCCCGGCAAGGTGGAGAGCGCACCTGCGCAGCTTCGCTGGCGCCTCGTCAATCGCGGCGGCAAGGCGCAGCTCGAAGTGAGCAATCCGTCGGCTTTCCATGTATCGCTGGCTTCGGTCAAGGTGCAAAGCGGCGGCCGGGATTATGCCGCGGCGGCCGAGATGGTGCCGCCGTCCGCCACACGCAATTTCGATGTCAAGGATCTGCCGGGCAGCGCCGCTGCCGCGGGTGCCAAGGTTCACTTCGAATCGATCAACGACTACGGCGCCGTCGAGCCCCACGACGGAACCACCGCTAGTTGAGGCGGCCAGCTTAACGCGCCGCATTCCTCTTCATCTTCGTCATCCCGAGGCCCTGCCTTGGGAGGGGAGCGCTCGCGCTTGCGATTCCGCTCGCGCCGGGAGGTGAACTACTGAGAGAAAGGGTATGGAAATCGTCAGGAAGGAAGCCGATGTTTGGACTGCCGGGCAGATCGGCGCATCGTGCCTCGCGATGCTTGGACTGGTGCTGCCTGCGCAAGGCCATGCCATGGAATTCAACGAGTCTTTCCTGCGCAAGGGTGAAGGGCCTGTCGAGCTACGCTATTTCGAGAAGGGTAGCTCGGTGCTGCCGGGCAGCTACGACGTCTACGTCTACCTGAATCGCACGCTGCTCAAGCGCCATCACATCGTGTTCCGCGCGGACGCCGACGGCGCCGTCAAGCCGGTGGTGACGCTCGGGCTGTTGCGTGCGGTCGGTGTCGACGTCGCGCGGCTGGAGAAGGACGGGCGCATCGCGTCGGGCGCTGACGATGCGACGGTCGTGGATCTGGCCAGCGTGGCGGACGGCGCTGCCGTGGATTTCGAGTCCAATACGCTGTCGCTGAACATCAGCTTCCCGCAAAAATATGTCGCTCGAACGTCGCGCGGCTACGTAGACCCGTCGCTCTGGGACGACGGCATTCCCGCCCTCTACAGCGACTACCAGGTCAACTACAGCCGCAACGACGGCCACGGATACAGCAGCGAGTACTACTTCGTCGGTCTGCGCAGCGGCTTCAATGCTGGTGGCTGGCGCTTCCGCAACGAATCGACGCTGACCGGAACCACAGGCGCGGGGAGCCGCTTCAGCAGCAACCGCAGCTTCGTGGAGCGTGATATACGGCGCCTGCGCAGCAAGGTGGCGGCCGGCGAGTTGTATACGTCAGGCGAGATCTTCGACAGCGTGCGCTTCGTGGGCGCGCAGATCGGCACCGATCTCGGCATGCTGCCTGATAGCGAGGTTGGCTTCGCGCCGACCGTGCGCGGCATTGCCGAGAGCAATGCCGTCGTGGAGGTGCGGCAGAACGGCTATGTGATCTATTCGACGCCGGTGCCGCCCGGTGCGTTCGAGATCACGGACATCTATCCGAGCGGCTCGAACGGCGACCTCGAGATCAAGATCACCGAGGCGGACGGACGTGTGCGCCGGTTCACGCAGCCATACTCCTACTTGCCGGTGATGGTCCGGCGCGGCAGCCTGCGCTACGCATTCGCTGCCGGCCAGTATCGCGTGCCGGGCCAGTCGAGCCCGAAGTTCTCGCAGGGTACGCTGGTGTACGGCCTGTCCGACAACTTCACCGGATATGGCGGTATTCTCGCCGCACAGAACTATATGGCGGCCAACGTCGGCGTGGGTGTGAACACACCCTTCGGCGGCGTGTCGCTGGACGTCACGAACAGCCGGTCGCGCACGTCGGCCGGCACCAGGCAAGGCCAGAGCGTACGATTCCTGTACTCGAAGACTCTTTATCCGACCAATACGACCTTCACGATGGTCGGCTATCGCTATTCCACGGATGGCTACCGCACGTTGAGCCAGCACGTGGAGGACACGGACCGTTCGTACGGCCCGCGCATCATGCGGCAGAAAAGCCGCCTGGACGTGAACATCAACCAGCCGCTTGCAAGTGGCTCGATGTTCCTCGGCGTCGGCGATACCACGTACTGGAACGGCGAGGGACGCAGCCGGCGTCTGCAGGTCGGTTACAGCAACAGCTACAAGAACGTCAGCTACAACATCGCGGCATCGCGCATCCAGGAATCGGGGCCCTTCGGGCGCCCGGAAACGCAGTTCAACGTATCGGTCAGCATCCCGCTGGGCAAGGTGTCGAACACGCATCGCGTCTATGCGAATGCGGTCTCGTCCACGGGCGGCGACTTCAACATGCAGACCGGCGTGTCGGGTTTCCTGAACGAGAGCAACACCCTCAGCTACGGCGTGCAGGCCGGCTACAGCCGCAATGGCGGCGGATCGGGCGGTGTCAGCGCCGGCTGGGATACGCCCAATGCAAAGCTGACCGGCAACTTCAACCAGGACCGCTCCGGCAGGCATCTGGATGTGGGCGCCGCAGGCTCGGTGGTCGTGCACGGTGGCGGCATCACGACGGGGCAGCCGCTCGGCGAAACGTTCGCCGTGGTCGAGGTGCCGAAGGTGCGTGACGTGACGTTCGGCGGATCGCAGACGGTCCGCACCGACCGGCGCGGCTATGCGGTCTTGCCGTACCTGCAGCCCTACCGTCAGAACTGGCTCAGCATCGACCCGTCCAGCATCGGAACCGAGACGGAAATCACCGACAACGCCAGGATGGTGGTGCCCACGCGCGGGGCCATCGTCAAGACCCGCTTCGAGGCCGAGTCGGGGCGGCGCGTGCAGTTCGAACTGAGCCTGGACGAAGGGGGCAAGATTCCGTTCGGTGCCCAGGCGTACGACGCGCAGGGCAAGACGCTCGGCATGGTGGACAACCAGTCCCGGTTGCTCGTGTTCGGCATCGAGGACCAAGGCAGCATCGACGTGCGCTGGGGCGACAAGCGCTGCACGATCGGCTACACCCTGAAGCCGCAGAACAAGGAGCTGGCCTACGAGCGCCAGGCGGTGAGCTGCATGCGCGGCGACACGGATGCCAGCGCCAACTGATCCGGGTCCGGAAAGCGCGTCCTTAATCACAGATACGAGAGACTGCAATGCATAGTCAAACCAATATCCAATACCGCTCCGGCATGTCGAGGCAGGGCATGGCACGGCTTCGCACGGCGATGCTATGGGGCATGCTGCTGTTCTGGGGTGGCTGGAGCGTGCAGGCCCGGGCCACGTGTGTGATGAACGGGCTCCAGCCGCCTTCCCAGGTACAAGTCGCGGCGTTGCCGGCCACCACCACGCTGAAGGCCGTCGCCATTGGCGCAGTGATGGCCGCCTATGACGTTGTCGTCTACGACAGAACCCCGTTGTGGAATTGCGATCGAGGCGACCTTTGGGGCATGGACGCATTGGTGACCACGCTGCCGCTGCAGGATGCGAGCAAGATGATCTACGAAAGCGGCGTCACCGGCGTCGGCATTCGGTTGAGCTTCATGTCGAGCCTCGGCAACTGGATGACCCCCATCCTTCCGCCCTTCGACCGCGAGTCCTCGGGGCCGACCATTCCCAACCCGTTCGCCAACAGGATGCGCGTCGAGTTCATCCGCACCGGGATGGAGGTGGGAAAGGGCAGCATGACGCCGTTCAATTTGAGTACCCACTTTCACATCGCCACCAACCCGAAGACCCGTATTTCCATCACGGGCACGCAGTTGACGACCACGCTGCAACAGAACTTCTACTACACGAGTTGCTATAACCCGGCGCTGCCGCCTACCGTCGATCTGGGGCGAGTCGCCATTGGGGACCTCAAGAAGGGAAACGTGACGCAACAGGATTTTTCGCTGGACATCCGCTGCGATGGCATGAATCCGACCACGAAGCCGGCGGTGAAGATCTATTTCGCAGGCAATTCGCCGCGCGACGGCATGCTGCTCACGGGCGGGCAAGGTCAGGCGGGCAAGGCTCAGGGTGTGGGTGTCGCACTGACCGACAGCAGCGGCGTCGCATTGCCGTTTGCCAAGGAGCGGGCGCTGAGGACTACCTGGACCTCCAGTGGCGCCGATAGCGAACTGTATCGATTCCGGGGCAAGGCCAGTTACGCCGCTAGCGGCGGCGAGATCAAGGCTGGCCGGGCGGATGCCACGCTGACCTACATTCTCGAGTACAACTGACCGGATTCGTGAAGCGGACGGCGATGCTGCTGCCCCGCTTCACTGCTTTCCCCATCGCCGGGCGTTGGGCTTCAGCCGTCGCGGAAAATGAAGCTGTAAGCGCTCAACGCCGGCACGCTGCCCAGATGCGTACGGTACCTTCGAGCCCGGTTCGAATTCGCCGGGCCGTACCTTGTCGAGCATCCCGTGCATCGACTTTCCTTCGTAGACCGGGTCGGTCAGCACACCTTCGAGCCGCGCGCACAGCCGGATCGCCTCGAGCGTGCCATTGTTCGGCAAGCCATATTCGGGGCAGCCGTAGCGCGTGTCGAGGGTCACGTCTTTCTCGTCGATGCCGCCCGAGACCGACCCGCTCGGCGGTATGGCGAGCGATCCGCGTGATCTGTTCGTGCGTTTTCTACGGCGTCGCGGATGCATCAATGCCGATCATGCGGTCGGGGATTCGTCCTCCGCGAAGCCGACGACCATCCCCCGCCTGCATGCTGCCCGTCACCGAGCACACGACGATGTAGTCGAACTTGGAGCCGAGTTCCGCGTCCTGTTGCCGCATTTCTTCGGCGAAGCCGACGAAACCGAGGCCGCGAGCGGGTGCTCCGAGCATCCGGCCGGAATCGGATATGGCTTGCCGCCCGCGCGTGGCATGCTCTCCAGCGCGTTTTCCCTGCTCGGGCGGATGCCGATGTCGAAGCCGTCTGGCGCGAGCCGCACGTCGACGCCCATGATCCGCGACATCTCGATGTTGCCGACGCGATCGTAGACGGCGTCGTAGTAATTGACCCAGCTTGATGATCGCGTGTCACACATACGATTTGCTCACGGCGTGCTGCGGATTGCCTTGGACCGGATGCCATGACGGATCCCTCGCCGGCCGCACACGCCTGAACCATCGATCAAGCATTGCAAGCATGGGTTTTTCGATCCAGACATGGCAGGCGAAGCCGCTTGCGCAGATCGCGACGAGGCAAGCGAATGTGACGGCGATCCCGGACGAGGTGCCGAGATCGGCGCGCGCCCCGATGATCTTGCCCGCGATGCCGATCACAAAAGGATGGATCAGATAGATCGAATAGCTGGCGGCACCGAGCGCCATCGCGAGCCGGTTCGCGATCTTTCGGCCGTGCAGCTCCAGTGCGACGAGCGAGACGATCAGCACGCATGCCGGGCCACCCCAGCCGGCCACGCGCGCGAAGCCGGACGGCACGTCGTGCAGGGCAGGGAGCAGCGCGAGCGCCGCGACGCTCGCGGCGGCGAGCGCCGCCCAGACGGAGGCGGCGATCCGGCTGCCGATACCGGTTTCCAGCGTCCAGTAGGCCAGCACGCCGAGTCCGAATTCCAGCATGAGCGGCATCCCGGGATGCGCCGCGACGACGGTCGCGCCCGTCGCGCCCAGGGTCACGCAGACGAGCGCGAGCAGCAACGCGGCGAGCGCGGTCGCGTAACGGGCCCGCACAAACCGCAGCGATGCCGCGACTGCGAGATAGAACAGCATCTCGTATTCGAGGGTCCATCCGTTTGGATTCAGCGGGCCGCGGTGGCCGCTGTCGTCGACGTAGGGGACGAACAACAGCGACTTCACGAGGTAGTCCAGCCCCGCCGTCGTCGTGTTCAGCCATTGCGGACGCAGCACTGCGATCGCATAGACGCCGAGCGTCGTCAGCCAATAGAGCGGCACGATGCGGATCAGCCGCTTGCCGAGGAATGCACGGCCCTCGCGCGGCGCTGCGCACGACATGATGAAGCCGCCGATGACGAAGAACACGTCGATGCCGTTCTGCCCGAACGGCAGCACGTGCATGTGGTAGCCGACAACCGCGAGCGCTGCCACCGCTCGTGCGCGCTGAATGTTGCTGAACACGGTCTGGCGCTGCGAGAGCGTGTTCATGTCGGGGCTCGGTCGACGTGTCGCGGGCCGGCAGCGGCAAGGCGCGACCGGGCCGTTGCATCTTCGGCAGCTTGCGCATGCGCATCGCCCCGGTAGTGGGGCGTCGGGCGCGATCGATCGGCGCGCGGGCCGATTCCGGCGAACTGCATCGCGCACAGCAGCGCCACGCTCGACAGGTGGCGCGTGTAGCTGCCGAGGTCGGGCTCGAACAGCATCGATACGGCGACGTGCCCGATGACGAGGCAGGCGAGCAGTTCGCGCGCCCGGCCGGCGCCGCGCGTGCGGCGCCATACCGACGCGAGCGCGATCCACACGAACATCTGCATGACGATCTCCTTCGGCCCCGGCATGAACATCGCCGGCAGGTTCAGCCGCAGCACCGCATACAGATAGTTCGCGCAGAAGGCCGCGAACGAGGTCGGCTCCATCGGATTGCGAAAGCTGGTGCGCGCGCCGAACGGCGAGCCGTACGCGAGGTAGTCGGCGGCCATGTCGCGCGGGTGCTGCAGCAGGTAGTACGCGTCGGGCGGCACCAGGAACAGCACGGCGGGTACCGCGAGCGTCAGCCATGCCTTGCCGCGCCACGACATATGCCTGAACAGCAATGCGACGAGCGCGATCGCGAGGACCAGCGCGAAGTAGCTGCGCACGAACACCGCATAGCCTACATAGAGCATCACGGCGGCGACGAACAAGACGGCGGTCGGGCGGCGCTGCGCGATGCCGGCCAGCACGATGGCCATCAATACGACGATCGTGTCCTTGCTCGCGACGAACAGGTTGAAGAACACGCAGGGCGCGAGCAGGACGAGACACGCCGCCATCGACCCGACGCGCGTGCCGTGGCCGATCATGCGCCAGATGCACAGCGCGCCGATCGTCGCCACGAACAGGTGTGTGCCGGTTTCGCCGAGCATCGCGTAGAACCGGGCGACCGCGTCGAACGACGTGCCATCGTAGGTATTCGAGCCGCCAATCTGGCTCTGGATCTTTTCCGCGTCGCGAAAGACGAACTCCGGCAGAAACGTGCCAGCCTTTGCGTAAATGCCCCAGTAGACGAGCACGGTCGCGGTAGCGATCGCGCGTATCAGCGCGCGGCTGAGTGGCGGGCCCGCGACGAGCAGGTTACGCAGCATCGGACAGGCCCTCCCGACGCGGTGTGACGGCATGCGTTCGCGCGCCGCGCGCGACGATCAGCGCGAGGGCCGCGACGATGCCGACGCTGGCTGCCAGATGTGCAAGCGCTGCGCCCGTCGTGCCCGCATGCCCGATCAGATGCCACGCAAGCGGTGCCCATGCGGCCGCGACGGCGGCCATCGACAGCGTGACGGCCAGGCCCGCGCGCAACGCGATCGCGGCCGTCCACAGCACATCGGCGGCCGAGCGCAACGCGAACGACGCCAGCAGCACGGCCAGCACGGCGACCTCGCGCGTACCAGCCTGCTCGTGCGCGAGCCGGAACAGTTCGTCGTGCACGATAAGAATCGCCACGGCGGCAAGCGCGGTGACGCCCACGGCCGCCGCTAGCGCGCGACGCAACTGCCGGCCGAATGCGGCGGGATCGGCGGCGAGTGTTCGCACGAAGCGGGGCCCGGCCGTGACGGCGATCGCCGAGAACGCGATCGTCTGCACGGCATTCGCGATCGACCACGCGAACACGTAGCGGCCGAGCGCATCGGTGCTCGCGAGGCCGCCGGCGATGAAGCGTTCCGCGTATTGCAGCGACGACAGCAGCACGCCAGCCAGATAGAACGGCAGACCGTGCCGCCACACCGCGAACAGGTCGTGCAGTCCTGGCGCGCGATCCGCCCGCGCGGCATGCGGCGCACGGCGCATGAGCGCGGCGAGACTGCGCCAGCACACGGCGACGGCCAGTGCATTGCTCGCGAACCAGAGGGCGAAGACGGCCTCGATCGAGTGTAGGACGCCGGCAAGCAGCCCTGCGCACGCGAGGCCGGCCCATGCGCCGGTGCGAACGAACAGCAGCAGCGAGCCGGCCCGGGGGCGATGCAGCGAGAATAGCCACGCGTTGGCCTCGAATGCGGCATGCTCGGAAAGCGCGACGAGCAGCACGCCCCACAGGAGCGACGTCGGGATGCCGAGCACATGCGCGGCGCCCCCGCCCGCAGCGCCGAGCGCCAGCACGGCCAGCAGGTAAAGGCCGGCGAACACGCCGCACAGCGTGCGTGCCCTGCCGATCGCGGGTAGCGGATTGCGAGCACTGAGCCGGCGGTTGAGTTCGGTGCTGAAGCCGAGCCCGAGTACCTTCGACGCGATCACGGACGCGGCGACCGCGATTCCGTAGGCGGCAACCGCGTCGAAGCCGAGCATGCGCGCGACGACGATCGCGAGCCCGAATTTCAGGCCCAGCGCGGAGAAGCGGAGCAGAAGTCGAATGAGCATGCGTGATTCCGGTAGGTGTCAGGCGGCGCGTGCCGCGCGCAGCGCGGCGATCACGCGTGCGCGGCCGATACGGATCTGCTCGAAACCCGTTTGCGCGGTCTGCCAGAACGCGGCCGCGGCGTCGGGAGCGAGCACGGTGCGTGCGACGGCGTCCGGATCGAAGTCGGCGCCGTTGACGACCCAGTCGTCGAGTCGCAGGTCCGCATAGGCGCCGAAGCCTTTGCGTTCGTAGCTGAGATGGAACGCGGGGACGCCGTGCAGCACCGATTCGAGCGCGCCGTGCAGGCGCACGGAAATCACGCGGTCCGGCGTGTCCGTGTCGAGCAGGATCCTGAGCGGAACGAGCGTGTCCCGGATGCCGATGCTGCGGTAGTACGCGACGTCGTCGTTGCCGCGGCCCGTGCTCTGCACTGCGAAGCTGACGCGACAGGCCGCGCCGATCTGTGCGACGAGCCGCGCGATCGACGTCGCGTAACGCATCCGTTGCGCACGGTTCCAGCCCGGCGCGCGGCGCAGCACGAAGGCGACATGGCGGACCTCGCCGTCGCTGCGTAGGGCCGCGCGGCTCAGGATCGCGTCGCGGCGGTGCTCGAAGTCGAGCACGGCAAGATCGGGCGCGCGCCGCGTGTTCGGATTGGCGGCAAGGAACGCGGCCGACCGGTCGTCGCGCACGAATACGCAATCGAACGACGCGAGCAGGTGCCGCAGATGCGCGGCGACCGGCGCTGCGCATCGCGCGGGGCCGATGCTTTGCGGCAGGTAGATGGTCGGCTTGCTCGATGCGTATGCCGCGCGCATCTGCAGCAGGTGGCCGGCCTCGAGCTTCAGCGCTTCGACGGAATCGCGCGCGCGCAGATAGCCGCCGCCGACGCCGACGATCAAGTCGACGCTAGCGAGCAGGCGGCGCAAACCGGCCAGCCGCGCGTTCGCGGAAACCGGCAACGCGGCGCTCGCCGCGCCGATCAGGCGGCTCGTGCCGTGTTCCGCGAGTACGGGTGCCGCACGCACGTCGGCGTACGCGGGGAACGACGCCGGGTCGGCGGCGACGATCGATACACGGATCGCGTCGCCGAAGGCTTCCTTCAGCAGCGCGATGGAGAGGTCGACCAGCAGGCCGTCCCCGGAATTGCGAGCGCTGTACGCATGCAGCAGCGCCACATGGGTGGGCGAGGTCATGTCGTCTTCCTGGGAACGAGGCTGAGATAGAGGTCGAGCGTCTGGCGGACCATCGCGTCCGCCGAGTAGTGCCGGGCGGCCGGCGCGCAATTCGCACGCATCGCGCCGCGCAACGCGGCGTCGCGCGCGAGCGTGACGACGGCGTGCTTGAAATCGGTCGTATCGTCGTCGTTCGGCACGACGACCCCGATCTCGCGGGCGCGGATCAGCTCGGCCGCGCCGGCAACGTGCGACGCGACGATCGGCACGCCGGCCGCCATCGCTTCGAGGCAGACATACGGAAAGCCTTCGTAGCGGCTCGGCAGCGCGAACAGGTCGAATGCGGAGAAGTAGCGGTTCGCGCGCGCCAGCGCGCCGACGACGCGCAGGTTCGGCGACAGGTCATCGGCGTCGCGGCCTGCCGCCGCCGCGAAATCGCCGGGGCCGATCGCGACGAACTGCACGTCGGCGCCGCATTGCCGGTAGACGCCGCGCGCGATTCGCACGAGGCGGTCGACGCCTTTCTGGTGATCGAAGCGCCCGACGAAGCCAATCACGAGCGGGTTGCCCGCGACGCCGAGTGCGCAGCGCGCGTCGTCGCGCGGCATCAGGGCCGGCGGCGGCACGCCGTTGACGATCGTGTCGATGCGCCGCGTCGGAATGCCGAGTGCGTCATGCAGATGATCGGCCTCGTCGCGCGACACCGCGACGATCCGGCTCGTGCGCAGGCGGCCGAGCATGCTCTCGATCGCGCCGTAGACGCGGCGCTGCCGATCGCTCAGCGACGGATTGAGCGTATACACCGCGTGCGGCGTATAGACTTGCCGCCACGGCCCCGCGCACAGCCGCGCGATGGCGCCTGCCTTCGAGCTGTGGCTGTGCACGATGTCGGGCCGGATGCGCAGCAGATGGCGATACAGGTGCGCGACGGCCAGCGCGTCGCGCCAGCCGACCGCGCGCCGCATCGGCACCGCGTGCACCGAGCGGCAATGCGCGAGCACGCGCGCATCGAGTATCGATGTGTCGAAGCGCGGCCCGTGCGGCACGACGAGATGCAGCTCGACGTTGTCATCGGCGCTCAGCCCGTCGATCAGGCTGGCGAGATGGACGGCCACGCCGCCACCCGCGGCTTCGGCGACGAGCACGATGCGCAGCCGACGCGCGGGCAGGGCGCCGGTGCGGCGCACGGTGCGCACGGCCGGTGTGGGCGCGACAGGGCTGGTGCCGGCGCGCTGGATGGCGTCGAGATCGATCCGGTCGCTCATCGCGCACCTCCGCGACGCATGCGCGCCGCGAGCGCGCGCAGCCTGCTTCTGGACGACGAATCTGTCGCGCCGTGGCGCGGTGCGTAGTCGTATTGCATGTAGCGATACGCGCCGTCGCGCGCGCCGTAGCGCCCGGTGTGCGGCGCGACGCCGTTGAGCAGCACACCGCGCGCGGCGATGCCGTTGTGCGCGAGGCGGCGGGCCGCTTCGTCGAGCTCGGCGAGGCGCGTCGAGCCGGCGCGGGCGACGAGCAGCACGGCGCCCGCGCGACGGCCGAGCACGACCGCGTCGGTGACGGCGAGAATCGGCGCGGAGTCGATCACCACCGCGTCGTAGCGCGCCGACAGCAGGCCGATCGATGCATCGACCCGTTGATGGACGAGCGCTTCGGCGGGATTCGGCGGCAACGCACCGGTCGCGATGAAATCGAGGTTCGGCGCAACGTTCGCGTGAATCACGTCCTGCGGCTCGGCCATGCCCGATACCAGCTCGGCAAAGCCGCGCTCGCGTGCGACGCCGAAATACTCATGCAGATAGCCTTTGCGCAGATCGCCGTCGACGAGCAGCACGCGCGTGCCGTTCGCGGCGAGCAGCGCCGCGAAGTTCGCGGCCACGAACGACTTGCCGACGCCCGGCGCGGGGCCGCTCAGCAGCAGCACGTTGTTGCTCGCGTCCTGCATCGCATAGCGCAGCGCGGTGCGCAGGCTGCGCAGGCTCTCGATCGCCGGATCGTGCGGCGCCAGCGTGCTCAGCAGGTGCGGCCCCGGCGCGTGCGCGGCCATTTGCCGGGCGATGCGCCGCTGATCGGGCGAATCGGGAATCGTTGCGTAGACGCTGACGCCGAGATGCTGTTCGATCTCGTCGGCACTGCCGACGCCGCCCAACAGGAAGTCGCGCGCGAACGCGAGCGCGGTGCCGAACAGCAAGCCGAACAGCGCGGCGGCGGCGATCACCACCGGCCGCTTGGGGCGAACCGGATCTTCGGGCACGATCGGCGCGTCGACGAGCCGCACGCTGCCGGTTCGGCCGGCCTTGACCAGTTCGAGCTGCTGCGCGTTGCCGAGCAGCGCCGTGTAGAGGTCGGTATCGACCTTGACGTCGAGCATCAGCCGCACGGCATCCTGCTCGAGATCGGGCAGGCGCCGGACCTGACGGTCGAATGCCTGCTGCTGGCGTTGCAGCGTTGCGATTTGCGCGTCGAGCGCGGCCATGTCGGGATGTCCTGGCGCGAAGCGGGAAGCCATTTCATCGCGCTTCTGCTGCAGTTCCAGCCGGCGGGTTTTCGCGTCGGCGGTTTGCTGCAGGATCAGCTTCGCTTCCTCGGTCAGGTCGAGCGCGCCGTTCGCGTTGCGCATGTCCGTGTAGCGCTGTTCGGCCTTCTGCAACTGCTTCTTGAGCATGGGCAACTGCGCGTTGAGGAACGCGAGCGACTGCGCGGCGTCCGCGGAGCGGCGCTCGATGTGCTGGCGGACGTAGTGGTCCGCGATGGCTTTCAGTTGCGCCTGCACGCGCTGCGGATCGGGGCCGCGCAGCGTCGCGACGATCACGCCGGACTGCTTGACCTTCTCCTGCACGTCGAGCGCATGCCGGAACGCGTCGATCGTCTCGGCACGAGACTGGCGCACGAGCGTGAAGCGGGTGCCCGGGTGCGCATCGATGCCAGCGACGTCGATGACGATCGGGCCATTCGCGGTCGCGAAGCGTCCGGGCTGACCGATCCGGCCCGTGACGGCGGCGGGCAGCGCGGAACCGGACAGCCGGTAGCGCCCGGCGTCGAGCAGCGTCAGCTCGAAGCGATCGCCTTCGAGCGGTTGCGGCACGTCGAAGCGGGCCAGATCGGCGCGCTCGGTGCCCCACGCATAGCCGCCGATGCCGAGCAGGCCGGGGCGGGCGATGCCGATGTTGAAGCGCGAGATGAAATCGCCGACCACGGGGAAGCGCTTCGGCCCCACGACGATATAGCTGCGCAGATCGTCGACGGCGCGCGTGACGACGAGACGCGATGAGAGAATCTGCGCTTCCGCGGCGGCGGTCGACTTGACGTCGAACAGCGACGACACGTCGCCGAGCAGACTTTTCGCGGCGGATGCGTCGCCGCTGTCCTCGACCTGCACGAGGATGTCGGCCTGGTATTGCGGATGGCTGAGAAACGCATACAGCGTGCCGATGCCTACGCAGGCGGCGGTCACGCACGCGATCAGCCAGCGATGGGACACGAGCACGTCGATCACGCCGGTCAGCGTGATCTCGTCGGTGCGTTCCCGCGCGTGCAGAGGGGGAGAAATTGACGTCATCGATTCAGTCCGGAAGACGGGGTGAGGGAGCGGACGGCGAGGTGCCGTCCGGCGGGGCGTCCGGCGCGATCCTTGCGCACCAGCCCGCGATGCCGCGTTCGATCAGCGCGAGGCTGCGTTCGAACGACGCGCGCGTGCCGAGATGCGGATCCGGCACGTCGAAGCCGTGCGGCGCGCCGTCGCCGAGCCGGAACACGCGGCCGCGCAGGTGCGGATAGCGGTGGGAGATCCCGCGCGTCTGGCCGGAATCCATCGTCAGGATCAGGTCGGCCCGCGTCGCGAGCCAGGCCGGCAACTGGCGCGCGCGATGCGCGGCGATATCGAGGCCGCGCTCGCGCATCAGCGCGACCGCGTGCGGGTCGGCCGGCTGTCCGACGAGCGCGCCGAGGCCGGCCGACTGCACGTCGACGTCCGGCAGGCGCGCGCGGAACAGCGCTTCCGCCATCGGGCTGCGGCAGACGTTGCCGATGCAGACGACAACCAGCGTGGTTGCGGCGCTCATTTGACGGCGAGCGCGGCGGCGGCGCTGGTGCTGACGCCCGGCAGCAGCAGGCTCAGCACGCGGCTGAAGCGCACCAGGCTGTTGCCGTCGACGTAGACGATGTCCCGGGGCTGCAGCTCGAATTCGTTGGCCAGCACCATCGACACGGGCGAACGCGCGTCGAGATGGAACACCTGCGGGTTGCCCGTCTGCGAGCCGCGGATCACGAACATCTGCGCGGCGTCGGCGGTACCGGCGTTCACGCTGCCGGCTTGCGACAGCGCGTCGGACAGCGTCAGACGGCCGTCGCGCAGCGGCAGCGCGAGCGACGGCTTGTTCACTTCACCCATCACGTAGACGCCGTACTCGTTGCGGGCCGGCACATGCAGCAGGTCGCCGGGCGCGAGCACGACGTCGGCCGGATTCTGGCCATGCCGCAGCATCCGGGTCAGGTCGAGCGGATAGGTGACGCCGCCGCGCACCAGCGCGATGCGGCTCTGGTCGGCGGCGGGGCTCATCCCACCCGCGCGGCCGAGCGCCTCGTAGAGCGTCATCGGCACGTCGTTGACGGGCTGGCCGCCCGGCGTGCGGACTTCGCCGTCGATATAGACCTGCTGCGAGCGGAACGACGCGACGCGCAGCGTCACCTGCGGATCGCGATACACGCGGGCAAGGGCGGCGACGATGCGGGTCTGCGCGGTGGCGGCGGTCAGCCCGCCGACGGGCACCTTGCCGGCGAACGGAAACGACAGGTCGCCGTTCTGGTCCACCACGAAGCCGGCGACGGGATCGGCGGCACGCGGCGCATTCTGCGTGGCGGCGCCTTGCGCGGCCGCGAGCTCGGGATGGTCCCAGACGGTGATCTGCAGCACGTCGCCCGGGCCGATCCGGTATGCGCCGGGCGGTGCGGCCAGCAGGTCGGCCTGCGTGGCCAGTTGCCGTGCCGCCTGCGCTTTCAGCGCATGAATGAGCGCGGCGTCGATCTCCGTCATCTCATAGCGTGGCGCATCGTCGGCCGCGCTCGCGGCGCTGGGATGTGCGTCGCTCATGCGCATGCCGGGCGCGAATGCGCAGGCGGACAGCGCAAGGCTGGCGGTGGCCAGCAACACGACGCGAACGGCGCGCGGGCACGCGTTTCCGATCCGTCCGATCATGGCGGTTCTCATAAGCAGTCCTTTCAATGATGCGGCGCCGTGCTGCCGCGTCTCGGTTGGGTCAGTACGCGTTGCGGTGCGTCCAGCCGCGGGTAGCGGTGGCGACAACGATGTGCATGTCGAGTGCGAACGACCAGTTGCGCAGGTAATGGAGATCGGCCTCGACGCGGTGCTGCATCTTGTCGATGCGATCCGTTTCGCCCCGCAGGCCGTTGATCTGTGCCCAGCCGGTGATGCCGGGCTTGACGCGGTACCGATGGATGTAGCCGTCGACGATCTTCTGGTACAGCGTGTCGTGCTCGATCGCGTGCGGGCGCGGCCCCACGACGGACATGTCGCCGCGCAGCACGTTGACGAACTGCGGCAGCTCGTCGAGGCTCGTGCGGCGCAGGAACGCGCCGATCCGGGTTACGCGCGGATCGGCGCGCGTCGCCTGCCGGACGCGGCCATCGGCGTCGGCATGGAGTCGCATCGTCCGGAACTTGTAGATCGTGAAGATCTTGCCGTCCGCGCCCTTGCGGCGTTGTCGAAACAGGACGGGGCCCTTCGACGACAGCCGGACCGCGACGGCGATCGCGAGCAGCAGCGGCGCCATGCCGACCAGCACGGCCGCCGAGAACATGCGGTCGAAGACGGCCTTCTGCAGCAGTGCGCTCGCGGATAGCGGCGATGCGACCAGGTTGATGGCCGGTGCGCCGACCAGATCGACCATTTCGCCTTCGAAGAGCGCGAGCTTGCTGACGTCGGGCATGAAGCGAACGTTGACGAGATCGAGTCGGAACGCGTCGAGGACGGCCAGTACGGCCTGCTCTTCGGCAATCGGCAACGCGATCCACACCTCGGGAATCGACTGCGTGCGTACATGCGCCGCGAATGCGCCGAGATCGCCGAATAGCGGGACGCCGTCGCGCGCATGCTGCCCGGCGCACGCGGTGTCAAGCAGGGCGACGGCCCGAAACCCGGCGTGCGGCGCGAGTGCGATTCGCTCGAGGACCGCTGCGCAATGCACGCCCGTGCCGACGATCGCCACGGCACGGTCGCGCTCGCCGGCGCCGCTGATCCGGTCGAGCGTCGTGCGGGCGACGAGCCGCGCCGCGACGAGTGCGGCGCCGCTCGTCGACGCCCAGCACAGAAGCCAGAGCGGCGACGCGAACCGCGCGCCGTACAGCGCGAGCATGACGAGCGTCGCGCACGCCAGCGCCAGGCCCCACGCGATGCACATGCGGAGCGCGGCCCGGCACTTCGAACGCATGCGCGCCGTGCGATAGATGCCCAATGCAGGAAACAGCGCCATCGCGAACGTTGCGGCACAGGCGACGAGCGCCACTTCGGCGGCGTGATGGCCGCTTTGGCCCGGCAGTACCCATGTTGTTCCCGCTGCACCGAATGCAATCAGAACGAGATCCGACATCCGCGCGAGCAGCCCCGCTGCTGCCGATGGTGAGGCGGCTCGCCGTTCTTCGAATGCGGTATTCATAAACCCTTCCCCTGCCGATTGATTTGATTTGCGTTCGTCGAGCCGATTGCCGGACGCGATTGCGCGCCACGAGGGCGGGCGCCGGACAACGCAAACAATCGATGAAATGAGACGCCGCCTGCCCGATCGGTCGATCGCAGGCGCTGCGTGAATTGCATCTGCCGGAAACCGAGCGATGCTCGGGTCAGTGGGAGGCGACGCGTCGAGCCCAACAAACACGCGTCAATTTTCGGTAAGCGGGGATGTGATTTAAATAGAACGTGTATTAAATGGACTTTGTATTTATTGGTACACGTACGAATGCTTTGATACGGGTCTGATCGGCGCGAATAATCGGGCGGGCAAGTCTGCTATTTCTCCGGCCTCGGGAGCGAGGCTGCCGCATATTGCCGCAGCGCGAAGGAGTCGAATCGGGACGACTTCGGCGGGAGATCGGGTGCGATGTGCCGCCGGCGCGGCGCGGGGCGATTTTCCGGGCCGGCATGCGTGCGTCGGCACGTGCAGCCGCCGCAAACGCATGCCGTGCGCGTCAGCCGGTCACCCGTCCCGGAACATGACGCTGTACGCACTCAGCGCCGGCACTCCGCCGAGATGCGCATACAGCACCTTCGAGCCGGGCTCGAACTCCCCGAGCCGCACCTTGTCGATCATTCCATGCATCGATTTGCCCTCGTAGACGGGGTCGGTCAGCATGCCTTCGAGTCGCGCGCACAAGCGGATCGCGTCGAGCGTGCCGTCGTTCGGCAGCCCGTATTCGGGGCCGGCGTAGCGCGTGTCGAGGACGACGTCCTGCTCGTCGATGCGGCGCCCGAGTTCAACGAGCTCGGCCGTATGCCGCGCGATGCGCGTGATCTGCGCATGCGTTTTCTCCGGCGTCGCGGACGCGTCGATCCCGATCACGCGATTCGCGCGCCCGTCCGCCGCGAAGCCGACCACCATGCCCGCCTGCGTGCTGCCCGTCACCGAGCACACGACGATGTAGTCGAACTTGAAGCCGAGTTCCGTTTCCTGTTGCCGCACCTCTTCGGCGAAGCCGACGAAGCCGAGCCCGCCGAGCGGATGCTCGGAGCAGCCGGCCGGAATCGGATACGGCTTGCCGCCCGCCTGCCGCACGCTTTCCATCGCTTCTTCCCAACTGCGGCGAATGCCGATGTCGAAGCCGTCCGGCACGAGCCGCACGTCGGCGCCCATCATCCTCGACAACTGGATATTGCCGACGCGGTCATACACGGGATCGTCGTAGTTGACCCAGTGCTCCTGCACGAGCACGCATTTCATCCCGAGATGCGCGGCGACGGCCGCGACCTGCCGCGTCTGGTTCGACTGGACGCCGCCGATCGATACGAGCGTGTCCGCACCCTGCGCCAGTGCGTCGGGGATCAGGTATTCGAGCTTGCGGGTCTTGTTGCCGCCGAACGCGAGGCCGCTGTTGCAGTCCTCGCGCTTCGCATACAACTCGACCTTGCCGCCGAGGTGCGCGCTCAGGCGCTTGAGCGGCTGGATCGGCGTCGGGCCGAACGTCAGCGGATAACGGGGGAAGCGTTGCAGGTTCATCGAATGGTGTCTCCGGAAAGGCAGGGGTTGCACGGGAAGCGGTGCGCTCGGGAGGAGCCGGCACGCCGTCTCCCGATGAAAAAATGATAGGCATGCAGGCGAGAAATGAGCTTGCGAAATAAATATCGTCGACCTACGTTGGGAACGAATCGCGCATCAATCAAGCAATTCGGATTCAAAAAAATGGAGGATGACGCAATGAAATTAAGTGGAAGATCGTCGACGCCGGCCGATGCCGCGCCCGCGCTCGATCGCATCGATCGCGCGATCCTCAGGCAGCTTCAGCAGGACGCGTCGATCTCGAACGTGAGCCTCGCTGCCAGGGTGAAGCTGAGCGCGCCGGCGTGCCTGCGGCGCGTCGAGCGGCTCAAGGAGATGGGGATGATTCGCGGGATCGTCGCGCTGCTCGACCCGAAGCCACTCGGTGCCGGCATGCTCGTCGTGATCGGCTTCGTGCTCGACCGCTCGACGCCGGAGGCGTTCGCCGCGTTCGAGAAGGCCGCGCAGAAGGTGTCGGGGTGTGTCGAATGCCACGTCGTGACCGGCGAGTTCGACTATTTCATGCTGGTGCGCACGCGCGACAACGAGAGCTTCAACCGGCTGCACGCGGAGCAACTGATCTATCTGCCGGGCGTGCGGCAGGTGCGGTCATTCATGGTGCTGAAGGAGATTCTGTCGACGCATGTGCTGCCGGTCTAGCGCAGCGCGCCGTCGATTTCCGGCGACTACGGCTATGCCATTTGGATAATGCCAAGTTCCCGATTGAGAGCGTACAATGGGAGAATCAATTGACCCATTCGGGAGTCGTCATGACAGCAACCCCACCTGCGGCCCGCCAGCCTGCCAAGCGGGCGGCCGCGTCCCGCACCGCAAAGGCTGCGGGCAGCTCGAACGGTCTGGGTACTGGCAAGGGCGATTTCGACACCTTTCGCCGGATGGCGCCGATGTCGCAGCGACGCACGATCGCCGATGGTTTCGACGCGGCCATCATTGAGCGCGTTGCGCGCGAGTTGCTCGGTGTGCCGGTTCAGACCCTCTTGAATGCGCTGAGCCTGCCCAGCTCGACCATTCTGCGGAAAATTGCCAAGCACGATCGGCTGTCGCAAGGCGAGTCCGATCGCGTTGCGCGCGTGCTCTATGTGCTGGATCTCGCCACCGATCTGTTTGAGGATGGCAAGCGTGCCGCGGAGTGGATGAGCCGGGCGAACGCGGAGCTTGACGGTTTGAAGCCGATTGAAGTGCTCGACGTGCAGCCTGGCTACGACCGTGTGCGAGATATTCTGAACCGTGCACAGTTCGGGGTCGCTGCGTGAGGCTGTACCGTCTCGCGAAAGAACGCAAGGGTCGCTACCTGGCAGACGACCTGAGCGGGAACGGTGCGGCGATTACGGGTGGCCGCTGGAATCCTCGCGGCATGCGCGTGCTGTACACCTGCTGCCATGCGTCGACGTCGTTGCTGGAGGCGCTGGTCCATATGTCCGGCTTGCTTCCTGCTAGCGGATTTTTCCTGGTGACGCTCGAAGTGCCCGACACCGTCCATGACAACGCGCACCAGCCGGACCTGCCGGACGATTGGGCGGCGCTGTCACAGGATCCGGAGTCGACCGCCCGGATCGGGCAGGCCTGGCTTGAAGCGGGCGAGCAGTTGGCGATGCGCGTGCCGTCAGTCGTCTGCCCGACCGACTTCAATTTGCTGCTGAACCCGATGCATGCGGATTTTGCGTCGAGTGTGAAAGTCATCAGCAAAGAAGCGTTCGCGCTGGACCCTCGTCTCTTCGGCTAGGCTATCGTATCGCGCTGATCGAAGAACAGCCGTCGGCCGCCGCACCTTCGTATCGCCCGATCAGCATTGCCACGGCGCGATGTCCGACTGCGGAGCCTTGCCGAGCCGTTCGCGCGCGGCACGCACGACGGCATCGTCGATCTCCTGCTCATCCGCCAGCGCCTTCAACGCGGCGAGCACGATGCTCGCGCGATCCACCTCGAAAAACGACCGCAATGCCTCGCGCGTGTCGCTGCGCCCGAACCCGTCGGTGCCGAGCGTCACGTAGCGGCGCGGCACGTACGCGCGGATCAGTTCGGGCACCGCACGTACGTAATCGGTCGCGGCGATCACCGGCCCGCGCGATGCGGCAAGCGCCTGCGTGACGTACGGTGCGACCGGCGCGTCGTCGAGGCGGGACAGCCGTTCGGCCGCCATTCCGTCGCGCTGCAGCTCGGTGAAGCTCGTGACGCTCCACACGGCCGCGTCGATGTTCCAGTCGTCTTTCAGCATTCGCTGCGCGGCGACGACTTCGCCGAGGATCGCGCCCGAGCCGAGCAACTGCACGCGCGCGCCCGCATTCGAATCGGCCGGCAGCGGATACATCCCCTTCAGTATTCCTTCGCGCAATGCCGACGCATCGCCGCCGGGTATCGAAGGCTGTGCGTAGTTCTCGTTCGTGACCGTCACGTAATAGAACACGTCGCGCTGCGCTTCGACCATCTCGCGCATGCCTGCGTCGACGATCGTCGCAACCTCGTACGCGAACGCGGGATCGTACGCGCGGCAGTTCGGAATCGTCGACGCCGCGAGATGGCTGCTGCCGTCCTGGTGCTGCAACCCCTCGCCGCCGAGCGTCGTGCGCCCCGACGTCGCGCCGACGAGGAAGCCGCGCGAGCGCTGGTCGGCGGCG
Organism: Burkholderia pyrrocinia; assembly: GCF_003330765.1. NCBI lineage: Bacteria > Pseudomonadati > Pseudomonadota > Betaproteobacteria > Burkholderiales > Burkholderiaceae > Burkholderia > Burkholderia pyrrocinia. The sequence continues at coordinate 2,888,649 of NZ_CP024903.1, read as the reverse complement.
GCCCAGATCAGATCGCCGATCCGCTGGAAACCGAACATCGAGTAGTAGATGTAGAACGGCAGCATCGGCAGGTCGTGCACGCTGTACGACGTCGCGGCCGCGATCCACGACGAGATCGCGCCCGCTTCCGAAATGCCTTCCTCGAGGATCTGGCCGCGCGTGTCTTCGCGGTAATAGAGCATCGAGCCGAGATCTTCGGGCTCGTAGCGCTGGCCGAACGGCGAGTAGATGCCGACTTGCCGGAACAGGCTGGCCATGCCGAACGTGCGCGCCTCGTCGGCGACGATCGGCACGACGCGCGAACCGATGTCGTGGTCCTTCATCAACGCGGCGAGCATGCGCACGAGCGCCATCGTCGTCGACATCTCGCGGCCGGCCGCGTCCAGCGCGAACGCTCCCCAGGCCGGCATCGAAGGAACGGTCAGCCCCTTCGATGCCACTCTCCGCCTTCTGGGCAGATAGCCTCCCAGGGCAGCCCGGCGTGCATGCAGGTAACGCATTTCCGGGCTGTCTTCCGCTGGCTTGTAAAACCTGAGCTGCTCGACGTCGCTGTCCGACAGCGGCAACCGGAAGCGGTCGCGGAACGCCTTGAGATCGTCGACGTCGAGCTTTTTCTGCTGATGGGTCGTCATCCGGCCCTGGCCGGCCGTGCCCATTCCGTAACCCTTCATCGTCTTCGCGAGAATCACGGTCGGCTGGCCGCGGTGCGCGAGTGCGCGCGCATACGCCGCGTGCAGCTTGCGCGCGTCGTGGCCGCCGCGGCGCAGGCGGTCGATCTCCGTGTCGGTGAGTTGTGCCGCGAGCGCTTCGAGCGCAGGGTCCTGGCTGAAGAAGCGCGCGCGGTTGTATGCGCCGTCGTTCGCGGAGAAGGTCTGGAACTGGCCGTCGACGGTCTCGGCGAACGCACGGGCGAGCGCGCCGGCGTGATCGCGCGCGAACAGCGGATCCCAGTCGGATCCCCACAGCACCTTGATCGTGTTCCAGCCGGCGCCCGCGAACTGCGCTTCGAGCTCGTCGATCACGCGGCCGTTGCCGCGCACGGGGCCGTCGAGCCGCTGCAGGTTGCAGTTGATCACGAACACGAGGTTGTCGAGCCCTTCGCGCGCGGCGAGCGACAGCGCGCCGAGCGATTCGGGTTCGTCCATCTCGCCGTCGCCGAAGAAGCCCCACACGGTACGGCCCGCCGTATCCGCGAGCCCGCGATCGCGCAGGTAACGCATGAAGCGCGCCTGGTAGATCGCGTTGATCGGGCCGATCCCCATCGAGCCGGTCGGGAACTGCCAGAAGTCGGGCATCAGCCATGGATGCGGATACGAGCACAGGCCCGGGCCGGCGATTTCGCGGCGGTAGTGCTTCAGGTGGTCCTCGGTGAGGAAGCCTTCGAGATATGCGCGCGCATAGACGCCCGGCGACGAATGCGGCTGGAAGTACACGAGATCGCCGCCGACCGCGCCGGTTGCGTCGCCGGCCGCGGGTGACGACGCGCGGAAGAAATGGTTGAAGCCGGTTTCGAACAGGTCGGACGCCGACGCATAGCTCGCGATGTGGCCGCCGAGTTCGCCGTACGCGCGGTTCGCGCGCACCACCATCGCGAGCGCATTCCAGCGCAGCGCGGCCGACAGCCGTTCCTCGAGATCGGGGTCGCCCGGATACGGCGGCTGCTCGGCGAGCGGAATCGTGTTCAGGTAGCGCGTGACGGGCGTGCGCGGCGACGCGAGGCCGCTCGCGCGCGCATGTTCGGCGAGGCGGTCGAACAGGTATTGCGCGCGTTCCCGGCCGACGTGCGCGACCACCGCGTCGAGCGCTTCGAGCCATTCGGTGGTTTCTTCCGGGTCCGCATCGACGCGCGCGAGGGCCGCGCGCTGCGCGTGTTCGATACCGTTCGACAGATCCGTCATGTGAGTCCCCCGCGCGCCGGCGGAGGCACGCATCAAGGAGACTCATGCTACGCGCCGGCTCACAGAATTTGCGTCTGATTTCGGTGGGAATTTGCCGCCGGATAGTGTAAATATTCTTGAATCGTCTTGAGATCAGGAATATTCAAACTATGAGCACCTCGCCCAAGCGGCTCGACCGCATCGACATCGGCATCCTGAACCAGCTTCAGCAGAACGCGCGGATCACGAACGCGGAGCTCGCGCGCGCGGTGAACCTGTCGTCGACGCCGTGCTTCAACCGCGTGCGCGCGCTCGAGAAACTCGGGCTGTTCAGGCAGCAGGTCACGCTGCTCGATCCCGAGCCGCTCGGCCTGCGGATCAACGTGTTCATCCAGGTCAGCCTCGAGAAACAGGTCGAGGATGCGCTGCGGCGCTTCGAGGAGGCGATTTCGCAGCGGCCCGAGGTGATGGAGTGCTACCTGATGTCGGGCGACGCAGACTATCTGCTGCGCGTCGTGATGCCGGACATGCGCACGCTCGAACGTTTCATCATCGAGCGTCTGACGACGATTCCCGGCGTGTCGAACATCCGGTCGAGCTTCGCGCTGAAGCAGGTGCGTTACAAGACCGCGCTGCCGCTGCCGGCGGCGGGCCTGACGCTCGTCGATCCGGACGAGTCGGCGTCGGACTGGAGTTGAGCGCGCGCGTGCCTGCCTGCCCGGTTGCCGACGAAACGGCGGCGATTGCCCGACCTGGCCGAAAGGAACGGACCGATGCGAGCGCGGTCGCTGCCGCGTGACCGCGCGACGCGTCCGCATCGTCGCGACGCCGCGCGGGACGATCGCGTATGCTCGTCCGGTCGGCGGCGAGGGCGGCCGCCGGAGCCGGATCAATCGTGTGACGACCCATCAACGAGCGAGGGCATCATGGCAAGACAGACGATGGCGGAATACCTGGCGAAGACGCTGGCTGCGGCGGGCGTCGAGCGCATCTGGGGCGTGACGGGCGACAGCCTGAACGGCCTGTCGTTCAGCCTGGGCCAGATCGGCTCGATCCGGTGGATGCATACGCGCCACGAGGAAAGCGCGGCGTTCGCGGCCGGCGCGGATGCGGCGTCGACCGGGCGGCTCGCGGTGTGCGCGGGCAGTTGCGGCCCCGGCAACCTGCACCTGATCAACGGGCTGTACGACTGTCACCGCAATCACCAGCCGGTGCTTGCGATCGCCGCGCACATCCCGTCGACCGAGATCGGCCTCGGCTACTTCCAGGAAACCCACCCGCAGGAACTGTTCCGCGAGTGCAGCCACTTCGCGGAGCTGGTGACGAACGCGTCGCAGTTCCCGCGCGTGCTCGCGCGCGCGATGCGCACGGCGATCGACGAGCGCGGCGTCGCGGTGATCGTGCTGCCGGGCGACATCGCGCTCGGCGACGGCCCGGAAGAAGCGCCGGCGTGGAGCGAATCGTCCCCGCCGTCGATCCTGCCGGCCGATGCCGACCTCGACCGGCTCGCGGCGCTGCTCAACGGGTCCGACGCGGTCACGCTGCTGTGCGGCAGCGGCACGCAGGGCGCGCACGACGAAGTGGTCGCGCTGGCCGATACGCTCGGCGCGCCGGTCGTGCATGCGCTGCGCGGCAAGCAGTTCGTCGAATGGGACAACCCGTTCGACGTCGGGATGACGGGGCTGATCGGCTTCAGCTCGGGCTATCACGCGATGGAATCGTGCGACACGCTGCTGATGCTCGGCACGGATTTTCCGTACCGGCCGTTCTATCCGTCGAACGCGAAGGTCGCGCAAATCGACTGGAAGGGCTCGCAGCTCGGGCATCGCGCGCCGCTCGCGCTGGGCCTCGTCGGCACCGTGAAGGAAACGATCGCGGCGCTGCTGCCGCGCCTCACGCGCAAGACCCAGCGGCGCTTTCTGGAGAATGCGCTGAAGCACTACGCGGCCGCGCGCAAGGGGCTCGACGATCTCGCGGTGGCCGAGCCGCCGGGCCGTGCCATCCATCCGCAATACCTGACGAAGATCGTCGACGAAGTCGCGGCCGACGATGCGATTTTCACGGCCGACGTCGGCACGCCGACGCTGTGGGCTGCGCGCTACCTGACGATGAACGGCAAGCGGCAACTGCACGGCTCGTTCAACCACGGCTCGATGGCGAACGCGATGCCGCAGGCGCTCGGCGCGCAGGGCGCGCATGCGGGGCGGCAGGTGGTGTCGCTGTCCGGCGACGGCGGGCTGTCGATGCTGCTCGGCGATCTGCTGAGCGCGCGCCAGCTCAACCTGCCGATCAAGATCGTCGTGTACAACAACAGCCTGCTCGGCTTCGTGTCGATGGAGCTGAAGGCGGCCGGCTATCTCGACACGAACGTCGACCTGAGCCCGACCGACTTCGCGGCGATCGCGAAGGGCGCGGGCATCTTCAGCGTGCGCGTCGAACATTCGGAGAACGTCGAGCACGCGTTGAGCATGGCGTTCGAGCATGACGGGCCGGCCGTCGTCGACGTCGTCACGTCGAAATACGAGCTCGCGATGCCGCCGAAGATCGAGATCGCGCATGCGAAGGGCTTCAGCCTGTTCATGCTGCGCGCGATCCTCAGCGGGCGCGGCGACGAGATTGTCGAGCTCGCGAGAACCAACCTGAGGTGAGGCGGCGCCGGGCGCGCTGCATCGTGCGGCGCGCGCGGTTCACGATTCGTTGTCGACCGGCCGGGGCTGCGTCGCCCACTCGCGCACGGCCTCGACGAACAGCCGCAGCGCGGCCGGCGGATGACGGTTCGCCGGGTAGTACAGGCACAGGCTGTCGAAATTCTGCTCCCACCCGGGCAGCACGCGCACCAGCCGCCCGGAAGCCAGATGGTCGGTGACGCGCGATTCCGTTACCCATGCGATCCCGATGCCGGCCAGCGCCGCTTCGACCATCAGGTTCGGGTTGCCGAGCGTCATCGGTCCGTCGACGTCCACGCTGACGTTCTTGCCGTTGCGCATCAGATCCCAGCGAAAGATCGCGCCGCTTTCGAACCGGAACCGGATGCACCGGTGACGCGTAAGGTCCTGCGGGCTCTCCGGCGGCGCGTGACACGACAAGTACGCGGGCGATGCAACCGTGATGAAGCGGACCGCGTCGCCGAACTTCACGGCGATCATGTCGCGCGGCACGTCCTCGTGTACGCGGATGCCGGCGTCGAAGCCTTGGTCGACGATATCGATCAGCCGCGAATCCACGACGAATTCGACGTGAATATCCGGATACCGTGCGACGAAACCGGGCAACACGTGCCGGATGAGCGGGCGCGAAGCGGATTCCGATGCGCTGATCCGGATCTGGCCGGACGGGCGATTGCGGGCGGTCGCGGCGTCGTTCAGCGCGTCTTCGAGGTCGGTGACGGCGGGCCGTACGCGCAGCAGCAGCTGTTCGCCGGCCTCCGTCAGCGCGACGGAGCGGGTCGTGCGGTTGAACAGCCGCACGCCGAGCCGTGCTTCGAGGTGGCGGATCGCATGGCTCAGCGCTGACGGCGACACGCCCAGGATGCGGGCCGCGCCGCTGAAGCTGCGCTGCTCCGCGATCGTGATGAAGGTCGTCAGTTCGCCGAGGCCGGTGCGGAGCATTGATGAAATTTCCTCAATAACGCATGAAAGAGTACGCCGATTGTTGAGCGGTATCTATCAACCTAGACTGGCTCCTTCGGCATCCCGTCGATCGTCATCACTTTCAGCAGGAGAAATTCAATGCAAACGCGCGTGCTAGGAAAGAGCGGCCTCGAAGTCTCGGCAATCGGGCTCGGCTGCATGGGATTGAGTTACGGCTATGGCCCGGCCGTCGACAAGGCGACCGGCATCGCGCTGATACGCGCCGCGTTCGAGCGCGGCGTGACGTTCTTCGACACGGCGGAAGCCTACGGCCCGTTCGTCAACGAGGAACTGGTCGGCGAGGCGGTTGCGCCGTTTCGCGATCAGGTCGTGATTGCCACCAAGTTCGGTTTCGAGAACGGCGAGCCGATGAAGGGCGTCGACAGCCGGCCGGCGCGGATCCGGGAAGTGGCCGATGCGGCGCTGAAGCGGCTGAAGGTCGACCGCATCGACCTGTTCTACCAGCATCGCGTCGATCCGGACGTGCCGATCGAGGACGTGGCCGGTACGGTCAAGGATCTGATCCGCGAGGGCAAGGTTGCGCACTTCGGGCTGTCGGAAGCCGGTGAGCAGACGATTCGCCGCGCGCACGCGGTGCAACCGGTGGCCGCGCTGCAAAGCGAGTATTCGCTGTGGTGGCGCGAGCCGGAGGTGCGGATCCTGCCGACGCTCGAGGAACTCGGCATCGGCTTCGTGCCGTTCAGCCCGCTCGGGAAAGGTTTCCTGACCGGCGCGATCGATGCGAGCACGACGTTCGACAAGACGGACTTCCGTAATGTCGTACCGCGCTTCTCGGAGGAAAACCGCAAGGCCAATGCGGGCCTGGTCGATCTGCTCGGCCGGATCGCGGCCGACAAAGGCGCGACGCGCGCGCAGATCGCGCTTGCATGGCTGCTGGCCCGCCAGCCGTGGATCGTGCCGATTCCGGGCACGACGAAGCTGCATCGGCTCGACGAGAACGTGGGCGCGGCCGCCGTCGTGCTGACGGCCGACGATCTCGCCGCGATCGAGACGGCGCTGGAGCAGGTCAGGATCGTTGGCGAGCGTTATCCCGCGCACTTCCAGCAGCGCATCGATCGTTGATCCGGCATCCGGCGCCGGCACCGGCACCGGCACCGGCTCGCGCGTGCAGCACTGCGACGTATTAGGGACAATCTTCACGTCGCCTTAATATTGCGTTTCCTAGAATCGATTTGATCGTCGCTCTTCCTGCGACGGACCGATTCGTCCAGGAGGATGCGCATGAACAAGCCCTGTGTCGCCGTAGCCCTGTCCCACGAAGTCGCCGGCATGTCGAAGCCGACGGCGCAACCGGTCAAGGTCGGCCAATGATCAGGCCGAACATGTGGCGTGTCTCGGCACTGTTCGTGCGCGAGTGGGTCGGCCGTCCGGCCGCGGTGGGCGCGTTGTGCCCCAGTTCGCGGCATCTGGCGCGCGAGATGGCCGACGCGGTGCCGGACGGCGACGGGCTGGTCGTCGAACTCGGCGGCGGCACCGGCGCGATCACCGCGGCGTTGCTCGAACGCGGCGTCGCGCCACGGCGCCTCGTGGTGGTCGAGCGTTCGCCGGCGTTCGTGCGGCACCTGCGCATACGCTTTCCGGGCATCTCGATCGTGTCGGGCGACGCGCGGCAGCTCGAGCGGCTGCTGCCGCCCGACGCGCGGGTCGATGCGATCGTGTCGTGCCTGCCGCTGCGCACGCTGCCGCGCCAGGACGTGACGGCCATCATCGATCAATGTCATCGCGTGCTGTCGGCAGACGGCGTGATGATTCAATTTACATACGACTTGCGTTCGCCCCGCCGTCATCCGCTGGGCGATTCGGCATTTGTTGCCTGCGGCAGTCGTATCGTCTGGGCAAATATTCCGCCTGCGCGAATCGTGACCGTGCGCAGCGCCACCGTCGAACACGTCGATTGACGCAGCCGCGCCGCATCCTTTCAGAAGTCGTACAGTTCCTTCCGGTTTTCGAAAGCATCGACGCCGGGGGGAACCGGCCCGTCTTGCGGTACGGCAGGGGCTCGGCCAATTTTTCCCTTGGCCCGCTGCCACCCGGCAGGGATTGCCGATCGCGCGCTAGAAGCGCGCGCCGTCCGGCACGCGCGCCGCAGGCCGCGACGCAACCCGCTTGATGGCGCGGTCGAGCGGTGTCGCATAGCCGCGCGCGATGATCGCGCTCAAGCCGGCCGACAGCATCAGATACGCGACGAGCAATGCCAGCTTGCCGTCACCATGCGTGGCAGACGGTGGCCAGAACGTGCGCAGCGCGCCGAGCACGATCAGGTGGAACAGATACAGCTCGTAGCTGAGCCGGCCGCTCCAGCGCAGCGGCGCGAGCATGCGGCCGTGCGCGCGTTCGCGTTCGGCATGTGCGCCGATCAGCAGCACGGCCGTGCCGAGCGCCATCGCGGATACGCCGATGACATGGCTCTCGGCGATCGGCCACGCGAGGTAGAGCACCGTCATCGCCGCTGCTGCGAGCCATTGCACCGGCGCTGCCGCGAGCACCTGCCAGCGTGCGCGTTCGGCGAGCAACGCGGTGCAGCACCCGATCGCGATGCCGTCGAAGCACGCGAAGTACGCGTAGAGAAAACCGCCTTCGTCGCCCGGATGCGTGAAGCGGTACACGGGACCGATCGCGGCGACCAGCAGCCAGAACGCGAACAGCCGCGTGTCGCGGCGCAGGACGATGCACAGCAGCGGAAACGACAGGTAGAACACCTCTTCGACCGACAGCGACCACAGCACGCCGAGCGCGTAGTTGACCCATCCGGCTGCGCCGATCAGCACGTTCATCCAGAACGTGAGCGACGCGAGATTCACGCGCCAGAACGACACGGCGATGCCCTGCGGCGCATGGTTCGCGAAGATCGGCACGCCGGCCGCCGCGAGGCCGTTGACGAGCGCGAGCAGCAGGAGCAGGCACGGGACGATCCGCGCGACGCGCGACACATAGAACGCGCGCACGTCGAGCGCGCCGAGGCTGCCCCAGCGCCGGCGCGCATTCGACGTGATCAGGTAGCCCGAGATCGCGAAGAACATCGTCACGCCATAGTTGCCGTTGCGCACGATCGCATGGATCGTGTTCCAGCCGAGCACGCGCGCGAGCGCCGTGTCGCGCAGCGGATACGCGATGTTGAAGTGATGCAGCAGGACGAGCAGGATCGACACGCCGCGCAGCAGGTCGATCCGCGCATTGCGCGGCCCGGCGCTCATTGCGGCCGCGCCGGTTTCGCGAGCGCCGGCAGCGCGGCCAGGAACGTGTCGCGCGAGCGCAGGCCGGCGTCGGCGACGACGGTGCAGACGGGACGGGCATAAGAGGACGCGGCGGCCGGGAGGCCGGCGGCGAATGCGAACAGTGCGCGGCGCCAGTGCTTCAAGTGAAACTCCTTGGGGGACGTGCGGAACGCGCGGGGTGCGGGCGGAAAGCGGCAGGCCGTGCGCAATGAATGCACCGGCCGGCATCGCGGCTATCGCGGATGCCGGCCGGCGGGATCGCCCACAGTGTATCGGCGGATCGCCGGCGGTTGACCTGTCACGGTTGACGGGGCGATCGCGCGGTGTTTACCGAGTCCGGCCGGATCGGCCGGTCAGGCATTGCCGCGCCGATGAAAAAGCCCGCCGGCAGGCTGGCGCCTGAGGGCGGGCGAAGACACCTCGGGCCGACCGGCCCGGGTGTCGCGTGAAGAACGGAGAACCGGGACGCGTCAGAACTTGTGGCGCAGCGCGAGACGCACGGCCACCTGGTTCGACGTCGACGACGGCGCGTCGGTGCCGGGGATGAACGCGTTGTCGAGGATCGAGTTCGTCTTGTCGCCGGCGATATGCTGGTACGCGGCCTGCACGTACACGTCGGTGCGCTTCGACAGGTTGTAGTCGGCCATCAGCCCGGCCGAGTGGATCTTCGGCTTCGCGTTGCCGGTCGACGCGTCGTACTTCTCGAGCGACAGCACGTACTGCGCACCGACCATGAACGCCGGCGTGATCTGGTACGCGCCGTTCACCTCGAAGTTCTGGTACTTGATCGCGCTGACCGTCGCTCCCGGCGCGATGATCGCGCCCGGCGTGCCGAGGTAGCCGTTGCCGGTCGGGTTCTTGTAGTTCGAGTTCGTGTACGCGAAGCCGACCGTCGCGGGCCCGAACGTGTAGTTGATGCCCGCGCCGAACACGCGCATGCGCTCGGCGATGTAGCTCGCGTCGTTCGCGGTGATCGCGCCGGCCGAGCCGTCGCCCGGATGGTTCGCCTGCAGGTACGCGGCGCCGATCAGCAGCCCGTTGTTCTGGTATTGCGCGCCGAAGCTGTACGCGCGGTTATCCGAGAAGCTCGTGCTGTTGCTGAAGCTGTATGCGCCGCCGAACTGGAAGCCGCCGAAGTTCGGGCTCGCGTACTTCACGGTGTTGTCGAGGCGGAACGAGTTGTCGGTGTTGTCGTTGTCGAACGGGTGCGCGAGCAGGTAGCCGCCCCAGTTGCCGTTGGCCGTGGTCGGCGCGAGATAGTCGACGACCGAGTCGTACTGGCGGCCGAACGTCAGCGTGCCGTACTGCGCCTGGCTCAGGCCGACGTACGCCTGGCGGCCGAACATGCGGCCGCCCTGGTTGAGCCGGCCGCTGTTCACGTCGAAGCCGTTTTCGAGCTGGAAGATCGCCTTCATGCCGCCGCCGAGATCCTCGCTGCCTTTCAGGCCCCAGCGGCTGCCCTGCGCGTAGCCGCTCGCCATCTCGTAGACGTGGCCGGTGCCGACGTTGTTCGTGTAGTTCAGGCCTTCGTCGATCACGCCGTACAGCGTGACGCTGCTTTGCGCGAACACGGGGGATGCAAAGGTTGCCGTTACGGCAAGCGCCGTCAGGGTCTTTTTCATTGAGATCTCCGGGGTATCCAGCTTGTATCGGTTGTCGTGAACGCGTCCGGCGAGGCGCGTCCCGTCATCCGGGGCGATCCGGCGCAGCGCGTGCGGCGCCGGGGCGCGCGATGCGCGGCGGCGCGGCGACCGGCAGCGTCGGGTCGTGTCTCCTCCGATGACACCGCGCATTCTTCCCAAGCCGAAACGGAATCGAAAGCGAGTAATTTCGATGGATGGGATCGGGTTCGCCGATGGGGGCACGGCGGGCGGTTTCGACAGTCGAAACGGTGCGCGCGGCGCAGCGATTCAAGGCCGGCCGGGCAACTGCCGAACGGTGTCGCAACGCAGCCCGCGCCGGGCCGTGCATGGCCTCCGGAAATCGGCCGCGAGGCCCGCCCGGCGGGCTTGGCGGGGTGCCCGGAGATCGATTGGCGCTACCGATTGCAGTGATCGGAATTACTCGTTTCCCTAAACAAATTGGCGGTCCAAACATGCAGGCTGACCGGACGTGAACGCATTCGCCGGCCGACGCGCATGCCGCGCCGCACAAACAACAGATTCGATTTGGAGACGACCCACCATGCAGATTCGACGACTGAAAACGGTCCTTCTCGCCGCCGCAGCGATCCTGTCCGCGCCCGCGGCCCACGCGGCCGGCGGCGCGTGCGCCGACGGCAAGACGGTCCATTTCGCGGGCATCACGTGGGAGAGCGGGTCGTTCGCGACCGAGGTGCTGCGGCAGATCATGGAGAAGGGCTACGGCTGCAAGACGGACGTCGTGCCGGGCAGCACGGCCGCGACGGAAACGGCGCTCGCGCGCAACGACCTGCAGATCTGGGCCGAGCAGTGGACGGGCCGCAGCGAGATCACCGCGAAGGCTGTCTCGTCGGGCGCCGTGAAGCTGATCGGCGACACGCTGCCGGGCGGCACGACGGAAGGCTGGTTCGTGCCCGAATACGTGGTGAAAGGCGATCCGGCGCGCCACATCAAGCCGGTCGCGCCGGGGCTCGTGTCGGTCGACGATCTGCCGAAATACAAGCAGGTGTTCGCCGACGAGGAGGAACCGGACAAGGGCCGCTTCCTGAACTGCCCGACGGGCTGGGACTGCGAGCGCGTGAACTCGCGCCTGTTGCGCGTGCTGAAGCTCGACCAGACGTATACGAACTTCCATCCGGGCACGGGTGCGGCGCTCGACGCGGCGATCGCGTCCGCATACCAGCGCGGCGCGCCGATCGTGTTCTATTACTGGGGCCCGGCCGCGCTGATGGCGAAATACAAGTTCGCCGCGCTGAAGATGCCGGCCTATAACGAAGCATGCTGGAAGACGCTGCGCGACGAGAGCAGCACGCACCAGTGTGCGTCGTCGTACATGGTGTCGCGGCTGACGGTCGGCGTGTCGAAGCCGTTCGCCGACGCGAACCCCGATCTCGTCGGCGTATTCGGGAAGGTGCGCTTTCCGATGGACTTCCTGAACCAGACGATCCTCGAGATGACGACGAAGAAGATCGACGGCGCGGCGATGGCCACGCAGTTCCTGAAGACCCGCCCGGACATGTGGAAGCAGTGGGTGCCGGCCGATGTCGCGCAGAAGATCGCCGGCAGCCTGAAGGGCGCGTAACCTGCGCGCGGCGTCGGGCCCGCGTCCGCCGCCGCCGTCACGCGCCTTCGCGGCGCGACGGAGAACCATGATGAACGGCTTCTTTCTGCACCTGTCGATCGCCGACTGGGTCAACAGCGCGCTCGAGACGTTCGTCGCGCAGTACGGCGACAACTTCCATCATTTCAGCACGCTGCTGCTGCGCTACCTGCTCGTGCCGCTCGAAGGCGCGCTGCGCGTGGCGCCGCCGTGGCTCGTGCTGCTGGTCGTCGGCGCGATCGCGTGGAATGCGACGCGCCGCATCGGCCTCGGCGTGCTCTTCATGCTGCTGCTCTACGCGATCGGCTGCTTCGGCCTGTGGGACAAGCTGATGCAGACGCTCGCGCTGATGCTCGTCGCGACGGTGCTGTCGGTCGCGATCGGCGTGCCGGTCGGCATCCTCGCGTCGCGCAGCGCGTGGCTGCGCCGGATGCTGCTGCCCGTGCTCGACGTGATGCAGACGCTGCCGAGCTTCGTGTACCTGATTCCGGTGCTGATGCTGTTCGGCCTCGGCAAGGTGCCCGCGATCCTCGCGACGATCATCTACGCACTGCCGCCGCTGATCCGCCTGACCGATCTCGGCATCCGCCAGGTCGATCCGGACGTGACGGAAGCCGCGCGCGCGTTCGGCACGACGCGCTGGCAGTTGCTCGTCAACGTGCAGTTGCCGCTCGCGCGGCCGAGCATCATGGCCGGCATCAACCAGACGACGATGATGGCGCTGTCGATGGTCGTGATCGCGTCGATGATCGGCTCGCGCGGGCTCGGCGAGGACGTGCTCGCGGGCATCCAGACGCTCGACGTCGGCAAGGGCACGCAGGCCGGCCTCGCGATCGTGATCCTGGCGATCGTGATCGACCGGATCAGCCAGGGCTTCGGCCAGGAGCGGCGTGCACGGCGGCGGCTCGCGCAGCAGCGCCGGCAGAAGGGCGCATCGCGCGTGCCGTACCGGTTGCCGCGCAAGGCGTCGTCGCCGGGCGTCGATTCGAATCAGGCGACGCAATCGTCGCGCGCATAGGAACGGAGGCAGACATGGCGACCATCGACGTCAAACACGTGTACAAGCTGTTCGGGCCGCAGGCCGCGCATGCGCGCGTGCTCGACCTGCTGAGGGCCGGCAAGCGCAAGGCCGAGGTGCTGGCCGAAACGGGCTGCAACGTCGGGCTCAACGATGTGAGCCTCGGCATCGAGTCGGGCGAGATCTTCGTAATCATGGGACTGTCGGGCTCCGGGAAGTCGACGCTCGTGCGGCACTTCAACCGGCTGATCGAGCCGACGGCCGGCGAGATCGTGATCGACGGCAGCGACGTGATCAAGCTCGATGCGCACGGGCTGCGCGAGCTGCGCCGCTTCAAGGTCAGCATGGTGTTCCAGAACTTCGGGCTGCTGCCGCACCAGACCGTGCTCGACAACGCCGCGTATGCGCTGCGCACGCGCGGCGAGAAGCGGCACGACGCGGCCGACGCGGCGCGCAACTGGCTGACGAAGGTCGGGCTCGACGGCTATGCCGATCACTATCCGGACGAGTTGTCGGGCGGGATGCGGCAGCGCGTCGGCCTCGCGCGCGCGCTGGCCGCCGATACCGACGTGCTGCTGATGGACGAGGCGTTCTCCGCGCTCGACCCACTGATCCGCACCGAGATGCAGGATCAGTTGCTCGAACTGCAGGCGACGCTTTCCAAGACGATCGTGTTCATCACGCACGATCTCGACGAGGCATTACGGATCGGCGACCGGATCGCGATCCTGCGCGACGGCGCGCTCGTGCAGGTCGGGACGCCGGACGATATCCTGTCGCGGCCGGCGGATGATTACGTGAGAAGGTTCGTGGAGAAGCGGTCGAGCGTGAACTGATACGCGTCACCCCGCTCAGGCCGCGCGGTGCGCGGCCGTCGTCAGCACGATCTTGCCGATGTGGACGCCCGAATCGATCAGCACGTGTGCGTCGCGCGTGTCCTCGAGCGGGAAGGTTCGAAACACCTGCGGCCTGACCGTGCCGGCCTCGACGTGCGGCCACAGGTGCCGTTCGAGTTCGGCGATGATCGCGCCCTTCTCCTCGGGCGAGCGCGAGCGCAGCGTCGAACCGATGTGCGTGAGGCGCTTGGTCATCATCGGCCACACGTCGAGCTCCTTCGCCGGCCCGTTGAGCGCGCTGACCTGCAGGATCCGTCCGTTCATTGCCGCGGCCCGGTAATTGCGCGCCACGTAGTCGCCCGCAATGATGTCGAGGATCACGTCCACGCCCTTGCCCGCGGTGATGGCGTCGACTTCGGCGACGAAATCCTGCTCGCGGTAATGGACCGCGTGATCCGCGCCGAGCCGCAGGCTCGCGGCGCGATGCGCTTCCGAGCCGACCGTCGTGATGACGGTCGACGCGCCCATTGCCTTCGCGATCATCGTCGCGGCGGTGCCGATGCCCGACGCGCCGCCGTGGATCAGCACCGATTCGCCCGCCTGCAGCCGCCCGCGCTGAATCAGGTTCAGCCAGACCGTCATGAACGTTTCCGGCATCGCCGCGGCTTCGATCATGTCGAGGCCGGGCGGCAGCTTCATCGTCGCGAGATGATGGGCGACCGCGTATTCCGCATAACCGCCGCCCGTCACCAGCGCGCTTACCCGGTCGCCCGGGACGAAACCGCGCACGGCCTCGCCGATCGCGACGACTTCGCCCGCGATCTCGAGGCCCGGAATGTCGGACGCGCCGGGCGGCGGGCTGTAGAACCCCTTGCGTTGCAGCACGTCCGGGCCGTTCACGCCGGCGGCGTGGATCCGGATCAGCACTTCGTCGGCGTTCGGCCGCGGCACGGGGCGCCGTGTCGTCGCCAGGACTTCGGGGCCGCCGGGGCGGGTGATTTCGACTGCCGCCATGTCGGCGGGAAGGGGGGAGCGTGTATCGGACATGTTTGCCTCGCAACAGACAGGTGAGTGGTCGGTGAAAAAAGTATAGGCTTGCGGGGTGATGAATTCGCGCAGCGATTTTCAAGACCACAGATGCAGATTTGCATCACATAGGGAGAACGCCCTTGAACTGGGATGACACCCGGATTTTTCTTGCCATCTACCGGGAACGCAGCCTGCGCGGCGCTGCGCGGGTCGTGGGGCTCGACCAGGCGACGGTCGGCAGGCGGCTCGCGGCGCTCGAGCGCGCGCTTGGCGCAACGCTGTTTCTGCGCACGTCCGTCGGGTACGTGCCGACTGCGGTGGGCGAGGTGGCGCTGCGGAACGCGGAGAAGATGGAGCAATCGGCGATCGATCTCGTGCGGCAGACCCAGGGCGTCGACCGGCGCCTCGCGGGCGACGTGCGCGTGACGACGACCGATACGATCGGGCTCGAGTTCGTGATGGGGGCGATCCGCAACCTGCACGACGAGCATCCGGATGTGCGCGTGCTGCTCAACACGTCGACGCAGGTAGAGAACCTCGCGAAGCGCGAGGCCGACATCGCGATCCGGACGATCAAGCCCGACAATCCCGATCTGCTCACGCGCCGGCTCGCCGCCTGGCCGACGGGGCTATACGCATCGGCGGACTATCTGGAACGGTACGGCGAGCCGGTGCCCGGCACCGGCTTCGATGGTCACGACGTCGTGTGCTTCCTGCCGCACCTGCAGATGCACGGACTGCTCACGATGGTTGGCGAGCCGGTCCGCGCGGGACGGATCGTGTCGGGGCTGAATTCGAACCTGATGCTGCGCGCCGCGGTGCGCGCCGGGCTCGGGCTCGGCGAGCTCCCGGTGCCGATCGCGGAGCGCGACGGGCTGGTGCGCGTGTGGCCGGCCTGTACCGGTGCGCGTCCTTACGAAGTCTGGATGGTGACGCACAAGGACTTGCGGCATACCGCACGCATGAGCGCGATGATCGATCACATCGTGCAGGTGTTCGGCGACGCGCCGGCGCAGCGCCGAACGAAAGACGGCGCACCGCGATGAGCGGTGCGCCGTCTTTCGTCGTTGCCCCTGTTTCGCTTGCAGCTGTCGCGTCAGTGCGCGATAGCTTCCCGTTGGCCGGACTGCACGTCGGTCGCGTCGCCGCGCAACGCATCCGCCAGAATCAGATCCGCGCCTTTCTCCGCGACCATCATCGTCGGCGCGTTGATGTTGCCCGACGTGATGTTCGGAAACACCGACGCATCGACGATCCGCAGCGCCTGCAACCCGTGCACGCGCAGCGACGCATCGACGACCGACGTCGCCGCATCGGGCCCCATCGCGCACGATCCGCACAGGTGGTAGATCGAACCCGACTGCTCGCGGAAGTACTGCAGCATCGCTTCGTCGGAGTCGACCTGCGGGCCCGGCGAGATTTCCCCGACGGTCATCGACTTCAGCGCCGGCGCGCGCATCAGCGAACGGATCATCTTGCTGCCTTGCACGGCCTCGTCGAGATCCTTTTGCGTGGTCAGCGCGTTGATGCGGATCTTCGCCGCCTCTTCCGCGCGGTTCGACGCGATCTCGATCGTGCCGCGGCTTGTCGGCCGGCACGGGTTGAACGCGATCAGGAAGCCCGAATACGGCTCGGGCTTGATGCTCGCGCGGTCGCTCTTCGGAATCCGGTACGACAGCGGGTTGAAGTAGAGCTGCAGGTTCGGCTCCGGTACGTCGCCCGAGCCGCGGAAAAAGCCGCCGGCCTGGTTCACGCTCATCGCGAGCGGGCCGCGCTTCGTCAGCAGGTAGCGCAATCCGATCTTCAGCTTGCCGAGCAGCGTGCCCATCTCGTCGTTCAGCGTCGGCCGGTTCGCCTTGAAGTAGAAGCTCACGCACAGGTGGTCCTGCAGGTTGCGGCCGACCGCCGGCAGCGCCTGCACGAGCGGCACGCGATGGCGCGCGAGCAGCGCCGGATCGCCGACGCCCGACAGTTGCAGCAGCTTCGGCGTATCGACCGCGCCGGCCGCGAGAATCACTTCGCACGCGGCGACGAGCGATTCATCGCCATGCTCGCCCGCCACGACCACGCCGGTCGCGCGCGTGCCGTCGAACGTCACGCGCCGCACGAGCACGCCCGAGCGCAGCGTGAGGTTCGCGCGGCCCAGTGCGGGCCGCAGGTACGCGAAGCTGCTCGAACAGCGCTCGCCGTGCTTCGTGTTCAGGTCGTAGATGCCTGCACCTTCGAACTGCGCGCCGTTGAAGTCGTCGGTGCGCGGCAGGTTCAGCTGCCCGCAGCCCTTCAGGAACTCGTGGACGATCGGATGCACGTCGGCCTTCATCGACGTGATGTGGATCGGCCCCGTCGCGCCGTGATGCTGCGGATCGGTTGCGCCGGCCGCGTGGGTTTCGAGCTTGCGGAAGTACGACAGCACGTCGTCGTATGCCCAGCCCGGATTGCCGGCGTTCGCCCAGTCGTCGTAGTCGCTGCGCTGGCCGCGCACGTAGACCATCGCATTGATCGAGCCCGACCCGCCGACCACCTTGCCGCGCGGGCAGTACAGTTTGCGCCCGGCGAGCTGCGCTTCGGGCTCGCTGTAGTACATCCAGTTGTAGCGGCGGTTGTAGTAGGTCTTCGTGAAGCCGACCGGCACCTTGAACCAGAACGACGCGTCGCGCTCGCCCGCTTCGAGCAGCAGCACCGAGTGCCGGCCCGATTCGCTCAGGCGGTTCGCGAGGATGCAGCCGGCCGAGCCCGCGCCGACGATGATGTAGTCGTAGGTCATGTCGCTTCCTTTGCGCTCAGCCCTTCGCGGGAGCGAGATTCTTCACGTCGACGGGCGTCTCGCCCATCTGCAGGTGCAGCCGTTCGCCCGTGTAGGGCGTGTGACGGCGCACGACGTCCATGTCGAGCTCGATCCCGAGGCCCGGCTCGTTCGACGGGATGATGTAGCCGTCTTCCCAGCGGATCGGCGTCTTCACGACGTCCGAATGAAAGCCGCCCCACGTCATGATGCTTTCCTGGATCAGGAAGTTCGGCGTGCAGGTCGCGAGCTGGATGCTCGCGGCCGCGCCGACCGGCCCGTTGTACAGGTGCGGCGCGATCTGCGCGTAGTGCACTTCGGCGAGCGTCGCGATCTTCTTCGCTTCGAGCAGGCCGCCCACGCGTGCGACGTTCAGTTGCAGGATCGACGCGCCGCCCGCCTGCAGCAGCTTGTGGAATTCGTACTTGGTCGTCAGGCGCTCGCCGGTCGCGATCGGAATCGACGTGTGCTTCGCGACTTCGGCGATCGCTTCTTCCTGCCCGGGCGGCACGGGTTCCTCGAACCACAGCGGGTCGTATTTCTCGAGCCGCTTCGCAAGCCTGATCGCCGACGAGGGCACCATCTGCCCGTGCGTGCCGAACAGCAGGTCGGCCTTGCTGCCGACGGCCTCGCGCACCTTGCGGCAGAACAGCTCGCAGCGGTCGAGCACTTCGAGCGACAACTGGTGGCCGGAGTAAGCGGTGTACGGGCCGGCGGGGTCGAACTTGACGGCCGTGAAGCCGAGCTTCACGTTCTCGGCCGCGCATTCGGCGGCGAGATCGGGGTCGTCGTAGTCGTACTCGCCCTTCGCGTTCTTCGGGTACAGGTACGTGTACGAGCGCAGCCGCTCGTGGATTTTCCCGCCGAGCAGTTCGTACACGGGCTTGCCCGCGGCCTTGCCGATGATGTCCCAGCATGCCATCTCGAGGCCGCTGACGACGCCCATCATCGTCAGGTCTGGCCGCTGCGTGAAGCCGCTCGAATAGGTCTGGCGGAACAGCCGCTCGACGTGGTGCGGGTCGTGGTTCAGCAGGTAGCGGTCGAACACGTCGTCGATGATCGGGCCCATCGCCTTCGGGTGGAAGGTCGCGGAATAGATCTCGCCGACGCCTTCGATCCCGTCGTCGGTCTTCAGCTTCACGAAGATCCAGTACATCCCGCCGATATGCGGCGGCGGCACGGCGACGATATGGGTTTCGAGCGAAACGATCTTCATGCGGACTCCTTGATTCGGTTGAGGCGGACTTTGAGGAACGCGGCGGCGCCCGCGCCGCAGAGCGCGACGGCCGCGATGTAGCCGAAATAGAGCTGGTAGCCGTGCGCGCCGGGGTAGGTTTGCGTCACGTAGCCGTTGATCAGCGGCACGAACACGTCGGGCGAATAACCGAGCACCGAGATCAGGCCGATCGCGAGGCCGGCGCAATGCGTCGGCACCTTGCAGTCGTCGAGCAGCGACCAGTACAGGCCGCGAACCGCGTAGGTGAGGATGCCGATGAACAGCACGAGCACGACGAGCATCGCCTGCGGGCTGTGCGGCGGTGCGGCGATCAGCCCGACGAGCGACAGCGCCGCGAGCACGAGCGCCCAGAACAGCACGGAGACCTTCGAGATGCGGTCGCCGAGGAAACCGCCGCCGATGCCGCCGACGGGGCGCATCCACAGCTTGAGCGTCGTGATGAAGCCGGCCGCCGTCGCGCTGAGCCCGAAATTGCCTTCGTGCAGGTACGCCGAGAAGCTGTAGGTTGCCCAGAACACCTGGTAGCCGCAGAACACGATCGCCGCGACGAGCCACAGCTCGGGGATTGCCGCGAGCGTCTTCAGGTCGGCCAGCGCATTGCCGGCGCGGCGCTTCGTGGCCGCTGCACGGTCGCCCGCGCGCGCCGGGTCTTTCACCAGCGCAAGCAGCACGCCGAGCGCGATGCAGAAGAACGCGTACAGGTGCACGACGAGCCTGAAGCCGGCCGCGTCGGTGCCGCCGTGCGCTTGCGTCACGTATGCGAACAGCGTGATCGCGATCGTCGCGAGCAGCGCCTCGACGAGCCCGCGGCCGCCGTCGAGCAGGCCGAAGAAGCGGCCCTGTTCGTCGGAGCCCGCGATCATGTTCACGCGCTTGATCACGGCTGCCCAGAACGTGAGGCCGGTGGTCAGCCCCCAGCCGCCGAAGATCAGCACCAGCATGTCGAACGATGGCCCGGTCGCATAGACGAGCCCGAGCACGCCCGTCGCGAGCAGCGAGAAGCAGATCAGCCAGCGCGGCGACAGCCGATCGGCGAGCCAGCCGCTCGGCAGGTAGCTGACGAGGAAGATCGTGCCGAGCGACGAGTACAGGTAGCCGAGCTGCACGTCGTCGATACGGAAGAACTGCAGCATGGTCGGCTGGTACACCTGCCGCAGGTACAGCATCGGGTAGATTGCGCCCGCGGCGATCACGAGCAGCAGCAGTTGCAGGTAGCGCTGCGCGCGCGAGTCGTGCGACGCGTGTGCGTCGTGCGCTTTGTCTTGCAACGCGAGTGACGCGGCGGGCGTCGACGGTTGGGTCGGCATGATGTCTTCCTCCATCAGACTTCCTTCAAGCGGAGGTCTGCAGATTTTTTATGTGTGTGATCGGATCAGGGGCGGCGCGCGCGGCGTGGTGTCGGGATGCGCGCGCCGGAAACGGCGCGTCGGCCTTGCTGCGTCAGTACTTCATGACGACGAGGCGCGTCTGCGTGAATTCGAGCATCCCGTGCTTGCCGTCGTCGCCGCCGAGGCCCGAGCGTTTCCAGCCGGCGTGGAAACCCTGGTACGGATCGGCCGGCGTGCGGTTCACGTACAGCTCGCCCGCCTCGATCGCGTTCGCGACGGTCATCGCGGTGCGGTAGTGCTCGGTGTAGAGCACCGACGACAGCCCGAACTGGTGGTCGTTCGCGAGCGCGATCGCTTCGTCGATCGTCGTGTAGCGCAGCACGGGCATGATCGGGCCGAAGGTTTCCTCCTGCACGATCTCCATGTCCTGCCGGCAGCCGGTCAGCAGCGTGGCCGGATAAAAGAAGCCGGGGCCGTCGGGGATCGCGCCGCCGGTTTCGAGCGTCGCGCCGGCCGCGATCGCGCGTTCGACCATCCCGTGGATGTGCGCGCGTGCCGACGCGCTGACGAGCGGGCCCATGTTCGACGGATCGGCCGCGCGGTCGCCGCTGCGCACGGCGGTCATCTTTTCCTTCAGCAGTGCGACGAAACGATCGTGCACGCTGTCGTGCACGTACACGCGCTCGATGGCCGTGCAGAGCTGGCCGCAGTGCGTGGTTTTCGACGCGACGAGCGCGGCGGCCGCGCGTTCGAGGTCGGCGTCGGGCTCGATGATCGCGGGCGTCTTGCCGCCGAGTTCGAGCGACGGCTTCGCGATGTTCGCCTTGCAGTAGTCGAGCACCTTGCGGCCCGCGTTCACGCTGCCGGTCAGCGTGATCATCCCGACCGCCGGATGCGTGCACAGCGCCTCGGCCGTCGCGTGGTCCATCGTCAGGATGTTGACGACACCCGGCGGGAAGCCGGCTTCGTCGACAGCCTTCGCAATCTCGAACGCGGATACCGGCGTGTGGTTGCTCGGCCGCACGACCACGGTGTTGCCGGCGATCAGCGCGGGCGCGACCTTGCGCAGCAGCGTGTAGACGGGGAAATTGAACGGGATCAGGCACGCGACGACGCCGATCGGCTCGCGCTGCAGGAACAGGTTCTCGTCGGGCGTGTCGCTCGGGATGATCTCGCCCTCGATCCGGCGCGCCCATTCCGCGTGGTAGCGCGTGATCTGGCCCGCGTAGACGGCTTCGTTCGACGCGTCCTCGACACTCTTGCCGGACTCCTGCGCGAGCGCCGCGCCGATCTGCGGCGCGCGCGCGGTCAGCGCGTCGGCGAGCTTGTGCAGGAAGGTTGCGCGCTCGGCGCTCGGCAGCTTGCGCCACGCCTTTTGCGCGGCGGCCGCGGCGTCGACGGCGGCGAGTGCCGCGGCCGGCGTCGCGGCCGGCACGCGCGCAAACGGCGCTTCGGTGGCGGGATTGTGGACGACGATGAACGCGTCGCTTTCCGGGGCGACAAAACGGCCATTCACGTAGTTGCGTTCGGTGCGCATCAAGAGGCTCCTCCGATGGATGCGGGCGGATCGCTTCGGGTGGCGAAACGCGCGTAACGGGACAGAGGCCATTCTGTTCATGCGTTTAGTGCACGACAAACGACTTATTTTCGCGTCGGGTATGAGAAAAACGCACGTTACTCGGCGAATCGGCCGGAATCGCCCGTCCGGCAAGGCCGGTGCGGCGGTGGCGGGACGGGGAGCGGGCGGCGGCGGGCCCGCATTTTCCGACTGGTCCGAATGCGGACGGGCGCGGGAGCCGGTAAGGTGTCGCCCGCAGGCGCCGATCGGCGCGGAGGCGCGTTACGGCAGCGGCACCTGCGGCAGCGGCGACGACGGTTCGAGGTGGCGTTTCGCGAGCCACACTTCCTGCTGCAGCCAGTCGCGGAACTGCACGATGTGCGGCAGGTTCGTCTGCTCGGGGCGCGTGACGAACCAGTACGACTGGTGGCCGTCGACATGCACGTTGAGCACCTGCATCAGCTGCCCGGTCGCGAGTTCGCGCGCGACCATGTGGCGGTCGGCGATCGTGATCCCGAGGCCGTCGATCGCCGCGCGGATCGCATGGTCGAGCAGGTCGAATTCGTAGCCGCCGCGCGTGTCGACGTCGGCGATGCCGGCCGCCTTCAGCCAGTGTTGCCAGGTCTGGTAGCGCTGGTCGTCGGTCGCGAGCACGTGCAGCAGCGTGAAACGGTTCAGGTCGATCGGCGCGCCGTCCTGTCGCAACCGCGCATACAGCGCGGGCGCGCAGACGGCGATATGCTGCTCCTGCATCAGCAGCGCGTTGTCGAAGCCGTCCCATTCGCCGTCGCCGAACCGGATCGCGCAGTCGAGCACGCGCGATTCGCCGAGGCTGTCGTGAATGCGCGTCGTGAGGCTGAGTTCGAATTCGGGATGCGCGTCGCGTAGCCGGCTGAGGCGCGGCATCAGCCAGCGCGCGGCAAAGGTGGGCGGCACGTTCGCGCGCAGGCGGTTCAGGTGGGTTTTTTCCTGCAGGCTGTGCACGGTCAGCTCGATCTTGTCGAACGACTGCTGCAGCGCGCGCAGCAGCACGCGGCCGGCCGCCGTCAGTTCGAGCTGGTGATGGCGGCGCTCGAGCAGGGTTTCGCCGATCTGGCCTTCGAGCTGGCGGACCTGGCGGCTCACCGCGCTCTGCGTCACGTTGAGCAGTTCGGCCGCGCGCGTGAAGCTGCCGGTGCGGCCGGCCATCTCGAAGGCTTTCAGCGCATTGAGCGCCGGCATCTTGCGTCTCACGGGGCAGGGTCGTTGTTGGTGCGGGATGCTTATTGTAGGCGGGAGGCCGGCGAGGCGGGGACGATGGATGCCACGGCGGATGGCCGGGCCCGTGCGCCGGACCTCGGGGTTTTCACGGTCTGACGGTCGACGCGCTTTTCTGCGATAAAGCTGCCCGCGGGCTGGCCGGCGGGGCTGGCCGGCAGCAACACGAAAGAGAGGAACACACATCATGCGACGCCTGCCATCGTTGATCGCGCTGCGATTTTTCGAGGAGACCGCGCGTCACCTGAGCTTCAACCGCGCGGCGGTCTCGCTGTGCGTGACGCAAGGGGCGGTCAGCCGGCAGATCCGGCTGCTCGAGGAAGCGCTCGGCGCGCGCCTGTTCGAGCGCGACCACAAGGGCGTGCGCCTGACCGATGCCGGCCAGCGCCTGCTGCCGTTCATCGGGCAGGCGTTCGACACGATCGAGCGCGGCGTCGGCGAAGTCGCTGCTGCGCGGCCGGGCGCGAAGCGGCGCCTCACGGTGTCGCTGCCGCCGACGTTCGCGACGCAGTGGTTTTCGCCGCGGCTCGGCACGCTCGCGGAGGCGCTGCCGGACGTCGAGCTGTCGATCCGCACCGAGCCGGCCGACGATTGCCATTGCCACATCCGTTTCGGGCGTGCGGCGCGGGCGGGGATGCAATCGGAGCTGCTGATGATGGAGCGGCATGCGCTGGTCGGCGCGCCGCGTTATCGCGGCGACGCGCTCGACGTGCTGCTCGGCCGGCTGCCGTCGCTGCATGTGCTGCACGAGGGCAAGCGCCTGACGCTGTGGGCCGACTGGTGCGAGCAGGCGGGCGTGCCGGTAGCGCGGATCGGCGACGGCATCGAGTTCTCGACGCTCGAACAGGCGATCCGCGCGGCGCGCAAGGGCGCGGGGCTGGCGGTCGTCGATCTGAACATGATCGAGGAGGAGATCGGCGAGGGCAGCCTGGTGCGGCTGTCGCCGGTGCAGCCGATCGGGCCGTTCGGGTACTGGCTCGACATCGAGCCGGAGAGCGTCGCGGTCGAGCCGGTGCGCGCATTCGCCGCGTGGTTGCGGGAGCAGGCGGCGAGGAAGGGGTAGGGGCATGGACGTGGAGCTTCGGATCGCAATGCGGTGTCGATCACGACGACGAGGTTCGTTGGTCGTTCACACGGCGATCCTCCAATCTGTCAGAGAGTGTCACTCATTTCGGAGTACAGATCCGGGTCGAGGCCGAAATGAATGAACGTTTCCCGGCCTCCGACGGCTCTGGCTTCGGCTTCCGAAATGATGGGCAACTTGCACTTCGACGGATCGATGCGTCCCACGTTGAAGACTGTTCTCGGCAGCGGGGGTGCCGGCTCATCGATTGGCCGTGCCGCTGGCCCGACGGCGAGCGTACGCGCGAGACTGCGACGGAGTTCGCTCGCGAGGAGTTCTTCAAGAAGTCGCCTCGCTTCCGGGCGCCAGACAAGACGATTCCCGCGAATCAGGCGACTGCGCGCCGCCGATCGTGCGATCCGGAATCCGGTGATCGGGCTGTGCTTTTCCGTCATCTGTAAATCCTCTTCTCGATCAGGTAATCCCGCAGTGTCAACACGGATGCGCCATTCGGCGCAACGTCGAATGTCATCCATCGATGTGAGCCGGCGACTCGCCAGAAGTCTCGCCCGAACCGGGTTGCATAGAGCGTCCGCAGGGATCGAAGCGATCCATCGGCCAACCCGACCGGATATCCCTGGAAATACTGGAACAGGGCAGCTTCGTCTGCATGCACGCCGGAAATGGGCGCATCGAAGCCGAATCTCGGCCATGCGTAGTATCCGTGGAGCCGTGGGCCGCCGGGTTGTGGCGGTGATTTGCGGCCGCCCATCGCCAAAGCGCCGATCCGGACAATGCCCAACGTATCACACGCCCGAACGATTCTCCAGAGCATTGCCGCGCCGAGTCCGGCGACCGCACCGTCGGCCAGATCGATTGCACGGAGTTCGAGCACGCGCATATCGGCGGTTCGGAATACTGATATCCGGTTTTCCGATCGGATCAACGTCGGGTGGGTGACGGCGAATGTCAATTTACCGGCGCTGTCGAGGTAGGCCTGGACATCCGACCCGGCCGGCGCTCCGCATAACGAGACGAGCAACGCATCGGAAACGTCGTGGTCAATGCCAAGCAATGCGGGGATGTCCAGATCGTTTCGTTCGATCGTCAGCCGATCGTCGAAGAACGTTGCCTCGTAAGGTAGCGTATGACTGAGATCGACAGGGTGGGCGGGCATGGTGGCTGACGAGAAGCGGAAAGCCCCAGCTTATCGCCGCGAATCCGGTGTGCCGAGTCCGCCGAATGGCCAGTTCGAACGCGCGGCTGCCGACTGTCTCGCCTGTTTTACGGTCGGGGCGACGAGGCGGGCCTGCATGCAGCCCGCCTCCCGTCATCAATGCCCCGACGCCTGCTCCAGCGTCAGATGCTTGGTCTCCGGCGCCCACGCGATCGACACGATCATCCCGACCAGCAACACGCCCGCCAACGCAAACATCGTTGCGTGAAACCCGAGCGTCACGATGCCGACCGGCAGCAGGAACGTGCCGATCGCCGAACCGAGCCGGCTGCACGCGATCGCGAGGCCAACCCCGCTCGCGCGCACTTCGGTCGGAAAGCACTCGGGCGGGAACACGCCGACGAGGTTGCTGAACGCCGACATCGTCAGCGTGAAGATCGCGAACGCGACGATCATCGCGACGGCCGCCGACGACGGCAGTACTGCCAGCGCGACAAGCGACGCGCACGTGACCGCGAACGAGCCGATCAGGAAACCGCGCCGCGACAGCCGGATCGTCAGCCAGATGCCGATCAGTGCGCCGAGCACGAGGAAGCCGTTCAGCAGCAGATCGGCGCCGAAGCCTTCGGCGAGGCCGATCGTCTTCAGGATCGTCGGCAGGAACGTGTAGATCGCGAAATACGGAATCACGAGGCACACGAAGAACGCGCAATTGAACATCGTCCGGCGAATCAGGTCGCGGTGGAACAGCCGGGCGAAACCGCCGTGCGCATGCGGTTCGGTCGAACCGTCGAGCATCACGTGCGGCCCGAAATGCTTCGCGACGATCGCGCGGGCCTCCTGCACGCGGCCCTTGCCGAGCAGCCAGCGCGGCGATTCGGGCGTGCCGATGCGCAGCACCAGTACGATCAGCGCGGGCAATGCGGCCGACGCGAGCAGCCAGCGCCATGCGTCGGGCGTGGCGTCGCTGTACGCGAGGCCGAGCACGTTCGCGGCGACATAACCGATCGTCCAGATCACGCTGAACGAACCGAGCAGCGCACCGCGCTGCTTGCGCGGCGAGAATTCGGCGAGGATCGCATGGCCGACCGTGAAGTCGCCGCCCATCCCGAAGCCGATCAGCACGCGCAGCACGCACAGTTCGAGCGGCGAACTCACGTAGAACTGCGCGAAGGCGGCCGCCGTGATGATCACGAAGCTCGTCAGGAAGATCTTCTGCCGGCCCATCCGGTCGGACAGCCAGCCGAACACGAGGCTGCCGAAGAAGATGCCGATCAGCGCCGAACTGCCGATCATCCCCATCCAGAACGCGTCGATCGGCATCTGCCGGCCGAGCGCGGCCAGCGCGTAGCCGATCGTGCCGAGCGTGTAGCCCTCGGTGAAATGCGCGCCGAACGTGAGGCCGGCGATCTTCACGTGGAAACGGCAGAGCGGCACGTCGTCGAGCGCGACGGGGCGCTGCGGCGCATCGGCGCCGCGCGGCAACTGCAGGGCGTGCGCCGTGCCGGATTGAACGTTGGCTTGAGTCAAGCTGCCTCCGGAATTGTTATGCGTGCGGCGCGCGGGCGGCGGATGCCGCCGCGAAGCCGTGTGAAGCGCCGCGCGGCCGGGCGGCGCGCGGCGCAGTCGCCCGGGCGGGCGTGGGCGGGGGTGTCAGCGGCCGAGGCCGGCCATCAGCGTGTACTTGAGTTCCACGTATTCGTCGAGGCCGTACTTCGAGCCTTCGCGGCCGAGCCCCGATTGCTTGACGCCGCCGAACGGCGCGACTTCGGTCGAGATGATCCCGTCGTTGACGCCGACCATCCCGCTTTCCAGCGCACCTGACACGCGCCACGCACGGCCGAGGTCGCGCGTGTAGAAGTACGCGGACAGCCCGAACGGCGTGTCGTTGGCTGCCGCGACGGCTTCTTCCTCGGTCGTGAAGCGGAAGCAGCCGGCGACGGGGCCGAAGGTTTCCTCTTCGGCGATCAGCATGTCGGGTGTCATGCCGGTCAGCACGGTCGGCTCGTAGAACGTGCCGCCGAGCGCGTGACGCTTGCCGCCGATGAGCGCGTGCGCGCCCTTCGCGGTGGCATCGGCCACGTGCCGCTCGACCTTGCCGAGCGCCGCTTCGTTGATCAACGGTCCCTGGTCGACGTCGCCCGCGAGCGCGTTGCCGACGCGCAGCGTGCGCACGGCGTCCGCGAGCTTGCGCGTGAAGGCGTCGTACACGCCGTCCTGCACGAGGAAGCGGTTCACGCACACGCAGGTCTGGCCCGTGTTGCGGAACTTCGACGCGATCGCGCCTTCGACCGCCGCATCGAGATCGGCGTCGTCGAACACGATGAACGGCGCGTTGCCGCCGAGTTCGAGCGACAGCTTCTTCAGCGTGTCGGCCGACTGCTTCGCGAGCAGCTTGCCGACCCGCGTCGAGCCCGTGAACGACAGCTTGCGCACGACGGGTGAACTCGTCAGCGTTTCGCCGATCGCGACGGCGTCGCCCGATACGACGTTGAACACGCCGGCCGGCACGCCCGCACGCTCGGCGAGCACCGCGAGCGCGAACGCCGACAGCGGCGTTTCCTCGGACGGTTTCAGCACCATCGTGCAGCCGGCCGCGAGCGCGGGGCCTGCCTTGCGCGTGATCATCGCGAGCGGGAAATTCCACGGCGTGATCGCCGCGACGACGCCGACCGGCTCGCGCGTGACGACGATCTGCGCGTTCGGCTTCGGGCTCGGGATCACGTCGCCGTACATGCGCTTCGCTTCTTCCGCGAACCATTCGAGAAAGCTCGCCGCATAGGCCACCTCGCCGCGCGCTTCCGCGAGCGGCTTGCCCTGTTCGCGCGTCAGCAGCTCGGCGAGCGCATCGCGGTGTTCGAGCATCAGCTCGCCCCAGCGTTTCACGCGGGCGCCGCGCTCCTTGGCAGTCAGCGCGCGCCATGCGGGAAACGCGTGGGCGGCCGCGTCGATCGCGCGCTGCGTGTCGTCGGCGCCGCCTTTCGCGACCTTCGCGATCGTCTCGCCGGTCGCGGGGTTCAGCACCGGATAGGTCGCATCGCTCGCGCCATGCGATTCGTGCCATTCGCCGCCGATGTAATGGCCGGTTCTCAGAAATTCGTTCATCGTGTTCGTTCCTTCAGTCTGCCGCGAAGCTGCCCTGCGCCGGGCGCGGCTCGCGCGCGATGCGCTTGTCGGCCGTGTAGTCGTTGATCAGGTCGCACGGCGTGTAGTTACGTTCCAGTTCGTGCAGTTCTTCTTCGCTAAGCTGCGTTTCGAGCGCGCCGAGCGCGCTGTCGAACTGCGCGACGGAATCCGCGCCGACTAGCATGCTGGCAATGCCGGGCCGGCTCAGCACCCACGCCTGCGCGATCTGCGCGGGCGGCACGCCGCGCCGCTTCGCGACCTTCGCGACCGATGCGGCGATCGCGAGCGACGACGTGTCGCCGTACATCTGCGCGGTGAAGAAGTCGGTCTGGTTGCGCGTCGATTGCGACTCGCAAGTCAGCAGGCCGCGCGCGAGCGGGCTGAACACCGACACGCCGACGCCCTGGTCGATGCAGTACGGCACCATCTCGCGCTCTTCCTCGCGATACGCGAGGTTGAGCTGCAGCTGCATGTTGATCGGCTTGTCCCAGCCGTTGCGCTCGCACGCCTGCATGATCTTCGCGAACTGCCACGTGTACATCGTCGAGACCCCGATGTAGCGCGCCTTGCCCGCGCGCACGATGTCGTGCAGCGTGCTCATCGTTTCCTCGACGGGCGTATTCACGTCGAAGAAATGCAGCATGAAGATGTCGACGTAATCCATCCCGAGGCGCTTCAGTGATCCGTCGATGCCGTCGAGCACGTGCTTGCGCGAATGGCCGCCCGCGTTCGGATAACTGCCCATGTCGTAGCCGACCTTGGTCGTCACGACGAGCTCCTCGCGGCGTGCGTTGCGCTTCAGGATGCGGCCGACCACTTCCTCGCCGACGCCCGTCGAATAGAAATCCGCGAGATCGATGAAGTTGACGCCGGCGTCGAGCGCGCGGCGCACGATCGGCTCGCTCTGCGCTTCGTCGAAGATCCACGGCTTCCATTCGGGGGTGCCCATGTTCATCGTGCCGAGACACAGGCGGGACACCTTCAGGCCGGACTGGCCGAGGCGGACGTATTCCATGCTTCCTCCTGGTGCGGCCTGTCCGGCCGCGCGTTGTCCGTCAGTTCTTTTTCGGCGTGTAGAACGGGTTCGACACGTCGCGCGCGGCGGCGAACACGGCGTCGCGATGCGGCAGCCCTTCCATCGCGGCGACGATCGCGTTGCGGCACGCGCGGTAGTTGTTCTCGAACACGGCGTCGAGATCGTCGGTCTGCGGGTTGACCCAGTTCGCCGACACGACGACCCAGTCGTTCTCCGCTTCCGGCGGCAGCGTGCCGTTCTCGAGCGCTTCGGCCACGGCCTTCGCGATGCCGGCCTGCGACGCGCCCCACGTGGCATTGCCGTGGAAGTCGCCGGCGATCTGCGCCTTGTTCACGTACAGCGTGAGCGGCTTGGTCGGCACGCCAGGCTGCGCGATCACGACGAACGGCGCATGGCCGGCCGACGGCGTCGCGAGTGCGGTCGCGAACGCCTGCCCGGCCGGGCCGTTGCGCGGGCCGACCAGCACGTTGATGTGCGCGAGGTTCACGCCGGGGCCTTCGAAGCCTTCGCCGATGTAGAGCTGCCTGGGTTGGGATGCGGTCATTGCGGTGTCTCGTCGATGAGGTTGGTGTGAGGCGATTGTGGTGGGCCGCGCCGCGGCCGGTGAATCGATGTTTTCTGATCGAGCCATGAGTTTTCGTTGTCTCCGGAAAAGCCCTTGGTCCGGCGCGCGAACGCCCGCCGGGCGGCCTGCGGCCGCCGCCGCGACGGCATGCGGGGCAGGGCAGACGGGCGCGCGTTCGCGTGCCGGCTCCGGGTTTGTCATACCCGGGCAGGGGTTGGAGGGCCGCGCGCATCCGGACAACAATCGGCGTACTCCGAGCCCTATCTTTCGTCTTCCCTTCCTTTTTCGAAAGCGAGTAATTCCGATGGCTGCCATTGAGAAACCTGACGCTTTGCGCCAGCCCTCCCAAGCGGGGCACGCCCTCAGCGGGACTTCCTTCGGCGCGGAAAACTCGGGGCGGCCCGGCGCTTTCTCGAGGCCCGACTGGTCGAAACTGACTTCGCTCGATCCCGAGCTGATCCGGGCATTCGTCGCCGTCGTCGAAAGCGGCGGCTTCACCGCGGCGGCCCGGCAGCTGCATCGCACGCAGTCGACGATCAGCCTGCGCATCCGCACGCTCGAGGAGCGGCTCGACACGCACCTGTTCATGCGCAACAGCCGGCGGCTCGAACTGTCGCGCGACGGCGAGAATTTCCTGATCCACGCGCGGCGGATCATCCAGGTGCAGAACGACGCGATCATCGCGCTGAAGCAGACGAGCAGCGACCGCGGCGTCGTGCGCTTCGGGCTGCCCGAGGACTATGCGGAGCTGTGGCTGCCCGACCTGCTGAAGTCGTTCTATGCGCTGCGGCCGGGCGCTCGCCTGCACGTGCAATGCCGGACCTCGCTCGAACTGCTCGAACGGCTGCAGGCCGGCGAGCTCGACGTCGCGCTCGTCGTGCGGCACGGGCCGAACGCGGGCGGGCGGCTGCTCGGCCGTCACGACGTCGTGTGGGCCGCGCACCGGGACTTCGCGCTCGGCCCGCATGCGTCGGTGCCGCTCGCGCTGTTTCCCGAGACGTGCTGCTACCGGCAGCGCGGGCTGCAGGCGCTCGCGACGGCCGAGCGGCCGTATCACGTCGTCTATACGAGCCAGAGCCCGACAGGTATCAAGATCGCGGTAAACCACGGTGCGGCCGTGACGATGATCGATCGCTGCACGCTGCCGGAGAACTGGCGCGTGCTTGGCGAGGCGGACGGGCTGCCGCCGCTGCCGGCGGCCGATCTCGAACTGCATCGCTCGCCCGGTATCTGCGATCCGCTGACCAACGATCTGGTGTCGCTGATCGAATCGATGGTCGACGAGCGGCGGCGCGCGTCGCTCGAGGCATTCGCGTAGCCGGGCGACCGGGGCGCGATCCCGGCCGACCGACGGCGGCGGGTTACATCCCGCATGCCGTTTTTTGCACCGCCGCACCGTTTTTTTGCGCGACGTTTATGCGCTGTCTTCTAAGCTGGGGAGGTGTCGAACTGCCGAGACGGCTTCCGTCCGCCCCATGACTTTTATTCATCCCGTTCCCGTCTTCGATGTCGCCGGCCGCCGGTTGCGCGCCGGCGCATGCCGCAACGTCATTCCTTTCCCGCCGCCGCGCCCGCGCCTGCAGTTGCCCGTCACGTTGACGGCCGACTCCGGCGAATGCGCGCGCGCCCGGCTCGCGGCGTTGCTGCATTCCCCGCTCGGTGTGTATGTCGTCAGCGCGCGCGCCGTGCGCGACGTGATCCACGTGCAGTTCGACATCGCGCCGGAAGATCTGGATTTCACGCTGCACATGCTGATCGCGCAGCAAATCGATGCGGTGATCGGGCCGGTTGCGCGCCGATTGCGCGTCGGACCGAAGGCCGGGTGAGCCGGGGAACGATTGTTGCTCGTTCCTTATTGCTTTTTGATCCGCCGCCGTAGCGCCGGTTGCCGTGTTGTTCGTCAGCCGCCGGCGGCGAACGTTCGTGCGCCGCGTCGTGCGCGGCGCTGATCCTGAATAACGGAGTGTCCATGGACCTCGCGGAAGAAGTGCATGTCGCACGGCCGGCAAGCCGCCGCGTGCGGACGGCGTCACTGCCGTCGGGCCAGCAGCTCGCGCGGCAACTCGTGACGACGGTGCGCGTGGCCGAAGTGCTGCTGCATCAGGCGATCGTCGTGCCCCACGGGCATCAGTGGTCGGTCGACACCGAGCGTGCCGACGTGGCCGGCGGCCCGCTCGCGGCTTGGGAGACCTGCGTGACCTGGCGAATCGGCAAGGTGTTCGCAGCGGCGGTCAGCCCGGCCGCGCGCGCCAACGATCCCCGGCAGGTCGCGGTCGAGATTCGCCTCTATCTGCCTGAGCAGGAGTATGTGGACGAGCGGCGCGTGAGCATCTTCGGCCGCCACAACGGCAACTGGTTCGGCGCGACGCTGTCGGTCGCGTCGGGTGCGCAGTGGGGCTGGCAACGTGCCGAGCACGTCGCACCGGAACACCGGCACGTGCGGGGCGATACGCTTGAAGCACTCGTCGATGCGGTCGCGGCGCACGTCAATGCGGCGCTGGACGCGGCCGGGTTTGTTGGTGCGACGCGCTGATCACGCGTCGCCGGTTTGCCCCGTCTGCCGCTGCAGATCTTCCATCAACTGCTCGGCGAGAAAGTCGCACGGCGGCCGCTTCGATTTCGTGCTGCGCGCGAGGATCAGTTCGAGCGGCGGCAGGTCGGGCAGACCGTGCGAGCGCCCGAGCATTGACAGTTGCGCGGGTATCGCGCAGCGCGCCAGCGGCGCGACCGCGAGGCCGGCCTCGACCATGCTGAGCAGCCCGAGCAGGCTCGGGCTTTCATACGAGGTGCGGTACGGCAGCTTCGCGCGTTCGAGGCTGCGGATCGCGTTCTCGCGCGCGACGCTGCCCGGCATGAACACCGCGATCGGCAGCGGCCGCTCCTCCCACACGCGCGGCCCGTTCGTCATCGCGGCCCACGCCATCGGCTCGTGGCGGATGAAGTCGCCGGACAGCCCCTTGATGCGCGTGCCGCACACGAGATCGACGGTGCCGTCCTTGATCAGCGGCGCGAGCGCGCTGCTCGGCAGCCCGATCACCTGGATCTCGACCTTCGGGTAGGTCGCCGAGAATTTCTTCAAGACCGACGGCAGCAGCGACGACGCGTAGTCGTCCGGCACGCCGATCACGACTTTACCGGTCACTTCCGGCCGCACCACGGCTGCCCACGCCTCGTCGCGCAGCGCCAGCATTCGTCTGGCGAATCCCAGCAGCACCTCGCCCTCGCGCGTCAGCACGATGCTGCGCGGCTTGCGCACGAACAGCGGCCGCCCGATCGCGTCTTCCAGGCTCTTGATCTGCATGCTCACGGCCGATTGCGAGCGGTTCACGGCCTCGGCGGCGCGGGTCATGTTGCCCGTCTCCGCGACGGCGACGACAGTGGCGAGTACGTCGTGATCGAGCATCTTCATCGCTATCAGTAAAACTGAATGTAACGATCAGCATTATGCGTTTTTATTGTCGCTGTGTGTCTGCCATAGTGCGATCACGCTGACGTTTCGCCCGAGGGTGACGTGGCGGTCAGGCCGGCTGATCCGGCGTGCAGGACCGAACAGGGAAAATGGTGTATCGATGATGGACCATCCGTTGCGCGCCGCGCTGGCCGCGGAATTGCATGCCCGGCCGTTCCTGCGGCTCGCCGAAGCCGTGTCGCTGACGCATTACGCGATCTATGCGGACGGCCAGCCCGACATCCACGAAACGCTGCTGCACGCGCTGTGCCGCGATACGGGCATTGCCGCGCCGCAAGAAGGCGCGACGCACTACGCGGTGCAGTCGCCGTGCGGTTGGCACCTGAAGTGGGAACGCCACACCGAATTCTCGACCTTCACGTTCGTCGCGCCGCGCCGCGACACCGGCTATTTCGACGATCTCGCGATCGAAGGCATTCCGGCCGCGTGGTTCGCGCGGCTCGCCGGCATCCGCTTCGTCGCGGTGCGGATGGAACTGCTGTCGGGCGACGCCGCGCGGCTCGTCTGCGGCGACCTGCGCCGCTGGATCGACGGGCCCGCGCTCGTCGGCAGCAGCGTGCTCGGCGGCGGCAAGGTGTTCTGCGACTGGCATGTGCGCGACGACGGCTTCATGCGTTTTCTCGTCGTCGACGAGGATTTCCGCGAGGAGCAGGGCGGCCGCCTGCTGCAGCGTCTCTACGAAATCGAAACGTACCGGATGATGGCGCTGCTCGCGCTGCCCGTCGCGCGCCGGATGAGCCGCGAGCTCGACGAGATCCACGCGGCGCTGCACGGATTGATGCAGCGGATGGACGCGAGCGGTGCCGACGGCGACGACGCGGCGCTGCTCGTCAAGCTCACGCATCTCGCGGTGCGGGTCGAATCGCTGTCGGGATCGGGCGCGCGCTTCAGCGCGTCGCGCGCGTACGAAAAGCTCGTGCTGGCGCGCATCCAGGAACTGCGCGAGGAGCGCATCGAAGGGATGCCGACGATCGCCGAATTCATGGAACGGCGCTTTGCGCCGGCGATGGAGACGTGCCGCAGCGTGTGGGCGCGCCACGAGCAGATCGCCGCGCGGATCGCGCGGGCGGTCGACCTGCTGCGCACGCGCGTGAATCTCGCGCAGGAAAAGGACGTGACGCGCCTGCTGGCGGGCATGGAGCGCACCGCACGCAATCAGCTTCATTTGCAGCACGCGGTCGAAGGGCTGTCGGTGGCGGCCATTTCGTACTACGTGCTGTCGCTCGCGACGGCGGCGTTCAAGGCGCTGCACGTGATGAACCTGCCGGTCGATCCGGAGCTGGCGGAAGGCTTGCTGATTGCGCCGGTCGTGTTCGCGGTGATTCACATCACGCGGCGCACGCGCGTGCAGCTTGCGCGTGCGGAGATCGCGCATGACGGCGCGCCCGTGCATGCGGCGACGTTGAAGCAGGCAAGCTAGAACATCAACGACATATCAAAGGAGTGGAGATGACTTTTTCGCAGAAACAACCGGCGTTTTTCAGTGGTTTCGATGCGTTCGACGAACCGGTATCGGACGAAGCGGGCGTATCGGAAGAGGCGCGCGTGACGTCGTATCAGGCCGTGCTGCAGGAGCCGATGACGTCGCTCGTCGGGAAGACGCTCGATCGGCCGGATGTCGCGGCGGTGGCGATTCTCGGGTACAACTGACGCGGGGTTGGCAGTGTGTGCTGCCCGGCTGCGTATGCGGCCGGGCGGGCTTGCTGATTGGAGCAGTGTGTACTGCTTAGTCGCCGGAGAGATCGCCGATCGACGCGCCGCGAGGAATCTGGCCGGACGTGACCTGCCTGACGTATTCGTCCTGCGCATCCTTGATGTTCTTCGACACGTTGCCGAGGACTTTCTTCACGTAGTCCTTCGCGGTGTCGGTCTGGCGCGCCATCCAGCCCTTCTCCTCGATTTCGCGAAGTTGCATGAATACACCGTCGCCGAGCGCGACGTTGTTGAGCCGCGTGATCGTGTTGTGAACGAAGTTGTCGAAGAACGCGATCACTTCCGGCGACAGTTTCGGCGGGTGCACCCATGCGGTGGCCAATGCGCGCACGGTCTTGTCCGAAATGTCGTCGACTGTCCGGCGTTCGCCGAAGGTGAACTGCGGGACTTTGGAGTTTGGTTCCTGGCTCTTGTAGTACCAGTCCCGGCCTTCGTAGTTTGGCAAGCCGCCACCGTGCGGGAAGACCGCGTTGTAGACATCGGCGTCCACGGTGTTGATGAACAGGTTGTTGTCCGTGCTTTCATGCGCCGTGCGGTCATGAACGTGACGAGCCCACGACACGAACAGCTTCTGGTGCTCGACGAAATGCGTTTCGAGCGGCCCGTTCGCTTTCGGTAGCATTGCCGTGTAGGCCGCGAAGAGGTCGTTGACGGTCAGGTTCTTGCCGTTCACGTTGACAGTCTTCTGAAAATCGAATTCGCGTGCCACGCCGGGATTCGTTTGGCGAAGTTGGGAAAGAGGCTTTAATGGTACGCCGGCCGCCCAAGCTCGATCGAGCATATTCCGCGCGGATACACGAGCCAACTCCGCCGACTTTTGATCCTCCCCCTCTCGAAATCCCCCTCCTACATCCGACTGGCTGCCCGGATAAACGATTTCGAGCAAGTTCGCATGATCGGGCGACCTCCTGGGAGAATCCAAATTCTTGTAAAACCGCAGTTCTGTCGCCGCAACGTGGTGAACAATCGACTTGAATTCCTTCTGGAGGTCATACTCTCCAAGCGTTTGTTTGGAGAGGCTGAGAAACATGCTTAGCCCTTTGATGGAGAAGCTAATGGCCTTCCCTTCGGCTGGCACGACGCCCAGGACGGGAGCGACCACTTTGGTGAAAATCGAATCGGCATAGGACGTCGCGACGCAATCGAAGAGGCCCATGAAGTCGAATTCGACAGGTATTCCCTTGTACGTTACTTTTCCGCTTTCCTGTTTGCATACTTTTCCGATCAGTTCGTTTGCAAATTTTCGAGCAAGAATGCCGCCACGGTCATACCCAAAAACCGCAACGCGAATGCGCTTGATTTCGCGTGGATCTTTCTCGGCCCGTTCGACGTTGGCTTTGAAGTCGGCAATCGCTTGCATGAAACGGACATTGAAACCAGTTCCCATGTAGCCTGACGCGTACTCGTTGTCACGTACCGGCTGAACCGAATCGGCAAGAATGCCTACACCTACCGGGAGAAGATCCATGCCGACCTTCTTGAGGGTCAACGACTCCTTGAGGTTTTGCTTAATTGTTTCGGGTGCCTTATTAATGCCCTCAACGATGGCGGAATAGCCGCGAGCGACGAGCGTTTTGTTGGTCGGACCATCAAGGGTATTCTTGCCAATTTCACCCGCAACCTTCTTTGCCGAATCGTCTATGAACTTTCCTTTGGCCTCTTTGACGAGCGCGGAAGCCGTATCGCTCGCTGCCTTTCCGACCACGCCGACCGTTTGATTCGATAGATCGCGCCCCATGCCTTCGTAGTACATCGCATAGATACCCAGGCTGTTGTCAGTTTCCTCGTGAGCCCTGAACAGACGAGCGATGTTTGAAAGGTGGCCTTCATCTTGAAGGCTTTGCGCGAAGCCATCGAAGAAAAAACTCTGATAGATCTCTTGATGGCACCGGAAGCACGGGGTTGGTGCCTCCGATGGAAGCTGCGTGCTGACGCTTGCGGCCCGTGCGGCACGGGACGCACCAGAACCTTGGTCCGACGAATTGGGTTGGGCGCCTTGGGCGGCTATTGTGTCGTTCGGCATGCTTCCCTCGCGAATTTAGTCCGTGTTGGGGATGTGCGGGTCGGTTGGATAATCGACCCACTGTGCTTCGATTTTTCGATTGGGAAGGAAGTGGAATTCAATATATCCCTGGGATTTGTTCGGCAAGGCCGGCACCGGAATATCCGTTTCATAAACGTCGAACGGTAAGTTGTTCTTGTACTGATCCGGGGTCAACTCGTACATGATCTTGATATGCCAGGTCTTTGCGCCGCGCGGTATGTCCATGCAGCATACGGACTTTCCACCGCCGCCGCGTTTATGGGCGGTAGAGCCGCCGGCCCCAAACCCGTCGATCGTGAAACTGTAGATGCTTCTGTCTGTATAGTTGTACCCAATGACGTGGTACGGTCCGTAGCTCGCAGTCTGCGCATGCACCCACCACGCACCACCGAGTAGCAGCACAGCGATCGCGATCGGGTTGCGAGCGAGGTGGCGAAGAAAATTCAGCATGTCGATGTTCCTGTCATTCAGTTCGTCTTGGACGATGCGTTGCTTGTTGTATTCGGGTTGCGCGGACCGGTCGGATATTCGACCCATTTGGCTTCGATCTTGCGGTCGGGCAGGAAATGGAACTCGATGTAGCCGTCGCGCTTGTTCGGCAACTTCGGAACGGCGATCTCCGTCTCGTAGATTTCCGGCGACAGGTTCTTGGCATCTTCTTCGGGCGTCAGGTCGTACGTGACCTTGAGGTGCCAAGTCTTCGTGCCGCGCGGCACTGCCATGCAACAGACCGTGCCGCCACCGCCGCCGAATTGACGGGCATGCACGCTGCCGGCGCCGAAGCCGTCGATGACGAGGCTGTAGATGCCTCGATCGGTGTAATTGAAACCCGCGACGCGATACGGCCCATTGCTCTCCGCGTGTGCCTGTACACCCCACAAGCCGCCAGCGATCGCGATCTCTATCGCAACCACCTGACGAACCGCACGACGCATTCCGTTCAACATCCCCATCTCCCGCGACTCAACCGGCTTCGGGCTGCACATCAACCGCCGCTGTCGTCGCTTGCTGCCGCTCGGTTGCATAACCCGCGAGCGGATGCACATCCAGCAGTTCCGCCCACACATCCGCGTCGACATCCGCGAGCGTTTCCGACAACGGCGGTGGATTGTCCCCGCGCGCCGCGATCTTCCCGGCAATCTCCGGATGCGCATCGAACGCCGGATGCACGTTCATCCCGACCAGCACGAAATAGGCGAGATCGTTCTCGTTCGCGAGCCCGTACCGCTCCCGCGCCCGCACGGCCAGATCCTTCACATAGCGAATGCCCCAACGGCCCGGCACAGCCGACATCGGCGGCAGGAATTCGTCGTGCAACTGGAAATAGAGCGTCTCCGCGAATCCCTCGCGCGCCAGCGCTTCGTACTGCGTATCCGTGAACACGATCGGCGTTGCCGCCACGGCAGGCAGCGGTCCCTTCTCCTCGCCGACCACGCTCTCCCACGGATCGAACCGGTAACGGAACTCGACGAATGCCGTCAGCAGTTCGCGCCGCTGCGCAGGCGTCAGAATCGGCACGAGGTTTTCGAGAATCGACGGATCGTAGTAGCGCAGCAACGCCTGGCGCGTATCGGGCAACGTCGCCTCGGCCAGCGGATGCAGATACGCGGCGAGTTCGGGCAACGCATGGCCCGTCGCGAGCCAGACGACGAGATCCGAATCGCCGCCGGCATTCAGCAGGTCGAGCATCATTGCGCGCGACGCATCGTCGTCCGCCGTCAGGTCGAGCAGGAACGGGCCGATTTCGGGCCGCGACGCCTCGAGCATCGTGACCGGATACAGCGACTGCCATGCAATGCCGCGCCAGCGCGCTGCGTCGAGCACGGTTTCGTCCAACGCGCCGTCGACCAGCGCCAGCAGGCGCAGCGGGCGCGTCTCCGCGGCCTGCCGCGTGCGATACCAGTCGCGCAGGTCGTCGAGCCGCTGCGCGGCGGTTGTGCGTGGCCATTGCGCCGGCAGCGGCAGCGCGTGCGTCAGATCGTGGAACGGCTTCATGGAGGCGGCGGATTTCATGTGCGGGGCGTCAACGCGGACTTCATTTTCGCGGCGCTGCGCCGGCATTCCGAACACACGCCTTCAGGCAGGCGCGGCAGCGGGTAGTTGGTACTGGCCGGACCCGAGAAGCTGTGGTCGCCGCCCTTGAAATCCACCTTGCCGGGCGCGTGGATCTCGATGTTGCCGTTGCCGATGCGGATGTACGCGCCGCCGGACGTCAACAGGATCGGCTGCTTAGATGCGACGTCGATCTGTTCGGTCGCGGCGAGGATCTTGATGGCCTTCTGCGCGGTGAGCTCGACGTTGTCGTCGTGCGCACGGATCTCGATCTTGCCCTTGCCGGCGAACAGCTTCATTCCGGCGTTCTGCGCGAACAGGCTGACCGACGAGATCACGCTCGCGACCAGCGATTTCCCGGCCGCGATGTGGGTGTTCTGGCCACTGACGACGTTGACGTGCCGGTCGGCAACCATCTGCAGCGATTGCTGGCTCGCCATCCCGATGCCGGCCGGGCTGCCGAACAGCATCACCGGCTGCGTGAACGCGTTCGCGTTGCCCGTGCCGCCGCCGGCCGTGCGTCCGCCCGATGCCGCGCCGGGCACGCTCTGCTGGGTCGCGTCGGTGAACGTCTTCAGCGCGTCGCGACCGGGTTTCAGCGTGTCGGCCTGATGCGTCTCGCTCACGTCAGACAGCGATTCGAGCAGGCTCTCGGCACCGACGAGCTGTTGCTGCGTCTCGCGCACGTCGAGCGGCTGGCTCGACACGGCTTTCGGATGCGTGGTGACGTACAGGCCCTGGTTCGCGCGCACGGCGCCGTATGCATCGGTCCGCAGGTCGAAGCCGCTGCCGACGTACGCGCCGCGTGTGTTGCCGGACTGCTCGATCAGATAACCGACATGCAGCAGGCTGTTCGCCGTGCTGCTGTAGAGCTGCGAGCGGTTTTGCCCGGTCGCGTCGTCCATCACGAGCTGGTTGTATCCGCCGCCCGCGTATTCCTTCGAGCGAAAGCCGGACAGGATGCCGTCCGTATGCCATTGCGGTTTGGTCGCGCCGTTGTAGAGCCGGGCCGTGACGATCGGCCGGTCGCAGTCGCCGGACATCCAGTCGACCACCACTTCCTCGCCGATGCGCGGCACATGCACGCTGCCGTACCCGCCGCCGGTGTCCGACGACGCGACGCGCAGCCAGCACGATGCGCGCTCGTTGCCTTCGTTCAGGCGATCCCAGTGGAACCGGACCTTGATCCGGTTAAGTTCGTCGGTATGCACTTCCTCGCCCTTCGGCCCCGCGACGGTCGCGGTCTGCAGATGCATCTCGGGCTTCGGATGTTCGAACGGGCTGCGGAACGGCACCGTCTGGCGCTGCGCCTCGATCTCGACGAGATAGAAACCCTCGCTGCCGTCGGCGTGGCGCACGGTCATCGTGCGGGCCGCGTCGCCGAGCTGCGCCTTCATCGCTTCGAACTGCGCGGCCAGGCCATGCGGAAAATGCGACAGCGCAGCCGGAATGTTGTTCCTGATCCACCAGACCGTCTCGACGACGGCGAACCGGTTGCCGTCCTGTTCGGCCGGCGGATGGGCCGCATGGTCGGTCAGCTCGAACACCCGGCCAGCGTCGATGCCGCGCATGCCGCCGATACCGTGGAATCGCTTCGCGCGCGATTCCCATTCTTCCATCCGGATGGTCGACTGGCGGTTGCCGTCGCCCTGCGCACCGTACGTATAGGCGCCCGTGTACGTATAGACTTCGGCCTGGTTCGGCAGGTCGCCCTGATCCGGCCGGGTCGGGACATCGGTGCCCTTCGGATTGAGCGCGGTGCCGGGCGACTTGTAGTCGAACGTGCGCGTCGTGTAGTGGCTGCTCTGCAAGGTGCGCGTGCCCGACCACTGGACGAGCGCCTGGGTTTCGTCGCCCCAGGCCGCGCGCTGGAACGGCACGCGGGCCGGCGCGGTGGCGGGCAGTGCACGGAGCGAATCAGTGATCACCAGCGTGTGGTGCGAGCCGTCGCTGGCCTGCTCGAAGTAGCCGAACAGGCCTTCGTCCTCGTGCAGGCGATGGACGAAATTCCAGTCATCCTCGAATTGCATGCAGAACGAGCGGTTCGGCAGCGGTGCGGAGAGCGCGAACCGGAACATGCCGCCGGCTTGCGGATGCTGGTTGAAAACGTCGGTCAGGATTTCGTCGGCGGTGCGGTCTTGCCAGATGCGCTGGTCACGGCGGTACCGGAGGAACCCGAGCCACGACATGACCCGGATCTGGTACGCGGTGATGCCGCCGTCGAAGCCGAGCCGGCGCGCGGTCTGCACGTAGCCGTGCCACGGCAGATAGGTGTCGCCTTGCTGTTCGATCCACAGCGTGACAGGCTGCGCGATCAGCTTCTTCAGTTTGATGGTGTCGCGGGTGGAGACTGCGTCGACCGTCAACGTGAAATCGCGGCCCAGCCGCGATACTCCGTGAACCGTCTGGGGCAGCAGGACATTCTGGCCCAGCGGTGTATCGAGCTTGAGCAGGCGAGCTTGCTGAAACAGGCCGCCGCTGATCGCGCGAACCAGTTCTTGGGAATTCATCGTCGTGGCCCTCTTGAATCGAGAACGATGAGCAGGTAGGCGATTCGACCGCCGGTTTTGTCGTACAAATTCTCTCGATCCACGATTTTACAGGATAAATCAGGGGATTCCGGCGTCGCGGCGCCGGTCGGAAGTGGTGCCAGGTGCGCCACGTGCGACCGGCCCGACGGCCGTCGGCGGCCACGCGTGCGCCATCCGGCAGCCTTTGTCATCGCGTGCGTCTGGCCGGTCCCGCCCCCTGCGCGAGCGCCAGCTCGACGAACGCGCGCGCAGCCGCGCTCCGGTACGCGCCCTTGCGCTGCAGCAACACGGCCGTGCGTCGCAGCACGGCCGGGTCGAGCGCGACGGCGACGAGATCGTCGTGCCCGGTCGCGATCGTCGCGGGCAGCAGCGTCGCGAGGTGCGTGCGGCGCACGATCTCGATCACCGCACCCAGCGAATTCGCCTCCATCAGTACGCGCGGCCGCACGTCATGCTCGCGGAAATAACGGTCGATCTGCGTGCGCGTCGCGAACTCGGCGGTCAGCAGCACGAGCGGCGCGTCGTGCAGGGCGCGCAGGCCGGCCTTGCGTTTCCCGGCGAGCGCGTGCCGACGATTCACGACGAGCGCGAGCGTTTCGACCAACAGCGTTTCCACTTCGATATCCGCCGTCTGTACGTCTTCGAACGCGATGCCGACATCGAGCTCGTCGTCGACGAGCAGCGCCTCGATGCGCTCCTGCGACATCTCGCGCACCGACAGCGACACCTCCGGATAGCGGCCGTGAAACGCCTCGACGAGCGGCCCGACGAGATAGCTCGTGAAAGTCGGCGTGACCGCGATCCGCAGTGAGCCGCGGCTGAGATCCTGCACATCGTGAATGGCGCGCCGGCCTTCCGCGAGATCGTGCAGCGCCTGCCGCGCATAGCGGAAATACACGTCGCCGGCATCCGTCAGCCGTGTGACGCGCCCGGTGCGGTCGAACAGTTGCGCGCCGAGCGTCTCCTCGAGCTGGCGGATCTGCTGCGACAGCGCGGGCTGCGACACGTGCAGCGCGGCGGCCGCGCGCGTGAAGCTGCGGTGTTCGGCAACGGCCAGGAAGTAGGTGATATGGCGCAGCAGCATGGCGATTCCTATAAGTCGTGCTTATCCGGTGGATCATAAATCAGTCTTTTACGTTATTGGAAGCGCGGCGTAACCTGCCCTTCATCGATTTCACCCACACCGGAGAACACGCGATGAAGGACATCATCGAAGGCTTTCTGAAGTTCCAGCGCGACGCCTATCCGGGGCGCGCCGCACTGTTCCGCGATCTCGCGCGCAGCCAGAACCCGCGTGCGCTGTTCATCTCGTGCTCGGACAGCCGGCTCGTACCCGAACTCGTCACGCAGCGCGAACCGGGCGACCTGTTCGTGATCCGCAACGCCGGCAACATCGTGCCGTCGTACGGCCCCGAGCCGGGCGGCGTGTCGGCATCGGTCGAGTATGCGGTGGCCGCGCTGCGCGTGACCGACGTCGTGATCTGCGGCCATTCCGATTGCGGCGCCATGACCGCGATCGCGACCTGCCAGTGCATGGACCACATGCCGGCCGTCGGCCACTGGCTGCGCTACGCCGATTCGGCGCGCGTCGTGAACGAGGCGCGCGCGCATCGCAGCGAACGCGAGCGGATCGACTCGATGGTGCGCGAGAACGTCGTCGCGCAACTCGCGAACCTGAAGACGCACCCTGCCGTGCGGCTCGCGCTCGAGGAAGGGCGTCTCGCGCTGCACGGCTGGGTCTACGACATCGAATCGGGCTGCATCGATGCCCATGACGGCGCGACCGGCCGGTTCGTTTCCCTGGCGGACCATCCCGACGTCCGCGCCACGCCCGCGACGCTCCCCGTCGCGGCCTGAACTGCTCCTGTCTACTCACGAGGTATTGCCATGATCCAGTCCCAACACAGTCAGACTGCCCGCCACGCGCTTGCGGAGACCGTCGTCCTCGCGAAGGCGCGCAACAACCTGTCGTTCGCGCAGCTCACCGAAGGCACGGGCCTCAGCGAAGCGTTCGTCACGGCCGCGCTGCTCGGCCAGCATCCGTTGCCGGCCGACGCGGCGCGCGTCGTCGCCGACAAGCTCGGTCTCGACGACGACGCGGTGCTGCTGCTGCAGACGATCCCGCTGCGCGGCAGCATCGACGATCGCGTACCGACCGATCCGACCATTTACCGCTTCTACGAAATGCTGCAGGTGTACGGCACGACGCTGAAGGCGCTCG
The DNA here is from genome assembly GCF_003330765.1 of Burkholderia pyrrocinia. NCBI lineage: Bacteria > Pseudomonadati > Pseudomonadota > Betaproteobacteria > Burkholderiales > Burkholderiaceae > Burkholderia > Burkholderia pyrrocinia. The sequence goes on along the minus strand of NZ_CP024903.1, from coordinate 2,844,625 downwards.
TCCACGAGAAGTTCGGCGACGGCATCATCAGCGCGATCAATTTCCGGCTCGATGTGAAGAAGGTCGACGATCCCGAAGGCGGTTCGCGCGCGGTGATCACGCTCGACGGCAAGTACCTGCCGACCAAGCCGTTCTGACGCCGGTGCGGCGCCGCGGTGAGGCGCGGCGCAGGTTTCCTCGACGTGCGTCGGCCGCCGGCCGGCGCACTTTCCCGCCATTCCGTTTCAACGAGGACACAGTCATGGATTTTGTGAAACGCACGATCGATCTTGCGATGAAGAACGTGGAAGAGGGCGGCCGCCCGTTCGCGACGGTGATCGTCCGCAACGGCGAGATCGTCGCCGAGAGCCCGAACCTCGTCGCGCAGACCAGCGACCCGACCGCGCACGCCGAGATTCTTGCGGTGCGCGACGCGTGCCGCAAGCTCGGCACCGAGCACCTGACCGACTGCGAGATCTACATTCTCGCGAGCCCGTGCCCGATGTGCCTCGGATCGCTGTACTACTGCAGCCCGAAGCGCGTGATCTACATCACGACGCGCGAGGATTACGCGCCGTTCTACCGCGACGACCGCAAGTACTTCGAGCTCGACACGTTCTATGCCGAGTTCGCGAAGCCGATCGACGCGCGGCGGCTGCCGATGGTGCAGCAAAAACACCGCGATGCGATCGGCGTTTACCGGCGCTGGAACGAACTGAACGCGAAATGACGTGACGCGCGCGACGCACATGTCGCGCGGCGCAGCCGCCCCGGCTGCTCGTTTTCCCCACCTCCGCTCCGCCCGGCGGCTGCCGTGCCGCCGGGCGCCCGTGCTGCGGCGCGGGTCCGCGTCGTGCCCCCGGTTTCCCGCCTGCCCAAACATCGATGCCGTTCAATGTCCGGAACGGAAATCCGCGATCCAAAAAGTTTTTGACGGGTTTAAAAATTCGCACTGGAGACAACACAAACGTGCGGAAAGCTCGATGAAAACCGATGAAATATTCATGACAGCCAGCGCGGCGGCCGCTCCCGGCCGCGGCTGATCGCGGCTGTCTGCCGTGCGTCGACCCACACCTGCTTCGTTGCGCCATTCGTTCCGGACGAGGAATCGCTCGATCCCTCTCCGCCGGCACCGTGCGACCGCACGACCGGTCGCGCCTGGCGCCTGAAATTCGCTTACTTGCTTAACACGGACCATCATGAAACGGGATTCATTCAGTACACCTGATGCAGTGCGTCGCGCGACGACGGACATGCTCAAGCCGAACGACGCGTTCGTACGCATCGAAAACGTCGTGAAGAAATTTGGCGACAGCACGGCCGTCGACAACGTGAACCTGACGATCGCGAAGAACGAATTGTTCGCGCTGCTCGGCAGCTCGGGCTGCGGCAAGTCGACGCTGCTGCGCATGCTCGCCGGGCTGGAGACGGCCACCGCCGGCAAGATCTTCGTCGACGGCGAGGATCTCGCATCGCTGCCGCCGTACCGCCGCCCGGTCAACATGATGTTCCAGTCGTACGCGCTGTTCCCGCACATGTCGGTCGAATCGAACGTCGCGTTCGGCCTGAAGCAGGAAGGCACGCCGAAGCACGAAATCAAGGAGCGCGTGGCCGACGCGCTCGCGCTGGTGCAGATGAGCAAGTATGCGCAGCGCAAGCCGCACCAGCTCTCCGGCGGCCAGCAGCAGCGCGTCGCGCTGGCCCGCTCGCTGGTCAAGCGCCCGAAGCTGCTGCTGCTCGACGAGCCGATGTCCGCGCTCGACAAGAAGATCCGCCAGAAGACCCAGCTCGAACTCGTGAACATCATCGAGAAGGTCGACGTGACCTGCGTGATGGTCACGCACGACCAGGAAGAGGCGATGACGATGGCCAGCCGCCTCGCGGTGATGAGCGAAGGCAAGATCGTGCAGATCGGCGCGCCCGGCGAAGTGTACGAGTTCCCGAACAGCCGCTTCTCGGCCGAATTCATCGGCTCGACCAACCTGTTCGAAGGGCGCGTGGTCGAGGACGAACCCGATCACATCTTCGTCGAAAGCGACGACCTCGAAACGCGCATGTACGTGAGCCACGGCGTGACGGGCCCGCTCGGGATGCCGGTCGGCATCTCGGTGCGCCCGGAACGCGTGCACGTGTCGCGCGAGAAGCCGGGTTCGAAACACAACTGGGCGCGCGGCGTGGTGACCGACATCGCGTACATGGGCAGCTACTCGCTGTATCACGTGCGCCTGCCGAGCGGCAAGACGGTCGTGTCGAACCTGTCGAGCTCGCACCTGCTGCACGACAGTGCGCCGGCCTGGAACGACGACGTGTTCGTGTCGTGGTCGCCGGCGAGCGGCGTCGTGCTGACGCAGTGAGGACGACACGATGAGAACCTCCGCTTCCACTCCGTCCGCGCCGGTGTCGTCCGGCGCCGCGAGCACCGGCGCAGGCCGGGCCCGCCCGAGCCGCTTCGCCGCGCTGTCGCGTTTCCTGCCGTCGGGCCGCAGCGTTGCGATCGGCGTGCCGTTCCTGTGGCTCGCAGTCTTCTTCGCGCTGCCGTTCGTGCTGGTGCTGAAGATCAGCTTCGCCGACCAGGTGATGGGCATCCCGCCGTACACGTTGCTCGTCGAGTTCAAGGACGGCGTCGTGCACTTCGCGATGCAGCTGTCGCACTACGCGTTCCTGCTGCAGGACGACCTGTACATCGCGACCTACCTCAGCTCGCTGAAGATGGCCGCCGTGTCGACGGTTCTGTGCCTGTTGATCGGTTACCCGATGGCGTACTACATCGCGCGTGCCGAGCCGAACCGGCGCAACGTGCTGATGATGGCCGTGATGCTGCCGTTCTGGACGTCGTTCCTGATCCGCGTGTACGCATGGATCGGCATCCTGAAGGACGACGGCCTGCTGAACCACACGCTGATCGCGCTCGGCATCATCCACACGCCGCTGCGGCTGTATCACAGCGATGCGGGCGTCTATATCGGCATGGTCTATTCGTACCTGCCGTTCATGGTGATGCCGCTGTACGCGCACCTGGTGAAGATGGACCTCACGCTGCTCGAGGCCGCGTACGACCTCGGCGCGAAGCCGTGGGTCGCGTTCACGCGGATCACGCTGCCGCTGTCGAGGAACGGGATCATCGCCGGCAGCCTGCTGGTGTTCATCCCGGCAGTGGGCGAGTACGTGATTCCGGAACTGCTCGGCGGCGCGGACACGCTGATGATCGGCCGCGTGATGTGGGATGAATTCTTCAACAACATGGACTGGCCGATGGCGTCCGCGGTGACGGTCGCGATGGTGATGCTGCTGCTGGTGCCGATGGCGCTGTTCCAGTACTACCAGGTCAAGGAACTGGAGGAAGCGAAATGATCAAGCCGAGCAAACCGCTGTCGACGGGCGTTCTCGCCTTCGGGTTCCTGTTCCTGTACATCCCGATCATCAGCCTGGTCGTGTACTCGTTCAACGAGTCGAAGCTGGTGACGGTGTGGTCGGGCTTCTCGCTGAAGTGGTACGCGGCGCTGTGGCAGGACGACGAGTTGCTGACGGCCGCGTGGCTGTCGCTGAAGATCGGCCTGCTGACGGCCACCGCGTCGGTCGTGATCGGCACGTGGGCGGGCTTCGTGCTGGCGCGCTTCGGCCGCTTCAAGGGCTTCACGCTGTACACGGGGATGATCAACGCGCCGCTGGTGATTCCGGAGGTGATCCAGGGCATCTCGCTGCTGCTGCTGTTCGTTGCGCTGGAGCAGATGTTCGGCTGGCCGAAGGGGCGCGGGATGCTGACGATCTGGATCGGTCACGTGATGCTGTGCGTGTCGTACGTGGCGATCATCGTGCAGTCGCGCGTGAAGGAGATGAACAAGTCGCTGGAGGAGGCCGCGCTCGATCTGGGGGCGACGCCGCTGAAGGTGTTCTTCGTGGTGACGCTGCCGCTGATCTCGCAGGCACTGCTGTCGGGCTGGCTGCTGTCGTTCACGCTGTCGATCGACGACCTGGTGCTGTCGGCGTTCCTGTCGGGGCCCGGGTCGACGACGCTGCCGCTGGTGGTGTTCTCGCGCGTGCGGCTGGGGCTGAACCCGGAGATGAACGCGCTGGCGACGCTGTTCATCACGGCCGTGACGGTCGGCGTGATCGTCGTGAACCGGATGATGATCGCGCGCGAACGACGCCGGGTGGCCGACATGAAGGCGGCGTTCGCGGTGGCGTGAGCGGGGGGCGGACGCGCTCGATACCTGGGTGCGATGCGAGCGGGGCGGCGGGTGTGCTGCTTACTCGCCGCTCCTGTCGCTTTCGCGCGCCACTTCAGTTCTCGAATTCCTGTCTGAATAGCTCGACCAGCATCTCCGCGGCCAGCGACAGCGGCGCATCGCGCAGCTTGAGAATGCCGAGCGTCAGCGGCGGGAGCGCCATGCGCAGCGGTATCCGGCTTGCCTGCGCGCCGTAGGGCTCGACGTCGAGCATGCCGGCCGGACATGCGAGCAACGCATCGCTGCGTGTCATCAGGTTCCAGCCGACGCCAAACGAACTGACCCTGACGATGGAGGCCGGGAGCGCATGCTGCGCTCTGCGCAGATGGTCGAGCCAGTTGCTGTGCTGGCTGCCTGGCGACAGGTTCATGACCCATGTGCAGTCGACGAGGCGGTCCCATTCGGTGGCTGTCGCGCGCGGATGCCCGCGCCGGCATGCCACCACGGTTTCCAGTCTTTTCAGCGGTTCGAACTGGAACTCGCTTCCGATTTCCTCTTCCGCCGGGGCGGCCACCGCAAAATCGATCGAGCCATCGCGCATCGCGTGCAGGATGTGCGGCATCATCCCTTCCTCGACCGTGAGGTTCGCGAGCGGCATGCGCTTGCGAAAGCGCTCGATCACGGCAGGCAGCACACCGATAAATACGATCGGCGTCACGGCGACCGAAACATGTCCATGCTTGCCGCCGAGAATGTGCCGGATATCCTGGCGAGCCAGCGCCAGTTGCGCATGGGCGAGCCGTGCACGCACGGTAAGTTGCTGACCGCACTCCGTCAGCGTGACGCCGCGCGTGCTGCGCGATATCAGCGGCGCCTCCAGGTCCTGCTCCAGCTCGCGAATCGCCTTGGTGACCGCCGCCTGGCTCAAGCGAAGCTGTCGTGCCGCTCCGCGAATGCTGCCGGTTTCAACCAGCGCAAGCCACGCCTTCAAGTGGTGATCCTTCATGTCTCCTTCCACGCGTCTGTTTTCCGGCGCGCAATGCCGTGGCATGGCCGCCGACCGGACGCTCTGTCGTTCGAACCGGATTCTAGCCGGTATCCGGCCTGGCGCACTTCATCGGCACCGCGGCGACGCGACCCATCCATAGGAGGTGCTGACAACTTGTGGTTGTCTTCGCCGAGAAGCGTTCGTCTTATGCGATCAAAACTGGCCGGTTAGGCTTCTTTCATCGCGAGCCCGGTCGGGAATTCGCGGCAATCCATTCGATGAAGAACAAGGAGGAGCGAAACGTGGAACAGCAACTGTGGCGCCTGAGCGCGACCGAGATGACGGCGCTCGTCGCGCGCCGGGACGTGTCTTCGAAGGAGCTCGTGCAGAGTTGCCTGCAGCGGCTCGAGGACGTCAATCCAAGGATCAACGCTATCGTCGATGTGCTCGCCGACAGCGCGTTGTCGGCCGCCGCGGCGGCCGATGACGCGATTGCGCGACGCGAGCCGATCGGCCCGTTGCACGGTGTGCCGGTCACCGTCAAGGTGAACGTCGACATGGCCGGCTTCGCGACGAGCAACGGCGTGAACGCCTTCGCGGACCTTGTCGCGCGCGAGGACAGCCCCGTAGTGTCGAATCTGCGCAAGGCCGGCGCCATCATCATCGGGCGCAATAACGCACCGGCATTCTCGTATCGCTGGTTCACCGACAACGACCTGTACGGCCGCACGCTGAACCCGTGGCATCCGGGGCTGACGCCAGGCGGGTCAAGCGGCGGCGCCGCCGCGGCCGTCGCGGCGGGTATCGGCCCGATCGCACACGGCAACGATCTCGGCGGATCGATCCGCTACCCGGCCTACGCTTGCGGCGTCGCCGGGCTGCGACCGACGGCGGGACGCGTCCCGGCTTACAACCCGACCCAGTCGAAGGACCGGACGCTCGCTGTCCAGCTCGCGTCGGTTCAGGGGCCGCTGGCACGCACGATCGGCGACCTGCGTCTTGCGCTGTCGGCGATGGCCGCGGGCGATTCGCGCGACGCGTGGTGGATGCCCGTCGCGCCGGCCGGCGACGACGCATCGTTTCCCACGCGCGTGGCCGTCTGTGCATCGCTCCCGGGCGTGCCGACCGACGACGCAGTGACCGACACGGTGCGTCAGGCTGCACGCTGGCTCGAAGATGCCGGATGCGTGGTCGAAGAGGTCGTCCCGCCGAGGATGAACGAAGCGAGCGAACTGTGGCTTGCCCTCGTCACCAACGAGGCGACGGCGGGGCTGGACAAGACGATCGACGCGTACGGTGACCAGGCAATTCGCACCGCGTTCGCGAGCCAGCGAAGTGTCGCGCCCCGGCTCGACCTGGCCGGCTACATGAACGGCCTTGCACAACGCACGGGCCTGCTGCGCGAATGGCACGCTTTTTTCGAGCAGTATCCGTTGCTGCTGATGCCCGTCTCGTGCCAGCGGCCGTTTGCCATCGACGAGGATCAGCGAGGCGACGCCGCGTTCCGGCGCATTCTCGACGCGCAAGGCCCGTTGCTCTCGACCGCGCTCCTCGGCCTGCCGGGACTGTCCGTGCCGACCGGTGTTCGCGACGGCGTGCCGATGGGGGTTCAGATCGCCGCGGGCCGGTTCCAGGAGGCGCTGTGCCTCGCGGCCGGCGAAGCGATCGAGGCGCGCGCGGGCATCTGCACGCCGATCGATCCGGTCGACGCAGCGCGGCAGGAGGCGCGATAGATCCATGGCCAAGTTCCTGATCGGCCTTGCCGTGCCTTATCTCGGCGTGTTGGGCTTGCTGCCCTGGGTCTCGTCCGTCGATGCCTACGTGTTCGGCGTGCCGTTCGTCTACGCATGGATGTTCGCGTGGTTCGTCCTGACGTCCGCGTGCCTGTTCGTCTGCTGGCGCTGTTTCGACAAGCCGGCGGCCGATGCGGCCCGGCTCGAAGTCTGATTTCGCGGAGGCACATATGTCGACAGTTGTATTCGTGGGGTTCGTCGCCCTGTCGTTCTGCCTCGCGCTTTACTCGCGCCGTGGCGTGGGCAAGCAGAGTGTGCACGACTTCTTCGTCGCATCACGGCAATTTGGCGCGTTTCTCGTCTTTTTCCTGGCGGCGGGCGAGATCTATAGCGTCGCAACGATGGTCGGTTTCGCGGGCGGCATTTATGCGAAAGGGCCGACCTACGGCATCTGGTTTCTCGGCTATATCCTGCTAGCGTATCCACTGGGCTACTTTTTGGGGCCGAAGATCTGGGAAGCGGGGCAGCGCTACAACGCGATTACGCTCGCGGACCTGTTCGGCGGCTATTTCCGTAGCCGCTCGACCGAACTCGTCGTCGCGCTGTCGTCGATCGCGTTTCTTTTGCCGATGGCCCAATTGCAGTTCACGGGCCTCATTGCCGCGTTTCGCGGGATCGGCTGGCAATTCGAGCCGCTGCACATGGTGCTGATCGCCGGTGTGCTCGCGTTCGCCTACATCATGATCGCCGGTATCCGTTCGTCGGCCTACGTAGCAGTACTGAAAGACATCCTGATGGTCCTGGCGATTGTGGCTACGGGCCTGGCCGTGGCAGGACATGTCGGCGTGAAGGAGGTTTTCCACGCGGCAAGCCTGCGCGTCGGCAATCAGATGAACGCGGAACAGCTGCGCTTTACGATGAGCACGATCCTGCTGCAGTCGCTCGGCTTCCTCGCGATGCCATTCGGCGTGCAGATGTTCTTCACCGCGAAAAGCGCCGACACGATCCGGCGTTCGCAGATCGCGATGCCACTCTACATGCTGATGTATCCGTTCCTCGTCATCGCCGCGTATTACGCGATCAGTCAGAGCGTACACCTGCGCTCGCCGAACGAGGCGTTCTTCGTCGCGGCGAATGCGCTGCTGCCGTCCTGGCTCATCGGGCTCGTTGCGGCTGCCGCCGCGCTCTCCGGCTTGCTCGTGCTGACCAGCATGTGTCTCGCGATCGGGCCGATCGTGAGCCGCAACCTGCTGCCTTCGCTTCCGGCGCAGCGGCAGACTGGCGCTGCGAAGATCGTGATCTTCGTCTATCTCGCGGTATCCATCGCGATGACGTCTTCGACGCCGACACTGATGCTCACGCTGATCAACGTCACGTACTACGGCGTCGCCCAGTTCTTCCCGGGCCTGATCGCGGTGCTGTTCTCACTGCGCATCCGGCCGCTGGCAGTGACGGCAGGCATGCTCGTCGGACAAGGTCTCGCGCTGATGTTGTATCTCGGAAAGTTCCAGCTCGGCGGCATCAATCTTGGGCTGCCCTGTCTGGCTGCCAACGTCGCCACCGTCGCCGCGATCCATTACCTGATCGGCGCAGGTGCGCCCCGCGCGGTGGTGTCGCGGTAAGCTCACCGGCCTCGACCTGTCCGATCGACCGGCAGTTGTCACTCGGTCGACGGCTCGTCGCAGCCTTCGGTAGCCACCGATAGCGGCCGGCTCTGCCGGCCTGCATCGGTCGACTCGAAATTCAACGCGATCGTACCCGTTCATACTTCGACCCACTTCCAGATGAAACGCTTCGCATACCTACTTTTATTGTCGACTCCCGGATTGGCGATGGCGCAAGGTTCCGTGACCCTGTACGGGATCGTCGACACGGGGCTTCAGTATCTGACCAACGCCGACAGCGCCGGACATCGATCGGTCGGGATTGCGCAGAGCGCCTATCTGCCGTCCCGCTTCGGCATCAGGGGCGTGGAAGACCTGGGCGGCGACCTGAAGGCCGTGTTCCAGTTGGAGAACGGCTTCAATTCGGCGACCGGGGCAATGGTCGTGGCCGACACGCTTTTCAATCGACAGGCGTGGGTCGGCCTTGACGGGACCCTCGGAAAGTTGACATTCGGACGCCAGTACAGCGTGCAGTTCGACAGGGCGATTTACTACGATCCGACCTATTTCGCCGCTTACTCCGCTCTCGCCCTCAATGCCATCCCGCAGGCGACGATCCGCGTGAACAACTCGGTGAAGTTCACGTCGCATCAGCTCGCGGGCTTCACGACCGAAGCCATGTACGGCTTCGGCCAGCAGGTGCCTGGCAACACGCTGGCCGGACGGTATATCGGCGCCGCGCTCGAATATACGGCCAATCGCTTTACGGCGACCGCGACGGTCGAACAGATGCGTGGCACGGTTGCGGCGGCGAGCGATCTTTCGTCGCGCGTCGACCAGCGCTACGCATTCGCCGCGCGGTACAACGCGCCGAAGTGGGCCGTGATGGCCAACGTCACCCGGATCACGGGCGACCTGCAACTGACGCCGCGAGGCACCGTGTATTGGCTGGCCGGCAACATGTTCGTCACGCCGGAGGTTCAGTTGTATGCGATCGGCGGACGCTACGATTATCAGGGCCGCGCGGAGCACCCGATGATCTTCGTGGCGGGAACGCTCTACGTGCTGTCCAAGCGCACGTTGCTTTATGCGAACGTCGGCACCGCGCGGAACCAAGGAAGCAGCTCGCTTGGCGTGAACAGTTACGCGTCCGTCGGCCAGCCTGGCCACAGTCAGCTCGGTGTCTCGGTCGGTATCGATCAGAAGTTCTGAAGCGGACGGGCATGGCAGAATTGCCGGGTTGAACAAAGGCGGGCCGAATGGCCCGGCAATCTGTCGCCTACTTGTGCACTCACATGACCGCTCATTCCGACATCGAGATCCGCGTGACCGCCGTCGGGCAGCCGACCGCCCGAGACCTCATCAGCAGCAAGCTCAACGAGTACAACAACACGATGACGAACCGGCCCGACAACACGGCGCTCGACATCTACGTGACCGATCCCGCGACCGGCGAGATAGTGGGCGGTCTCACCGGCCGGACCTCGCTCGGCCTCTTTTTCATCGATCTGTTTTACCTGCCCGAATCGCTGCGCGGCGGCGGATTCGGCAGCCGGCTGCTGCGCGAGGCCGAAGCGGAAGCGAAACGGCGCGGGTGCGCGCGCGCGGTGCTGTACACGATCTCGTTCCAGGCGCCGGACTTTTACCGGAAGCAGGGCTACGAGACGTTCGGCGAAGTGCCGTGCGAGCCGGAAGGGACGGCGCGCGTGTTCATGGTCAAGATGCTTTGAGCGCGTTTTCGCGGCAACAGGCTTGTTCCTGACATCTGCCGACATCGAAGGCGTTGGCCGACGAAGCTTGACCGACCGCTTCGGGGCGGTAAGCGACACCCACGGAAATCCGGGATGAACCAAAAAATAGTAGCGGATTGAGCGGGCCTTGCGGCAGTCCCGTGATGATCGTAACATGGCCGCGTGATTTATCATGTCCATGTGATTCACGCGGACAAGTGATTTCTCATGGCCACGTGAGTATGATATGAAACCACTCTCAAACGAATTGCCCGAACACCTCGCGCTCGATGCCTTCCGCAACCTGTTCGAGGAAGCCGATGGCTGGAGCGTAACGGAGATTACGGGGTCTGATCATGTCGGGGACGTCATCGTTGCCAACGATCAAGGCACGTCGTACCTCGCGGTTCTCAAGGCGTTCAATGAGGGGCGAGCCGATCGTGTCACGGCATTCTTTGCTCAGGCGCTCCTCGAGGCGCGCACGCACGCAGAGAGGCAGGGGATGCGGCCCGCGATCCTGATCTGGGTCGGTAGCGTTTCGCCGTCTCTCATTAACCGTTTGGTGGAATTCCACACGGCGTACGGCAATCGCGAACCATTCGCTGTGCTCTCGCCGGACGGGACTCGATATGTCCAATTCCCCGGCTTGGATATTTTTGAGCGTCCGAACCAACAGACGCGCCCCTACGGCAGCAGTCCTGGCACCCAGCCGCGCCTGACATTCTCGGATCTTACCCAGTGGATGCTCAAACTTTTACTGGCGATAGATATCAAGGGCGAAGGCCTGATCGGTGCTGAGCGCAAGCATTACACCACCGCGACCGACCTCGCGCGCGCCGCCGGCACCTCGGTCATGACGGCCACGCGGCTGATCCACGCATTGAAGCGGGAAGGGCTCATCGAAACCAAGCCGTTCCTGAAAATCGTGCAACGGGGAAAGCTCGCGAAACGATGGAAGAGCGAATACCAGCGGCCACCACTGGCGTTGCCCATGAAGTTCCTTTTGCCGGGAGCGCCCGATACACAGCTGCATAAGCTACTCAAGAAAGAGCGCGGTGTTCTCGGCCTTTTTGCCGCAGCCGACGCGCTTGGTTTCGGACATGTGAAAGGTGTACCGCCGACGATCTGGGTTCATAACCTGATGGAGGCGGAGAACTGGCGATCGCTGCGTCGAGCCAAGGAGGGGGAGCGCCCTGATCTTGTCTTGCAGCAGACCGGCTTTCCCCAATCGTTGGACCGTGGTGCGGTTTACCGCGACGGTCTGCGGGTCACGGACATCATTCAGACCTGGCTCGATGTTTCGGCTCACCCGGCGCGAGGTGCAGAGCAGGCTGCCGAACTGGAGCATGGCGTTCTTGCCGGCGTGGTTGGAGAAAGTGTGTGAGCGAACTCGTCGAATTCAGTCATCTCGCGATGACTTTGGAACCGTGGCGCTCGAAGATCGTATTCGTCGGGGGCTGGGCCTTTCGGCTCTATCGATATGAACCGCGAGCCTATCAGCCGGAACACGAGCCGATCTTTACTCGGGACGCCGACGTGGCATACGCGGAACGCGAGGCACTCGAGGGAAGTATCTTGGCGGCACTTGAGGGCGCAGGATTTAAGGCGGAACCGACTTGCGGAGGCGATTTCCGGCCTCCCGCGACGCGCTACACACTCGGCGGGAACGCCAACGGGTTCTACGCCGAATTCCTGACTCCGCAGACCGGCAGTCCGAGGCGGCGCATCAAGGGCACCACGGAAACCGAGCCTGATGCGACCGAGGCCAACGCCGGTGTGGTCGCACAAAAGCTGCGACATCTTGAGGTGCTGCTATACGAGCCGTGGCTAGTGACGATTCCCGCAGAGGAGTCGGGCCTCGACGAAGCGGTGCCTGACCTGCGCATCCCGAACCCCGTGAGTTTCATGGTCCAGAAGCTTCTGATCCGTGGCGATCGAGCCGTAGAAAAGCGGCCACAGGACGTGCTCTACATCTACGATGCCATGTACATCTTCAGTGGCGCAATCGAAGACGACTTGGTCCCGATATGGAAGAACCTCGAGGGTACTCTGTCGGATAAGCAACAAAGGTCCGTTCGCGCCGGGGTCGAAGCGTTATTCGCCGAGGTGAACGACACCATCCGCGCAGCGGCCGAGATCGCGAAACCTGGTCGACACATCGAATCTGAAGATATGCTCCGGCTGTGTCAGGACGGATTCCAAGCGCTTTTCGGCGGCACCGTCTAGGCCTATGACTGCTCAACGCGCATCCGGGGACCCACGCACCAGGACCGGGCGCTCAGCGGCTTCGGAAGCACCCGTACCGCTCGCGAATCACCGCGCCGGCGTCGCGCGCCCGACGATCATGTCGTAGAGCGCCCGCGCCGCCGGCGACAGTTGCGCGCTCTTGCGTGTCACGAGCACGAGCGCCGTCGAACTGCGCTGCACCTCGTAGAACGAATGCAGCGACACGCCGCTGGTTTTCAGCGCGCCGTCGAGCAGCGCGCGATTACCGTTCACTTCGCCGGCGAAGCCCGGATGCGGCGACGCCGCCCATGCCGACAAGGAGAAATATCGTGACGACCCCACTCGATCAATACGCGAACCAGTACGTGCAATTCGAGGACGAACGCACGCGGCCGGTGCGTGACCTGCTGGCCGCCGTGCCGGGCACGCCGATCCGCACGGCGGTCGACATCGGCTGTGGGCCCGGCAATTCGACGGAAGCGCTGATTGCGCGTGCGCCCGACGCGACGATCCATGGGATCGACGCGTCGGCGGACATGATCGCGGCCGCGCGCAAACGCCTGCCGTCACTGCGTTTCGACATTGCCGATGTGGCCGGGTGGGACGATCCGGGCGGTTATGACCTGATCCTGTCGAACGCGGTGCTGCAATGGGTGCCCGCGCACGACACGCTGTTCCCGACGCTCATCGGCCGGCTCGCGCCAGGCGGCCATCTCGCGGTGCAGATGCCCGACAACCTCGACGAGCCCGCACACCGGTTGATGCGCGAAGTCGCTGCGGCCGGGCCGTGGGCGGACAAGCTGAAAGGCGCGGCGCGCACCGAGCGGTTCGACGCGCGTTATTACTATGCGCTGCTGTCGCCGCTATGTTCGCGCGTGGATGTGTGGCGCACGACCTACTACCACCCGCTGCGCGGCGGCGCCGACGCGGTCGTCGAATGGTTCAAGGGCAGTGCGCTGCGGCCGTTCCTCGCGGCGCTCGATGACGGCGAACAGCACGCGTTCCTCGTGCGCTATCGCGACGCGATCGCCGGTCCGGACGGCTATCCGGCGCTCGGCGACGGCACGGTGCTGCTGCCGTTCCCGCGCCTGTTCATCGTGGCGACGCGGAAGTGATGCGGCAATGACGCGGCGCGCGACGAAACGCGACAATGCACCGGCCTGGAAATCGATATATTCTCCTGTGCATATCGAAACGACGATCGACCGTACCGACCCACATTCACCAGCACGGGAGCAGCATTTTGAATTCGACGCACCGCGAAGCCGTCGGCGAGGCCTTTTCGCTCGACGCGATGCAGCACGCAAGAACCATGACGTGGCAGGCCGTCGACGCGATCGCCGCGGGTATCCGGCCCGGCATGCGGGAATCGGAGGCCAACGCGCTGGGGCTGCGCGTGCTCAAGGATCTCGGGATGGACAGGATCTGGCATCCGGTCCTCGTCCGCTTCGGGGAAAACACGTTGCGCACGTTCAAGGAGCGTTCGGTGGCGGACCCGGTCCTCGCCGACGACGACATCTTCTTCATCGACCTCGGCGCAGTATGGGCGAAGCACGAGGGCGACGCGGGCGCGACCTTCGTGTGCGGCGACGATCCGGACATGCATGCGTGTGCGCGCGCGGCGGGCGTCATCTACGGCGAAGTCGAGCATCACTGGCGGACCACCGGATGCGCGGGCATCGCGCTGTACGAATTCGCGGCGCAGCGCGCCGACGCGCACGGCTTCCGGCTGAATGTCGACATCAAGGGGCATCGCGTCAGCGATTTCCCGCACGCGATCTACAAGGCCGGCAATCTCGGCGATTTCGACGGCGCGCCGGCCGCCGGCCTGTGGATCCTCGAAATCCAGATCGCCCACCCGACGCGGCCGTTCGGCGCGTTTTACGAAGACCTGCTCGTGTAAGCGCGGCGCCCGGCGACGCGCGCGATGAACGCGCGCCGGCCGGGTCCCATGGACAGCGGCGGGACCGCCGCGCCCTCAGATGCTGATCGCGACGGGGCCCGCGAGCGGCGTGTAGCCGTCGTCGAACAGATACCACGCGTCGTACTGGCCCGATGCCAGCGTGCTGTTCGCGGTCGACGAGAACAGCAGCGAGCCGGTGCTTTTGGGCAGGTACGCCCACGACTTGTAGTTGCCCTTGGTCGGCTGCGCGCCGCGCGCATAGATACCCACCCAGTTCTTCGGGCTGTGGCGCCACGGCGGTACGACGTAGTCGAACCGCAGCGTGCCGTACGACGCTCCCTGCGACGCCAGCGCGGCGACGAATTTTCCGTTCGTATTGCCGATGGCCGAATCCGTCAGCAACGCGCCGGATTGCGCCTGCACGCAGCCGGCCACGCGGCGCAGGAAATTCGGGTCGTTCGCGTCGCGGATGCTTGCGTCGTACCAGCCGGCGTCGCCGTACCACGTGACGGCCTGCGTTGCGCCGGCAGGCACGCTGACCGACTGCGCTGTGTTCATCCCGTACGCGTTGTCGGCGAGCTGGAACGTCGTCGCGCTCGCACCGGCTGAGTTGTCGAGCGTGATCTGCACGTTGCCGTTCTGCACGTCGTAGCAGAGGCTGACTTCGGCCGCCGATCCCGTGTTCCCCGACGCGCCGATGTTGCCGCGGAACGTCTGCAGGAACCCGTTCGGGCCGTAGATCGAGTAGTCGTAGCCGCCGCCCGAATTCACCGCAAGCGTATCCGACAGGGCCGCGCACGCGCTCGTGCCGGCGCCGATCGTGTATTGCCGCGGGATCGTGCCGGTGCCGTCGACCCACGCCTGCAGATGCACGCCGGCCGCGCCGGTGTTGGTCATCGTCAGCGCGAGCGTCTTGCCGGACCGGTTGACCTTGCCCTGGACGAAGAACTCGTACGGCAGCCGGCAGGCGGTGTTGCGGCCGGTCGTCTGGGCCGGCACCGCGGTGGTGGTGGGGTAGGGGATGAGGGCCGTCGAGCCGTTCGGGTCCATGTTGCTGGCCGGCCCCGGGATCGCCGGAATCGTCTGGTCGGGATTCGCGAAATCGAATGCCGACGTGAGATCGCCGCATACCGCGCGCCGCCACGGCGTGATGTTGGTTTCCTGCAGCCCGAAGCGCGCTTCCAGAAAGCGGATCACCGACGTGTGGTCGAAGACCTGCGAGTTGACCTTGCCGCCCTTTGACCACGGCGAGATCACGAACATCGGCACACGCGGGCCGAGCCCGATCGGCACGTCGCCGCTGGCCGATCCGTCCGATGCGCCGCCGCCGCCGGCGACGAATTCCGCCGCCGTCGATACGGTCGACTGGCCGGTGCCGGCGTAGGCGCTCGACGGGACGGCCGGCGGCACGTGATCGAACAGGCCGTCGTTCTCGTCATACATCACGAGCAGCACCGTGCTGGCCCACACCTTCGGATTCGACGTCAGCGCATTGAGGACGTTGCTCACGTACCATTCGCCGCCGCTCGCGGCCCACGACGGATGCTCGCAATACGCGTAAGGCGCGGCGATCCACGACACCTGCGGCAGCGTGTCGTTCGCGACGTCGGCCTGCAACTGGCTGAAGAGATTCGTATCGTATTCCTTGCCGCCGCCGGCCGGATCGATCTGCGTGCCGTTGAGCGCCGGCGCGAGCGGATCGCTTGCGCCGAGGTTCTGGTACTGCTTGAAGTTCAGGATGACGTTGTCGCCGTAGTTGCCGTTCCACCATAGATCCTTGCTGGAGCCGTTGTATTCGCCGTAGCCGTGGCCGGAATCCAGCCCGTTGCCCTTGTCCTGATAGAACTTCCACGTGACGCCGGCCGCGTTCAATCGTTCCGGCATGGTGGTCCACCCGGTGCCGGTCATCGTGTTCGTCGTGTACGGAGAATAGCCGGCGACGTTGCCGCAGCATCCGGTCCACAGATACAGGCGGTTCGGGTCCGTCGGGCCGAGCATCGAGCAGTGGTAGCCGTCGCACACGGTGAATGCGCTCGCCAGCGCGTAGTAGAACGGAATGTCGTTCTGCGTGAAGTAGTACATCGTGCCGGTGGTCTTCGCCGCGACCCAGTTGTCATAGCGGCCGTTGTTCCAGGCACTGTGCGTGCCGCTCCAGCTGTGATCGAGATCGCCGTAATAGGTGTCGCCGTTCGCCACACCGGCGGGCGGGGTCGGGTTGAACGGGAACACGTAGGACAGCATCCAGGGCTGGCGCCACACCGGATAGCCGCTCGAAATCACGACCGGCCGCGGATCGCCGAAGCCGCGCGCGCCGCGCAGCGTGCCGAGATAGTGGTCGAACGACCGGTTTTCCTGCATCAGGATCACGACGTGCTTGACGTCCTGAAGGGTGCCGGTGATCGTCGCCGCCGGAATCGACTGCGCGCGCAGGATGCTCTCGGGCAGCATGCCGGTGACCGCGGTGGCGCCCGCGAGCTTCAGCGCATCGGCGAGGAACTGACGTCGTGTCGTGGGGGTGTTTTGCATGATCGCTCTCTGTCGTGGATTGCCGGTCGGACTCGCCGGGTGCGGCCGTTCGCCGTGCGGTGCACAGGTCGTTACCCATTGCCCGTTACCCGTTACCCGTTACCCGTTACCCGGCCGTAGGGCCTGCGTCGGTCAGTGGCACGCGCTCGCGCAGTGCAGGACCGGCGCGGACGCCGAGCCCGGTGCCGATGCGTGGGCGGCGGCTACGTTGCCCGCCGCACCCGAATCGCCGTCGCCGCAACCGGCCAGCGTGCACAGGAGCGCGATCATGAAAACGCCGCGCCAGTGCGGAAAGCGGCTTTCCGACCGGCGAGGCGGTACGACATTCTTTCGATCCGTTTCGAATCGGATTCCTGATTGATTGAGACTGGTGCTGTGTGCTCCGGATTTCATTACCCCTCCAGATATGAAATGGACAGCAGAGAATATCGCCCGAATCAGAACAACTTCATGACAGGCCACCCGCGCGTGCCAGCAACGAGCGAAAGCCGCGCGTCGGGATTGGTGGCGACCGGATGCGTGACGTAGTCCAGCAGCGGCACGTCGTTGATCGAATCGCTGTAGAAGTAGGTCCGTTCGAAATCCGACGGCGCGTAGCCGAGCGAATCCAGCCATGCCGTCGTGCGCACGATCTTCCCTTCGCGGAAACTCGGCACGCCGACGCTGCGCCCGGTGAATTGCCCGCCGGGCGTGCCGTCGTCGGTATCGAGCTCGATGCCGAGCAGATGCTCGATCCCGAACTCGGCCGCGATCGGCCCGGTCACGAAGACGTTGGTCGCCGTGACGATGCAGCAGAGATCGTCGTTGTCGCGATGCCGGTCGACCAGCGAACGCGCCTGCGGCGTGATCGCCGGCCGGATCACTTCGTCCATGAACTGCGCATGCCAGCGTTCGAGCTGCGCCCGCGGATAGCGGGTGAGCGGCGCCAGCGTCACCGCGAGATACGCGTCCATGTCGAGCGTGCCGGCCGCATAGTGGCCGTAGTGCTCGTCGATCAGCGCTGCATGCGCGTCGCCTTCCTGCCAGCCGACCCGGGTAATGAAGCGGCTCCAGGCCTGGTCGCTGTCGAGCGGCAACAGCGTGTGGTCGAGGTCGAACAGCGCGAGATTCTTGTGCATGGGGGGTTCCTTGTATTGCGTGCTTACGCGCCGATGAGTTTCTCGATCGCGTCCCTGGCGTTCTTCCCGTCGATGGTCGTGACGCCGTCGAGCCACTTCGACAGTACGCCGGGATTCTTCTTCGCCCATTCCTTCGCGACCGCGACCGGGTCCGAATGATTCATGATCGGCACCATCAGCTGGTTCTCTTCGTCGGTCGTGAATTTAAGGTTGGTCAGCAGCCGGCCGACGTTCGGGCAGCGTTCGAGATAGCCGGGCGTGACGAGCGTATAGACCTTCGCCGATCCGTAGTTCGGGCCGAACACGCTGTCGCCGCCGTCGAGATACGAAATCCTGTAGTTGAGGTTCATCGGGTGCGGCTCCCACGCAAGGAACACGATCATCCGGTGCTCCTGCACGGCGCGCGTGACCTGGACGAGCATCCCGGCCTCGCTCGATTCGACCAGCTTGAAGCCGCCGAGCCCGAATTCGTTCTTGTCGATCATTCGCTGGATCAGCGCGTTGCCGTTGTTGCCGGCGCCGATCCCGTAGATCTTGCCGTCGAGCTGGTCGCGGAATCTGGCGATGTCGGCGAAGTTCTTGAGACCCTTGTCGGACGCGTATTGCGGCACGGCCAGCGTGTAGCGCGCGCCGATCAGGTTGGGCTGCGGCAGCTGGTGCACGGCGCCGGCGTCCACGAACGGCTTCACCGTCGGCGTCATGCTCGGATCCCAGTAGCCGAGGAACGCGTCGATCTGCGCCTTCTTCACGCCGGCCAGCACGATCGGGGGCGACGCGATCGTCTTGCTGGCCTCGTAGCCGAGGCCGTCCAGCAGCATCATCGCGACGCCGGTGGTGGCCGCGATGTCGCTCCAGCCGACATCGCCGAGCGTCACCTTCTTGCAGACGTCGCCCTCGGATGCGTGAACGGGGGCCGTCGCAAGCGTTGCCAGCAGCGTTGCGGCCAGCATCCATGCCTTTTTCATCATGTTGGTCTCCTAAGCAAGAGTTCCGGATCGGGTTGCCTGAATGATCCGACGATTGATCGTATTGATCGGATGAAACAAACGAACTTCGGTCTAGCCATGTTGTTTTTCGTACCGTATATTAGAACGCACAAATTCGCAAGATCACACAAAAATACAATTTGCCGGCCGCCGGATGCGGTGGGCGGGCGACGGCGGGAAAAATCGGGCGGCGGTCCGCACGGGCCGCGCTTCATCACGTGGATAGGCAAGACAAGGAGACCTCGAATGATCAGTCAGCTGGAAATCATTGCCCGCCTGCTGCTGGCGGCGTTGCTCGGTAGCATCGTCGGTATCGAACGCGAGCGCCTGTCGTGGGCGGCCGGCTTGCGCACGCACATGCTGGTGGCCGTGGGCGCCGCGCTCGTGATGGTCGTCTCGGCGTTCGGCTTCGCGGATATCCAGGACGCGAAGAACGTGTCGCTGGACCCGTCGCGGGTCGCCGCGCAGGTCGTGTCGGGCATCGGCTTTCTCGGCGCCGGGTCGATCATGCTGCGCGGCGAGATCATCCGCGGCCTGACGACCGCGGCGAGCCTGTGGGTCGTGGCCGCAGTCGGGCTGGCCGTCGGCGGTGGCATGTACGTGGCCGCGATCGCCGCGACGGCGATCGTGCTGGCGATCCTGGCCGGCCTGAAGCCGATCGAGAAACGCTTCTTCGCCGCGCGGCAGCGTTGGGGCGTGCGCATCCTCGCGAGCCGCGGCGCCGTGAAGCTGACGTCGCTGCAGGCGATGCCCGGCATCGATCAGGCGCGCATCGTCCAGTTCATCATCGAACAGGACGACGCCGCGCCGGACGACGACCGTATCCACGTGGTTTTTTCACGGATGACGAGCGCCGAGTTCCAGGCCGTCCGTCAATCCCTGCAGACCCTCGTCGGCATCAAAAAGATGGAGGAGAGCGCTGCATAGATCGCCGTTCGAATAACATTGACGTTCACTCCGAGGACATTTCATGTGGCAAGAAGAGCGATATCAGAGGATCCGGCTTCTGTTATCGAAGATGCAGCGCGTCTCCACCGACCGGATCATGGCCGACCTGAACGTGTCGCGGGAAACCGTGCGCCGCGATCTCGTCGATCTCGAGGCGTTGGGGGAGCTGAAGCGCGTGCACGGCGGCGCGGTGCAGGTGGGCGACGAAGCGCCGATCGCCGAACGCGCGCAGACGCACGTCAAGGCGAAGCTGGCGATCGCCCGCGCGGCGGCCAGGCTGGTCACGGGCTCGCAGACGCTGTTCATCGATGCGGGCACGACCACCACGCTGCTGGCCGAGGAGCTGTCGAAACTGTCGGGCCTCACGATCGTCACGAACTCGATCGATGTCGCGCTGAAGATGCGTTCGAGCGACCCGGGGCAGGCGATGAACGAAACGATCCTGCTCGGCGGGATGATTGGCAGCCGCGCGGCCGCGACGGTCGGCGACGGCACGATCGCCGAAATCTTCCGCTATCGTGCCGACCTCGCGTTGCTGTCGCCAGTCGGCGTCGATCACGTCAGGGGCGCGACGAACTATGATCGGATGGAAACCGAAGTGGCGCGCGCGATGGTGAGCAACGCGGCGGACGTGGCGATCCTGGCCGATTTCAGCAAGCTCGGCACGAACAGCCGGATCGGCTTCTGCGAGCCGGCGCGGATCGGCACGCTGGTGACGGACCAGAAGGCGGAATCGGTCGACAGCTTCAAGCGCATCAGGAAGGTCATCAAGAACATCGTGCTGGCATAGCGCCGGGACGCGCGGGGCATGATCGGCTGCCGTTATGCCGCCCATGCGGCGCGTATTCTGCCTGCCGGCTTTTTTTCGGCGTAATATATCCGCCGATACAACGAAGGCGTGCCGTCCGGCGGCGCCGTTGCGGAGGCGGGCGATGGAGATGGCAGGAACGGCGGCGCCTTCGGCGCATCAGGCGGCGGCAGGCTCGATCGCGCTGACGGGCGCATTCGTGCGGCCGATGACGGTGACGCTCGACGATCTGCGCCGGCACGCGAGCGCGACGGCCGATCCGTTCGACCTGCGCTGCTTCACGACGAACCGCTTCATCCGCTCGGTCGCGCCGTATCGCGGCGCGCGGCTGAAGGATCTGCTCGATGCGGCCGGCCTGCGCAACGACGAGCCGGGCGACTTCAAACGCATGGTGTTCATCGCGCATGCGCACGACGGCTATGCGGTCACGTTCTCGTGGCACGAACTGTTCAATACGCCTGTCGGTGAGCGCGTGATCGTCGCGTTCGAATGCGGCGATGCGCCGCTGTCGATCGACGACGGCGCACCGCTGCTGTTCTCTGGTGCCGACCTGCTGCCCGCGCCGCGTCACGTGAAGCGACTGGCCGGCATCGTCGCGCGCGTGCTCGAGGTCTGAGCCGGCGCGCATGCCGCCGGCGTTGGCTGCGTCGGCCATCGTGTATGCTTGCCCGCATCGTTTAAACGGCAGACAACATGAAGACTTCGGCACACCCCAAGCCAGAGGTGCGGTTCAGGATGCGCATCCAGCAGGCCGACACGATCGCGCTCGGTCCGGGCAAGGTCGCGCTGCTCGAGGCCGTGCGCGAGCACGGCTCGATTTCGGCGGCGGCGCGCAGCCTGAAGATGTCGTACCGGCGCGCATGGCTGCTGATGGACGAGCTGAACCGCTCGCTGAAATCGCCGGCCACGGTTTCCGAACATGGCGGGCAGAGTGGCGGCGGCAGCATGCTCACGCCGGTCGGCGAAGAAATCATCCGCCTCTATCGCGGGATCGAGGAACGCGCGTACGCGGCTTGCGCGGACGAGATCGCCGCGCTCACGAAAATGGTGCGCCGCTGAAGGATTCGTTCGGTCGGGTCTTGCCT
Organism: Burkholderia pyrrocinia; assembly: GCF_003330765.1. Taxonomy (NCBI): domain Bacteria; kingdom Pseudomonadati; phylum Pseudomonadota; class Betaproteobacteria; order Burkholderiales; family Burkholderiaceae; genus Burkholderia; species Burkholderia pyrrocinia. The sequence goes on along the minus strand of NZ_CP024903.1, from coordinate 2,822,825 downwards.
AGCCGTGCCGCAGGCAAAAGCGCGGCGTGTCGCTCGTGGAGGCATCCGGCGGCATGACGTCACGCGCTTGCGCATCGAGCCGCCCGATCAGTTCGACGAAGCTGGCGACGCTGGCGGTCCGCAGCGGGTAGTACGCGATCTGGTGGCGTTCGCAGATGCGCTTGAGCAGGTTCATCGAATCGTGGTCGATGCAGTCGACCGGGAACACGACCAGGTGCGCACCCGGTAGCGCTGCGGCCAGCAGGCCCTTGCGATCCTCGATGCCGCCGTCGTGCATCGTCACGTCGCCGCCCGACGCCTCGACGATCCGCCGGATCGCGCGGTTCGAACCGGGCCGCCCGCCGACATAGACAATGCGCTTGCGCTGAAGAATCGACAGCGTGTCCACTGCCGGTTCGGCCGGATCGTCTGTCGACGCCTGCACCGCCTGTTCGATCGCGCTTGCTTCGGCGCGAAGCGTTTTCACCATCGCCATCAGGTCGTCGAGCCGCGCGCGCATCGCGCGGGCGCTCGCCTGTTCCGCGGCAATTCGCTGTTCGGCCGCCTCGCGGCGGCTCGTGTGCAGCGCGAGCCGTTCGTCGCGTGCGGCCAGCGCTTCGCGCAGTTCGCGCACTTCGTCGCGCAACGCGGCGTCGTCGGCCAGCGGCTGCGCGCTCTGGCGCGCGTGGATCGCATTCAGTTCCTGCTGCACCGCGTCGCGCTGCGTGCTCATCTCGTGCAGGCGCGCCTGCTGCCGTTCGATCTTCGCGTGCAGCGCCGTATTCTCTTCCTCCAGCGCGACCAGCCGCCGGATATCGGCGCGATTGGCCGCGCCGACCAGGTGCGACAGCATGTGCAGATCGCCGAATGCGACCTGGCGCACGCCCATCGTCGTGCGCGGATGCGTCATCAGCGCCCAGTACGCGGGCGGAATGTCGCCGTTCTTGAGGGCTTCCTTCCAGCGCGCGAGGAGTTCGTCCGCATCCTTTGCGCTGTCGAACGCGCGTATCGCGCCTGCATAGCGCTCGTCGAGCGCCTTGTGCAGCGCCTTGCCGCCGGCCGCGCCTTCGATCGCGAGTTCGACGGCCGCGTGGTGGATTTCCAGGTCGGTCGCATGCTGGCGGTCGAGATCGGTGAATTTCGGCACGAGCTTGCGCAGTTCGTGCGTGGTCAGGCAGGTGCCGATGATCGAGCAGTGCAGGTGCGAATCGAGTTCGAACAGGCGCGTGCGGCGCTTCAGCTCGGCCTGTTGCGCGCGGGACGGCGCGCAGCATGCGTCGATCCGCACGCTGGTTCCCGCGGACGGATGGCCGCCGGACGACGGAAGGTCCGCCGTGCGGGCAAGGCGAAAGGGCGGAGCGTGCATGTTGACCTCTATCCGGCACGGTCGGACCGGAGACGGATGCGCGAAAGATTCGCGAAATATACCACGGAATATAACGGGCGCGTGTCGTGGACAGGCCGGCCCGCAGGGGTTCGCGGAAATGATGGGGACGATGACGCCGTGATGCGTTGCCGGCGCCGGACCGATGTTTCGATTGCGGAGGCAATCCATCCGCCTGCCTCCGCCCGGACTGCCGCCGGATCGCGCCTAGCGCGGCTGCGTGACCGCCACCGGCAGGACGGCGGCCCGGGCGCCGGGTGTCTCGTCTACGGTCGTGCGGCCACCGTCGCGAAAGAACGCCTGCTCCGCGGCATTGTTCATGACGAGGATGCTGATGCGGCGATTGGTCGGCTCGTCCGCGACGTTCTTGTCGAGCGGCAGCACGTCGGCGAGTCCGCGCACCTGCAGCAGCTTTTCTTCCCGCAACCCGCCGGCCACCAGTGCGCGCCGCGCGGCGTTCGCGCGATCGCTGGAGAGCTCCCAGTTCGAATAGCCGGTCGGGCCGTCGGGGTAGGGCGTCGAGTCGGTGTGCCCGGCGATCGACACGCGGTTTTCGACATCGTCGAGGGCCGTGCCGATCTGCGCGAGAATCGCGGTCGCATAGCTTTCAAGCGCCGAACTTCCCGACGCGAACATCGGACGCTTGAGCGAATCGACGATCTCGATGCGCAAGCCTTCTTGGGTGATCGCGATCCGGATCTGGTCCTTGTAGGCCCGCAGCGACGGACTCTGTGCGATCGCCGCGGTCAGTTTCGCCTTCAGGCGTTCGAGCTTTTGTGTATCCACCGCGCTGGCCAGCGCCGCGGGCGAGTCGGCCGGCGACGGGCTTTTCTTGTCGATCGCCGGCGCCGGGTCCGACATGTCGCGACCGCCACCTTGAACGACGCTCGGGCGTGGCGCATCCGCATCTTTCCCGCCGGACAGGAGGGCCGACAGCGGCGTGTTGAAATATTCCTCGATGCCCTGCTTGTCGTATTTGGAGGCCGAGCCCAGCAGCCACATCAACAGGAAGAACGCCATCATCGCCGTGACGAAATCGGCGTAGGCGATTTTCCAGGCGCCGCCGTGGTGAGCGTCGTGGTCATCGCCTTTCTTGCGGCGCACGACGACGAGCGGCGTCGATACGGACTGTTTCGACGGGTTGGAGCGACTGTCGGCCATGGCGTTTCCGTTACGCTGCCTTCGGCAACCTGGTCGCGCGGACGGCCTCGTCGAGCTCCTGGAAACTCGGGCGATCAGCCGTGAACAGCACCTTGCGGCCGAATTCCACGGCGACCGACGGCACATAACCGCTCATCGACGCGAGCAGCACGGCCTTCACGCACTGAAACGGCTTGGCCGCGGCGCGGCCCTTCGCATTGAGCAGATCCGCGAGCGGGCCGACGAAGCCATAGGCGAGCAGGATGCCGAGGAACGTGCCGACGAGTGCGCCGGCGATCATCTTGCCGAGCACGGCCGGCGGCGCGCCGACCGAGCCCATCGTATGCACGACACCCATCACCGCGGCGACGATGCCGAACGCCGGCAGGCCATCCGCCATCTTCTGGATCGCGTTGGCGGCGACCGATGCCTCCGCATGATGCGTGTGCAGTTCTTCGTCCATCAGGTCCTGCATCTCCAGCACATTCACGCTGCCGCTGGACATCATCCGCAGGTAATCGACGATGAAGTCGAGCAGATGGTGATCTTCGAGCACGTGCGAATATTTCTGGAACAACGGGCTCTGCTCGGGGGCATCGACGTCGGCCTCGAGTGCCATCAGGCCGTCCTTGCGGGCTTTCTGAAGCAGTTCGTACAGGAGTGCGATCAGCTCGACATATTGCTGCTTCGTATAGCCGCCGCCCTTGAAGCAGGTCGGCAGGCTCTTGATCGTCTTCTTCAGCGTCGTGACCGGATTGCTGACGACGAACGCCCCCAGCGCGGCGCCGAAAATGCACAGCAGCTCGAAGGGTTGCAGTAACGCCGGCAAATGGCCGCCGACGCCGATAAAACTGCCGATCACTGACCCGATCACGACGATCCACCCGATTGCGACAAACATGATTACCTCATTGGCGACTTGCGCTGCTGTGTCAGATTATCGAAAGGCGAGCGGGACAGCTTCGGCCCCGCTCCATTCCCGCAGCGGCAACGGAGCGTCGCGTGCCGCACCAACTGGCGGGTATTGATGCAATAACGGAATTATTCTGTACAACTGAACCCGTGATTCCGGGAATCGCCGCGTCAGTAGCCCGTTTGCAAGCGCGCATGTTCCACGTTTCCGGAGAGCCTGCCGTGCACGACCGGCACGTCGGCACCGCGATCGACGGCGTCGCTCACCCGGAACGCCGCCGCCGCGCGCTGCAGGCTCACGGCCTGATCCTTCAGCGACTGTGCCGCGGCCGCCGCCTGCTCGACCAGTGCGGTGTTTTGCCGCGTCATCCCATCCATACGCGTGACGGCGAGGCTTACTTGGTCGATGCCCGCGCTTTGTTCCGCCGCTGCCTCGGCGATTTCCTGCACGACGCCCGTCACGCGCATGATCGCGTCGCGCGCTTCGTCGATCGTCGAACCGGTTTGCTCGATCAGGGCCGCGCCGCTGCCGACGCTTTGAACCGCATGGCCGATCAGCTCGCGGATTTCCTTCGCCGCGGTCGCGCTACGCTGTGCGAGGCTGCGCACCTCGCTCGCGACGACGGCGAAGCCGCGCCCCTGCTCGCCCGCGCGGGCCGCTTCGACCGCCGCATTCAGTGCGAGGATGTTCGTCTGGAAGGCGATGCCCTCGATCGTCGTGATGATCTCGACCATCCGGCCCGACTCGCTCGAGATGCCGCGCATCGCCGCGATCGCCTGCGTGACCATGTCGCCGCCGCGCACCGCGATATTCGCGGCGCTCGCCGCCAGGTCGCTTGCCGTGTGCGCGTTGTCGGCGGTCTGGCGGACCATCGCGGTCATTCGTTCCATGCTCGACGTCGTGTCCTGCAGCGATGTCGCCTGGCTTTCGGTGCGCGATGACAGCTCCGCGTTGCCGCTCGCAATCTCGTTCGCACCGCCCGCCACGTTGTCGGATGCATGCTTGATCTCGCGGATCGTATGCGCCAGTGCACCGCGCATCCGTTGCATGACGTGCAGCAGGCTCGACGTTTCGCCGGCACGCGCGCGGATTTCGACGGCCAGGTCTCCCGATGCGATCGCGTTCGCGACGTGGGCGACGTAGGCCGGATCGCCGCCGATCGTGCGCACGATGCTGCGGTTTGTCACCACGACGAGCGCCACGAGCACCGCCGACACCGCGACGAATATCGCACCGATGAGCCACAGCGACTTCATGAACGCGGCGTCGATATCGTCGACATAGGCGCCGGTCGCGATAATCCAGTCCCACGGTGCATAGCGCACCACATAGCCGATCTTGCCGACCGCCTGCGCCGACGCCGCGCCGGGATGCGGGAAAACGTAGTCGACGAAGCCGCCGTCCGGCGCCTGCGCGACCGACGCGAACGTCACGTAATGGCGGCGGCCGTCCGCATCGACGCTGTCGGCGAGATTCTTGCCTTCGAGCGCGGGCTTGATCGGATGCATCACCATCTGCGGCTTCGAGTTGACCACGAGAAAGTAGCCGTCCTCGCCGTAGCGGATACCGCGCAGGCTGTCGAGCGCCCGCTTGCGCGCGTCCGCGTCGGAGGTCGAGCCGCTTTGCGCCTGCGCCGCATACTCGGTCACGATGGCGAGCCCGATATGCGCGACATTCTCGAGGTCGCGCTTGCGCTCGTCGATGCGTGTTTCGCGCGACTGCCACGCGGCCGACACCGACACCGCAAGCAAGGCGATCAGGCTGACGATCATGGGCAGCCACAGCTTCTGTGAAAAACCGAGTTTGTACATCCCGAGCCCTCGAGCGTGCGAACGAACATCGCGCAGGGTTGCCGAGCGAAGCGCCATTGAAAGGACGATCGGGCGGCGGCCGGCGGATTGTCCAGGAGACCGGAGGCTCCTGCTCAGGTTATCGGCCGGTGCGGGCGGAAGTTGGGTCATGTGAAACCCGCGGTCGCCGTTGTGTCGCGCCCGGGACGGGCGGGATGCGGCGGGTTTCAATGAGGGGATCGATCGCCGAGCCTTCTCCACAAAGGAGCGCGTGCCTGGACGGAAGGCCGGACACGTGGAGCCTGCTTCGGCGGGCCCAGTGGGTTCCTTGATCGGGATCAAGAAAGCGCGTCGGCATCTCGCGACTTTTCGTAACGCGGCGTCACGGCACCTGCCATGACGCCGCCAACGGCCTGAACGGCCGCACGGGTCAGTCGATCGCGCGCATCGCGTGGCGCAGCTCCTGATAGCTGCGCAGCCCCGCGACGCCGAGCTCGCGGCCGATCCCGCTGAGCCCGAAGCCGCCCCAGCACACGTGCGGGTAGATGAGCTGCGGCGCATTGATCCACACGAGCCCCGCGCGCACGCGCTTCTTGAACTGCTGCGCGATGCCCGCATCGCGCGTCACGACGGTCGCGACGAGCCCGTAGCGCGTGTCGTTGGCGAGCGCGATCGCCTCGTCGTCGGTGCGGAACGATTTCACGCACGCGACGGGGCCGAATACTTCGTCGGTCCACAGCGGGTTGTCGGCGGCCGGTTCGGCGATCACGACGGGCGCCATGAAGAAGCCTTCTGCGCCGGCGTCTGCGACACGGCCGCTGAACGCGACGCGTGCACCCGCAACGATGCCGCGCTTGAGCATCGCTTCGACGCGCGCCTGATGCGCGGCCGAGATCAATGGCCCCATCGCCACCTGTTCCGCGGCAGGCGGCGCGACGACGAGTGCGCGCACGGCCGTCTCGAACGCGGCCATGAAGCTGCGGTACACGCTGTCGTGTACGAGGATGCGCGCGGTGGCCGAGCACATCTGGCCTGCATTCGTGAACGCGCCCGCGACCGCGAGCGACACCGCGATGTCGAGATCGGCGTCCTCGCGCACGATCAGCGACGACTTGCCGCCGAGTTCGAGCGTCACGCGCTTCATGTCCTCGGCCGCGGCCTGCATGACCTTGCGGCCGGCCGCCGTGCTGCCGGTAAACGAGATCTTGTCGATCAGCGGATGCGCGGTCAGCGCCGCGCCGATGTCGGCGCCGCCGTTCACGACGTTGACGACGCCGGCCGGTACGCCGGCCTCGGCGACGATGTCGAGCAACGCATGTTCGGTCGGCGACGTGAGCTCGGACGGCTTGAGCACGACCGCGCAGCCGGCTGCGAGCGCGGGCGCGAGCTTCCACGCGGTCGTGACCATCGGGAAGTTCCACGGCATGACCAGCGCGGCGACACCGACTGCGTCGTAGAAGCGTTCGGCCGTGACGGCATCGCTCGGCAGCGCGACCGGTTCGGCCGCGAACAGCGCCGGGTCTTCGCACAGCTTCGCGTAGTAAGCGAACGTCGCGGCGACATCGCCGACGTCGGCCTCGGCCTCGAACGGCGGCTTGCCGCTCACCTGCATCTGCAGCGCCGCGAGGCGGTCGCGTTCGGCTTCGACGCGCTCGGCGATCTTCGCGAGAATGCGGCCGCGCTCGGCGGGCGGCGTGTCGCGCCAGCCGGCGAAGGCATCGCGCGCGGCGCGCGCCGCGGCATCGACGTGCGCGGCCGTCGCGAATTCCTGCCAGCCGATCGCGGCGCCGGTCGACGCGTTGAAGATCGGTGCGCCGGCCGCATCGGAATGCGTGCGCACGGGCTGGCCGGCGATGCGCGCCGCAGGCAGCACGAACGTGGCGGTGGAACGGGAAAGCTCGGCGGTGGACATGAGGGTCATCCTGTCGGTCGGGTTAGCGGTAGGCGACGCCCGGCATCACGCAGAGCATCTCGAACGCGAGGTTCGCGCCCGTGAGCGCGGTGGTGCCGGTCGGGTCGTACGGCGGCGACACTTCGACGAGGTCCGCGCCGACGATGTTCAAGCCCTTCATCCCGCGCACGATCTCGAGGCCCTGCTGCACGGTGAGGCCGCCGATTTCCGGCGTGCCGGTGCCGGGCGCGAACGACGGATCGAGGCCGTCGATGTCGAAGCTGAGATACACGGGCGTGTCGCCGACGCGTTCGCGCACCTGCGCCATCAGCGGCGCGAGCGACTGGTTCCAGCATGCTTCCGCCTGCACGACGGTAAAGCCCTGCTGGCGGCACCAGTCGAAATCGTCCGCGTGGTAGCCGGTGCCGCGCAGGCCGATCTGCGTGACCTTGTCGCATTGCAGCAGGCCGTCTTCCACCGCGCGGCGGAATGGCGTGCCGTGCGCGATCTTCTCGCCGAACATCGTGTCGTTCACGTCTGCGTGCGCGTCGACGTGCACGACGGCGACCTTGCCGTATTTTTTATGCAGCGCGCGCAGGATCGGCCACGCGATCGTGTGGTCGCCGCCGAGCGTGATCGGCCGGCAGCCGTTCGCGACGATCTCGTCGTACGCTTCCTCGATGCGGCGCACCGAGTCCTTCAGGTCGTACGGGTTGGTGGCGACGTCGCCGATGTCGGCCACTTGCAGCGAATCGAACGGCGCGGCGCGCGTGGCCATGTTGTACGGGCGCAGCAGCACGGATTCGGTGCGAATCTGGCGCGGGCCGAAGCGCGAACCCGAGCGGTTCGACGTGCCGAGATCGAGCGGCACGCCGACGAAACACGCGTCGAGGCCGTCGGTCGTGTCGGCCTGCGGCAGGCGCATCATCGTGGCGATGCCGCCAAAGCGCGGCATCTCGTTGCCGCCCATCGGCTGGTTCAGTTCGCGGGGCATGGGGCCGTCTCCTTTGTCTGAGGTAAAGCGATCGGCCGATGGTAGAGGAGAACGCCAGCGCGAAGATTTTGAAGTCGCAACGTTTACATCGACGGGTCTCGATGCGAGTAGCGCCGCGGCATCGAAGCGGCGCTACCGAAGGCGGCGGCGCGGTGAGGTCAGCCGGAGACCGCAGGCTGACCGGGCCGCAGCGCGCCGTCGTGCGATCCGGCGGAAGGGAACGCCGTCGCGGCCGATCCCCATGCGGCAAGCTCGCGCTTGGTGCGCACGCCGAGCTTCGTGAACGCGCGCTTCACGTACGACTCGGCCGACGCGACACGCACGCCGAGGATGTCGGCGGTCTCGGGCACGGTCTTGCCGGAGATCAGGTGCTTGCAGGTTTCGTATTCGCGCTTCGACAGCTTCACGCCGTCGGCCACGATCCGCGCGTCGAACTGTGCGAGCGGATGGACTTCGGGCGTCGGGTGCGCGACGCGCCGCACGGCGGTGGTCGACGCGTGCAGCTCGAGCAGCGGGAACAGCACGTCGCTGATGCTGCGGAAGCGGTTCATCTCGGCGAGCGTGAACGGTGGCCGGTCGCGGCCGCGCTCCAGCGCGATCGAGTGCTGCGAGTAGCGCGTGCCGCGCGCGAGCACGCATTCGTGGCCGATATGCACGTCGTCGAACAGCCGCTGGCGGAATTCGCCAGGCGGGATCGCCGCGATGTCGCGCACGACGAGCATCGTGCCCGTCTTGCCGCGCAGCCCCGCGAACAGCGGGTCGCTGTCGAGAAAGCGCTCGTAGTAGAGCGTCATCACATCCGAGATGTCCGACGTCGCGGGGCCGATGCCGCTGCTGCCGATCCATTCGCATCGATAGCCGGTGGGCATCGTGCCGTCGACGCGCGAGCGTTCGACGTGTGCGACGTCGAGCGGCACCACGTCGTTCAGCAGTTGCGTGAGGCGCGGCACGAAATGCGGCGTGCCGACCGTCTCGATCAGCTCGCCCAGCGCCTTGAACGACACGTTGAAACGGTCGTTGTCGCGGTGGAAGGGGTTCACGTTGAGCAGCATGCGGTTCCCCGGTGAGAAGCGGCGGGATTGTAGCGGTTGCAACGAAGAGCGTCATTAGGGGGAAACACCGGCAGGTGTCCTTGCGACTTTAGCGCCCCCGCAAAACACCGCTTGTCCCCCCTGAAGGGGGGCATACCGGGGCCGTGTAAATGAGTAACTTTGTCTCTGCTTTTTTCAATCAAGAGACGAAAGATTCCGATGACCAAACTGATCAAGGACATCCTGCCGCTGGGCGCAGGCGTGGGCGAATTCACGAAGCTCGACTTCGGGATGGACGAAAGCGACTGGCGCGCGGCAGAAGGCAAGAGCGGCAACTACATCATCGGCTGGTGGGAAGGCAAGGTCGGCTCGGTGGAGTTTCCGGAAACCGCGGCCGACGAAGCGGTGTGGCTCGTCGAGGGCCGGATCGCACTGACCGACGTCGAAGGCAACCGCAAGGAATTCACGCCGGGCCAGGGCTACCTGCTGCCGGCCGGCTTCGCGGGCCGCTGGGAGACGATCGAGGACGCGAAGAAGTTCTACGTGCTGCTCGAGAAGTCGTGATGTCAGAAACCGCCGCCGTGGCGTCGTCGTCCGTGTGACGCGAACCCGGCGGCGGTTTCGTTTTCGCGTGTGATGGCTGGGATCATGGAAATGGAAGTCAACGAAGCAAAACAGACCGCGCCGGTTCAGGCCCACGCCATGCGTGGTGCGCCGGTCGCACTGGGCGCCGAGGCGGCGCTCGCGAATACGAAGCTGTTCCCGTACTGGCTCGACAACCCGGCCGCGCCGGCGACCGAGCCGGAGCTCGTCGGCGACGTGACGGCCGACCTGCTGATCGTCGGCGGCGGCTTCACGGGGCTGTGGTCGGCCGTGCAGGCGAAGGAACAGATGCCGCACCTGAACGTGGTGCTGATCGAGGCCGGCAAGGTTGCGCACGGCGCATCGGGCCGCGCGGGCGGGATCATCTCGACGTCGGTGATGCACGGGCTGCCGAATGCGGTGCGCGTGTTCCCGAACGACATCGCGCAGCTCGAGGAATTCGGCCATCACAACCTCGACGGGTTCGAGGAAACGCTGAAGCGCTACGACATCGACGCCGACATCGAATGGAACGGCGAGATGACGGTGGCGGTCGATCCCGAGCATATCGCGCACCTGAAGGGCGATTACGACCTGCATCGCGAGTACGGCCACAACGTCGTGCTGCTGAACCGCGATGAAACGCTCGAACAACTGAATTCGCCGCTGTTCGCGGGCGCGCTGTGGTCGCGCAACCGCAGCGGGATCGTGCATCCGGCGAAGCTAGCGTGGGGGCTGAAGCGCGCGGCATTGTCGCTCGGCGTGAAGCTGTACGAGCACACGCCGCTCACGAGTGTGACCGACGAAGGCAGCACGGTCTATGTGAAGACGCCGAAGGGCAGCGTGCGCGCGCCGCGCGTCGTATTCGGCAGCGGCACCGCGAAGGTCGGGATTCCCGACATCAACCGCCGCGTGATGCAGGTGCGCGACCACGTGCTCGCGACCGAGCCGCTCACCGATGAGCAGCTCGCGCGGATCGGCTGGAAGAATCGCCAGGGCGTGTACGACACGCGCACGCAGCTCAACTATTTCCGCCTGACGAAGAACAACAACATCATCTTCGGCGGCCTGGTGAGCTATCACTTCGACGGCGACCCGGAGCCGCACCAGGACGGCCAGCGCGACACCTACTACCGGCTCGCGGAAGCGTTCTACCGCACCTTCCCGCAACTGAGCGACGTGCGCTTCTCGCACGCGTGGGGCGGCCCGATCGACTACTGCTCGCGCGGCTCGGTGTTCGCGAAGCGCTATCTCGGCGACAAGGCCGTGTTCGTCGCCGGCTATACGGGTTTCGGCGTCGCGGCGAGCCGGTTTGGCGCGTTCATGGGGCTGAACATCCTGTTCGACCGCGACAGCCCCGAGCGCAAGCTCGACATCGCGAACCAGAGCCCGAGCTACATCCCGCCCGAGCCGATGCGCTGGGTCGCCGCGAAGATCACGTTCCATGCGTTCGACGGCGCGGATGCCGAAGGCGGCTGGAAGCGCGCATGGATCAGCGGCCTCAAGGCGATGGGCTTCCCGATGTAAACGACGCGGCGGCCCGGGCCGGCCGCCGCCATACCAAGCTCCCTTGAGGAGACGGTCCGCGCTGCGGACACGGAGAGAGACATCGCATGAACGTAGTGAACCTTCAAGATGAAGCGCGACAGGAAAGCGCGCCGTTCGTCGTCGTGATGCTGCTGCTCGGCATCCTCGGGCCGACGGTCTTCCTCGGCTTGCCCGCGATCGTTGGGCAGGTCGAGCGCCATTGGGGCTTCGGCGAAGCGGCGCTCGGGCTGTCCAGTTTTGTCGAGGTGCTCGGCGAATCGACGGGCACGCTGCTCGTCGCGTTCGTGCTCGGCCGCCAGCCGGTCCGGCTCGTGCTCGCGGGCGCGGTGACGCTCGCGGCCGGCGCGAACCTCGGCACGCTCGCGACGCACGGGCTCGTCGCGTATTCGACGCTGCAGTTCATCGCGGGCGTCGGTTCGGGCGGGCTGAACGGCATCGCGCTGCGCTACCTGTCGTACTCGCGCGCGCCGGAGCGCAATCTCGGGATGATGCTGATGGGGCAGGTGATGTGGAGCATGGTGCTGCTCGCCTACATCTTCCCGATGCTGAGCGGCGCATGGGGCGCGCATGGCGTGTTCGGTTTCGTCGCGTGCGTGCTCGGCATGTTCGTGCTCGCGACGCCGCTGTTTCGCCGCGGCGAGACGCTGGCTGCGCCGACGCCGGCCGGGCTCGCCGGCCGCATCGACCGCAAGGGCGCGATGCTCGTGCTGTGCGCGCAGCTCGCGCTGTACGGCGGGGTCGGCGTCGTATGGACCTTCCTCGAGAAGATCGGCACCGAAGCAGGCCTGAGCGGCAAGTCGGTGTCGCTCGTGCTCGGCATCGCAAACGTCGCGAGCCTCGTGATCTGCGCGGCGATGCCGAAGCTCGGCGCGGGCGCGGGCCTGCGCCGCTGGACGCTCGTGAACCTCGGCGGCTGCGCGGTCGCGGCCGTGCTGCTCGCGATGCCGGCGTCGGTCGCGACGTTCGCGCTCGGCGCGATCGTATTCATCGGCTGCTGGACGGGTGGCGCGCTGCTGATCTATGCAACGATTCCGCAGTACGACCTGATCGGCAAGTCGGCCGCGCTGTCGCCTGGCTGCGTCGCGCTCGGCTATGGCGTCGGTTCGGTCGCGGGTGGCTCGCTGATCGAGAGCGCGGGTACGCAAGCGGCGCTGATCGCGGCGATCGTGCTGTGCGCGGTGGCGTTCCTCTGCTACGGGCGGCTGCGACCTGCGGTGTTCGGCATGGAACGCGCGCTCGCGGCGACACCCGAGTAACGGTTGCGGCGCGCGCCGCTGCCGATGGCGGCGCGTGTCCGATTCGATTCATCGGCGAAGGCGGGCGGCGTGGCGCGCGATGCGCGTCGTGCCGGCCGGGCAACGCGCGCACGCGCAGCGGCTTCTGCATGTTTTCGAATACCACCGATCTCGATCTCCGGCTCATCCGGGTTTTTCTGGCCGTCGTCGACGCACGCGGCATCACGGCCGCCGAGGCGTCGCTCGGCGTGCGGCAGTCGACGATCAGCACGCAGTTGTCGGCGCTCGAAGCGCGCGTCGGCTTCAAGCTGTGCGATCGCGGGCGCGGCGGCTTTCGCCTGACGTCGAAGGGCGAACGCTTCGTGGCCACCGCGCGCACGCTCGTCGCGGCGACGTCCGAATTCGTCGCGCGCGTGCGCGACATCGACCGCAAGCTGGTCGGCACGTTGTCGATCGGCCTGATCGGCCAGGCGCCGCTCGTCGAGAATGCGCGCGTCGCCGACGCGATCGGCGCATTCCGCAAGCGCGACCAGGCCGTCACGTTCTCGATGAAGGTCGCATCGCCGCAGGAGCTCGAGGAAAGCCTCGTGAACAACCAGCTCGATCTCGCGATCGGCTATTTCTGGCATCGCGTTCCGGGCCTGCTCTACACGCCGCTCTTCACCGAGCAGCAGGTGATCTACTGCGGGCGCGGGCACCCGCTGTTTCATGCGTCGCGGCCGGTGTCGGCGGACGACCTGCAGATCCATGACTGGGTATGGCGCACCTATCCGGTGCCGGAGGAGCAGTATCCGCTGCCCGAGCGGCGCGTGACCGCGAGCGCGGACAGCATCGAGGCCGCGACGATCCTGATCCTGTCCGGCGGCCATCTCGGCTACCTGCCCGCGCATTACGCGGAGCCGTTCGAGCAGCGCGGGCTCGTGAAGGCCGTCGGCCGCACGACGTTCAGCTTCGACGTGCCGCTGCATCTCGCGATGAAGCGCAGCACGAGCGACAAGCCGATCGTCGACGCGTTCTGCGAGGATCTGCTGCGCGCATTCAACATCAAGGCGGCCGCGCTGGCGGCCTAGGCCTGCGTCCTGCCGGCTCAGCAGTCGACGAGCACCCAGTCGAACAGCTCGCGGCGCGTGCGCACGCCGAGCTTCGCGAACGCGCGCTTCACGTACGACTCGGCGGTCGACAGCTTCACGTCGAGCTGCTGCGCGGCTTCGGGCACCGAGCGTCCGCACAGCATCAGCCGGCAGATCTCGTGCTCGCGGCGCGACAGCTGCACGTCCTGTCGTTCGAGGCGCGTATCGAAACCGGCCTGCGATGCCGCGTTCGGCGAGACCGACGCGACACGCCGCGCGGCGCACGTGCGCGCATGCAGCTCGAACATCGGAAACAGCAAGTCGACCATCTGCCGGAAGTGGAACAGCTCGTCCGTCGTGAACGCGGCCTGCCCGCCGGCGCGCGCGAGCCCGAGCGCGTACTGCACGTGCGCGTTGCCGTGCACCAGCACGCATTCCTGCGCGATGCCCGGCTCGTCGAAGATCCGGCGGCGGAAGTCGCCGTTCGCGAGCCCGTCGATATGGCGCTGCACGAGCAGCGTGCCGGCCTTGCCGCGCAGCGGCGCGAACAGCGGATCGACGTGGCAGTAGTCCTGGTAGTAGACGTCCATCACGCGCAGCGTGTCCGCCGGGAAGCGCATGCTGCCGCTGCCGAGCCATTCGACGACATGGCCCGACGCGCTGCCCGTGTCGGCGCGCCAGCGTTCGAGATGCACGGCGTCGGCCGCGATGCTGTCGTTCACGAACGCCGTGACCGCGCCGACGAAGCCCGGCGTGCCAACCGCGCGGATTGTCGCGCCGAGCGTATCGGGGCGCACGCCGACCAGGTAGTGGCCGTGCGCGGCGGGATCGGGATGAAGAAGTCGCATGGTCGGACGGGGGCGGGCGGATGACAGCGCGACGTTACGCGAAGCGCGTGCGCGCGTCTGCCGGGAATTCACCGGATAAAAGCGCCGATTTTGCGCGTTGTCCCCACAATGACGACACGGTGTGTGCGCGCCGCGCCGGAATTCGCAAAAGCCCCCGCGTCGGGGGGGCAGACCCGTGCGAATCGTCTGTCTATAGTGAAAGCACTTCGAAAACCTGATCACCATAGAGGACAGGCAATGCAGATTCAACCGACGCAGGCCGCCGCGACGCCGGCGGATTTCGTTCTGACCAATGCGAAGGTCTACACCGTCGATCCGCATCGGCCGTGGGCGCAGGCCGTCGCCGTGCGCGACGGCCGGATCGTCCAGGTTGGCGACACGGCGGCCGTGCAGGCGTACGTCGGCGCGAAGACGAAGGTCGTCGACGCGGCCGGCCGGCTCGTGCTGCCGGGCTTCGTCGAATCGCACTGGCACTTCGAGACGACCGCGTTCGCGTTCCAGGCGTTCGTGAACCATGAGGATCCGCAGAAGGTGCTCGCCGCGCTGCGCGCGTACGTCGAGTCGCATCCGGACGAGCCGGCGATCACCGGGATGGGCTGGGTGCAGGCGACGATTCCGCCGGCGCTGCTGCGCAAGGAGACGCTCGACGCGATCTGCGCGGATCGCCCCGTGTGCCTGCTGTCGACCGATTTCCATTCGATGTGGGTGAACTCGAAGGCGCTGGAGATCGCCGGTATCGATGCGTCGACGCCGCCCGTGCAGGAAGGCGCGAGCTGGTTCGAGAAGGACGCGGTGACGGGCGAGCCGACCGGCCTGATCGTCGACGGCGCCGCGTATTCGTTGCTGATGCAACGGATCAGCGCGGCCGGCCTGCTGCCGACCGGCATCGACCTGTACCTGAAATCGATTCCGCCGTGGCAGAAGAAGCTGTGCGCGGCCGGCGTGACGACCGTATTCGACGCGGGCTTCTTCGACCCGAGCGGCGACCAGTCGCTGCTGTACGAGACGCTGCAGACGATGGAGCGCGCGGGCGACCTGAAGCTGCGCGTGGTCGGCAGCGTCGCGGTGATCGGCGAGATCGACGATCCGGTCGGCACGCTCGTCCAATATCGCGAGCAATACGATTCGCCGCTCGTGAAGGCGCGCGCGCTGAAGCTGTTCCTCGACGGCACCGAGGCAAACCACACCGCGTACCTGCTCGAACCGTACGCGGACCGCCCCGACACCTGCGGCGCGCCGACGATGCCGGCCGACACGTTCAACCGCTATCTGGTCGAAGCCGATCGCGCGAACGCGAACGTGATGGTCCACTGCGTCGGCGATGCGGCCGTGCGGATGGCGCTCGACGGCTTCGACGAGGTCAACCGCTCGAACCCGCCGCGCGACCGCCGCCACGTGATTACGCACGCGTTCCTCACGCATCCGGACGACATCCCGCGCTTTCGCCGCGCGGGCGTGATGGCGAACACGCAGCTGCAATGGGGCGTGGTCGACGCGTACACCGAGCAGCTGCGCGACCACTATGGCCACGAGCGCTGGAGCAACATGTACAAGTTCCGCACGTTCCTCGACGAAGGCGTGACGGTGTCGATCGGTATGGACGGCCTCGCGTGCCAGTGCCGCTGCCAGCACAAGCCGCTCGAACACATCGAGTCGGGCCATACGCGCCAGCTCGCGGGCGAGCCCGATGCGCCGGTGTTCCCGGACATCGCCGAGCGCCTGAGCATTCCGCAGCTGATCGCCGCGTACACGATCCACGGCGCGTACCAGCTCGGGATGGAGCACGAGGTCGGCTCGCTGACGCCCGGCAAGCGCGCGGATCTGGTGGTGCTCGACAACGACCTGTTCGAGGTCGGCCAGCACGATATCGGCCGTATCGACGTCGCGCTGACGATGATGGACGGCCGCGTCACGCACGTGGGCGAGGATTTCGGTATGCGTACCGGCATGACGGCCGCCTGACCGGGCGCCGGCTGACGGAGCGGTGACGCAGGCTTTCAAACCGCTTCCGTTTTGCGTCGATTGTGCGGCATGTCCCCCTATTGGCAGGGCAGACCGGCCAATTTCCTCTGGATACATTTTTCCGGACCGAAGCACACACCGTTCATCGCGAACGGATCATGATATCGACGGAGGAAAACATGGCAGGGGACTGGAAACATCATCTGAAGACGGCATGCGCGGCGCTCGCGCTGGGCGGGTGCGCGTGGGCCGGCGCGCCCGTCGCGCACGCGGCGGATGTCGTCAACGTGTACAACTGGGGCAACTCGATCGGCAAGGCGACGATCGCGAACTTCGAGAAGGCGACCGGCATCAAGGTCGTCTACCAGGAGTTCGATTCGAACGAGACGCTGCAGGCGAAGCTGCTGTCGGGCACGTCGGGCTACGACGTGGTCGTGCCGTCCGACATCTTCTGGGCGCGGCAGCTGCAGGCCGGCATCTACCGCAAGATCGACAAGAGCCAGGTGTCGAACTACGGGTTGCTCGATCCGGAAATCATGAAGGTGCTGTCGAAGGACGATCCGGGCAACCAGTTCGGCATTCCGTGGACGTGGGGCACCGACGGGCTCGGGATGAACGTCGAGAAGGTGAAGGCCGCGCTCGGCAACGACGCGCCGCTCGACAGCTGGGCGCTGCTGTTCGACCCGAAGTATGCGAAGAAGCTGAAGAGCTGTGGCGTGTCGGTGCTCGATTCGCCGGTCGATGCGTTCGGGATGGCGTTCGTCTACCTGAAGAAGGATCCGAACACGACGAACCCGGCCGACTACCAGGCCGCGTACGAACTGCTGAAGACAGTGCGGCCGTACATCACGCAGTTCAATTCGAGCAGCTACATCAACGATCTCGCGGGCGGCGACATCTGCCTCGCGCTCGGCTGGTCGGGCGACGTGAACTCCGCGCGGATCGCGGCCGCTTCCGCGAAGAAGTCGTATCACATCAAGTACGTGATCCCGACCGAGGGCAGCGCGCTGTGGTTCGACATGATGGCGATCCCGAAGGATTCGCCGCATCCGGATGCCGCGCTGAAGTTCGTCAACTTCGTGCTGTCGGAGAAAGAGAGCGCGAACCTGACCAACGACACGTCGTATCCGTCTGCCGTGCCGTCGTCGAAGCACCTCGTGCGTGCCGAAGTGACGAGCGATCCGGCCGTGTTTCCGCCCGCCGACGTGATCCGCAAGCTGAGCCTCAGCAAGCCGGTTCCGCCTGAGCTGATGCGTCTGCAGAACCGTCTCTGGACGAAGCTGAAGACCGAGTAAGCCGGCCGCCGTTCCCCGCATTCCCGCCTACTTTTCGCGCGCCCCGCCGCTCATCGCGGCGGGCGGGGGCGCGCTCGTCCCGACGATCACCCATCCCATGAAAATCAAACACATGACGGCGCTGTGCCTGCTCGCGTTCGAAGCGGCCTCGGCATTCGCGCACACGCCGCAGGCAACCGATGCGAGCAAGATGAAGGCGCTGCAGGCGCAGGTCACCGCGCTGCAGCAGCAGGTGAACGAACTGCGCGCAAGCATGACGGCATCGAAGGCGCCCGGCGCGGCAACCACCGCCGCATCGGGCGGCGCGACGATCGGCTCGGTCAACACGGCAGCGGCCGCCGCGCCGGCAGCCGATGCGGCGCCCGCATTGACGAACGACGACCTGCAGCAGATGCGCGAGCAGATCGCGAACGCGTCGTTGAAGGTCGACTCGCTGCAGGAAGCCGCGACGACCGGCCCGCTTGCGGGCCTGAGCATCACCGGCTATGTCGATCCCGTGTACCTGTTCAACCGGGCGCAGCGCACGTCCGGCTTCCAGTTCCTGAACCACGATCCGGGCGCGTACGACTACTTCAACAGCACGATCGGCGACGTCTATCTCGACATCAAGAAGACCTTCGGCGTCGGCCCGATGGCGCCGTCGGCGGAGATCGTGATCCAGCCGAACCGCGGTTTCGGCAACGTGTTCAGCAACGCGCACGGTGGCGTGGGCAACAACATCGTCACGCAGGCGCAGGTCAACGTGCCGCTCAGCACGACGCGGACCTTCGAGGTCGGGATGATGCCGAGCCTCGCCGGTTACGAGGTGCAGCCGTCGACCCAGATGCTGACGCTCACGCACGGGCTGCTGTACGACTTCAGCGAGCCGGGCAACCTGATCGGCGTCGGGCTGAAGGGCAACAATGCGGCGATGACGCGCTTCTGGCAGGTGATCATCGGCAACGAGGTGCTGCGCACGGCGGGCGCGATCGCGAACGCGGCGAACAACACGACCAAGACCAACTGGACGCCAACGATCACCGCGCGCTTCGACAACGCGACGTCGACGGCCTTCGACTTCGGCCTCTCCGGGATGCTCGGCCGGCAGTCGCTGTTCTCGCCGTGCGCGGTCGCGGGCGGCTACGGCTACCAGTGCAACGGATCGTCGCCGACCGGCCTCTACAAGTACGTGGAAGCCGACATGACCTATACGCACGACAAGACGCAGGTCAACGCGCAGATCGACTACGGCGAGTTGCAGAAGGGCGCATGGAACGGCGGCACCGCGCGCTGGTACGGGATGTCGCTGCTCGGCCATACGAAGTGGACGACGGCGTGGGTCGGCCGGATGGGCGCGACGCTGCGCTTCGACTACCTGAACAACACGGCGAATGGCGGTGGCGGCACGAACATCCAGTACGGGCTCGCGGGCGGCAACCCGTCGGTGAACGGGTCGAGCGGCTTCGGCATCGATCCGTCGTGCTTCCAGGCCTCGTCGACAAACGGCACCGAGTGCAAGGGCGCGCAGCGTTATGCGATCACGGCCGACCTGTTGTTCTATCCGACGCAGCAGATTACCGTGAAGGTCGAATACCGCCACGACGCGGCGAACCATCCGGTGTTCCTGAAGAGCAACGGCACCTACGCGCGCAGCAACGACCTGGCCGGGATGCAGTTCATCTATTCGTTCTGACGCACCACGTTCCGGGTCGAGCCGGCCCGGACCTCATTCAACACAGGAGATCTGATCTTGAAGCTGCACACCTTCGCGACCGACATCACCGATCCGCGCGAGCGAGGCCGCCTGATCGGCGAGCGCTTCGCGCCCGAGATCCGCGAGACGGTCGCGCTTTATCTCGCGTTCTTTCCGAAGCTCGGCATCGATCCGCAGCGCGCGCGGGAGATCGGCGAAGCGAGTCTTGCCGCGCTCGGCGCATGGTGCCCGCGCCTCGCCGCCGAGGTGGAAGCGATTGCCGACGGCGTCGACTTGCCGCGCTGGCAGCTCGCGTGCCTGAACGCGCGCACCGAGATTCTCGCCACCGCGCCCGCGTCGGCCGAAGGCGAGTGCTCGACGACCGTCTACGCGCCGGCCGGCCCGAACGCGCCGCGCACGCTGCAGACGTGGGACTGGCACGACAGCCTCGCGCCGCAGGGGCTGCTGATGCAGTTCGATACGCCGCACGGCCGCACCGTCAAGCTGTTCTCCGAATTCGGGATGCTGGCGAAGCTCGGCGTCAACAGCGCGGGGCTCGGGCTGCACTTCAACATCCTGCATCACGCGAGCGACAACGACAGTGCCGGCGTGCCCGTTCACGCGATCGCGCGGCGCGTGCTCGAAGATGCGACGACGGTGCAGGAGGCGATCGAACTCGCGCGCACCGCGCGCGTGAGCGCATCGACGGTGCTGACCGTGTTCACGCGGCATGACGCGAACCCGCGCGCGGCGAGCATCGAGCTGAGCCCGTCGGGCGTGGGGGTGGTCGTGCCGCGCCCGGACGGCTGGCTGCTGCATACGAATCACTTCCTCGACCGCGCGTTGAGCGGCGGCGAGTGCATGCCCGACAGCTCGACCACGCGCGAGCGTTTTGCGCACCTGAACGATGTCGTGACCGGCATGACGAGCGCCGACGTGCGCGAGCGCGCGGCCGCGATGTGCGGCGCGGCCGGCGATCAGGCCGTGGTGTGCTTTCATCCGGACCTGTCGATGCCCGACACCGAGCGCTGGGAAACGCTGCTGACCGTCGGCATCGATACCGATGCGTGCGCGCTCGACTACGTGGCCGGCAATCCGCACGACCTCGCGCGCGACGGGTTCCTGCGGTTCTGATCCGCGCGCAACGGAACAGCGGGGCGGCACGCGCGTGCCGCCCTTGCAGCGTTTATGCGTCGATGCGCTCGACTTTGCCGACGAGCAGCCCGTACGACAGGCTACCCACGAGCGCCATCGCGGCGATGTAGGTGATCGCGCGCGAGAAGTCCGCGCCGTTTACGAGCAGCCCGATCACGATCGGCGTCGCGATCGCGGACAGGTTGCCGATCAGGTTGAACACGCCGCCCGTGAGGCCGATCAGCCGCGCGGGCGCGAGCCCCGACACGAGCGACCACGTGATCGATGCGAAGCCGTTGCCGAAGAACGCGATCGTCATGAACGCGATCACCCAGCCCGTCGACGTGACGTAGTTCGCACCGATGATGCAGGTCGAGATCAGCAGCCCCGAGATGATCGGCAGCTTGCGCGCGAAGCCCTGCGACGCGCCGCGGCGCATCAGCCAGTCCGACAGCACGCCCGAGCACAGCACGCCGACGAACGCGGCGAGGAACGGCAGCGACGCGAGAAAGCCAGACTTTATGAAGTCCATCCCGCGATACTTGACGAGATAGGTCGGGAACCACGTGAGGAAGAACCACAGCGTCGAGTTCAGTGCGAACTGGCCGAGATAGATGCCCCACAGCTTGCGCTGGCCGAGCACGACGCCGAGGTCGCGCCACGTCGACGGGGTGCGCTCGCTGCGCGCCGCGACGCGGTCTTCGAGATCGACGAGCCCGCCGCCGTCGCGGATCAGCGCGATCTCGGCCGCGTTGACGCCGCGAAACGCGCGCGGCTCGCGATACACCGCATACCAGATCGCGGCCCACGCGATGCCGGCGAGGCCGGTCGCGACGAACACCATGTGCCAGCCGAGATGCACCTGCAGCCACGCGAGCACCGGCGTGAGGAACGCGAGGCCGACGAACTGGCCCGACGTGTAGCCGCCGATCGCGCTCGCGCGCTCGCGGGTCGGGAACCACGTCGTGACCACGCGGTTGTTGATCGGATAGGCCGGCGCCTCGAGCGCGCCGACCGCGAGGCGCAGCACGATCAGCCCGACGAACGAGCCCGCGAAGCCGAGCAGCAGCGTCGCAGCCGACCACAGCGCCAGCGCGCCCGCATACAGCACGCGCGGCGACACCTTGTCGACGAGCCAGCCGCCCGGAATCTGCATCAGCGCATAGGTCCAGCCGAACGCGGAGAACACGAGGCCCGCGCGGACGGGATCGATGTTCAGTTCACGAAACAGTTCGGGCGCGGCGATCGACAGGTTGCTGCGGTCGAGATAGTTGATCACGACCGTGATGAACAGCAGCGCGAGGATCAGCAGCCGCTTGCGGCTCGGTGGCGTGGTCGCGGCCGCGCGGGCGACGGAACCGGGTGAGGTGCCGGCGTGTGCGGGCAACTGCTCCGGCGGGTTGGCGCGGGTGCGTGACGCGGATTGGGCCACGGTCGTCTCCTGTGTTTTTTGCCCGGTCGGCGCCCGCGAGCGGGGCGGCCGAATCGAATGGCGTTGGAGCGAACGTTAGAGCCGTGGCGCAAAGTGCGTCAACATTTGAACAGGCATCCCTATTAATGGGACGTCGCGCGTTCAATATGTGGGAAAGCGCGGCGGGAACGCCGCATCCGGGATCAGTTGGCCGTCGCTTCCTTCGCGCTGACCCAGCCCTGCACGGCGCCGGCGTGCGGACTGCGATACTGCACTTTCAGCCACTGGAAATCGGCGCTCGCGTCGATCAGTTCCAGCGTGTCGCCGGCGACGACATAGCGACGCGTGGGCGTATCGGTCATCGCGTCGTGCAGCGGCAGGCGCGCCGTGCGCACCTTGAACGTGACCTTGCCGCCGCCGTACGTGTCGGGGCGGCGCGACACGCGTTTGCCGTGCTCGTCGTAGGTCAGCAGCATCGACGACGGGCCCGAATCGCCATCGAGCAGGTCGCGCAGGTTATCCGGCACCGCTTCGCTGGACTGATAGAGATACATCCCGCCGCTTGTGTCGAAGCGGTACGCATCGGTGTACCAGATCGGGCCGCCCCGGCACGAGCTGTAAAGCGTGCGTTCTTTCGGCTTGGCTGACACGTTGATCAGGTCGTCGCAGTTGCCGTGCGGCAGGTTGGCCGCTGGCATGTGCAGCGGCTCGAACTGCTGGCGCGCGGCGTTGTACAGGTAGATGCCGTAGCTGTCGTTGACCATGCCGAGCAACGCGTGCACGGCGAGATCGCGGTGGCCGTCGAAGTTGTAGTCGTCCGACGCGAGGTGATAGTGGCCTTCCTCATCGGCGGCCGTGACGTCGAGCGTCTGGGTTTTCCCGCTCGGCAGGAAGCGGACCGTGATGTGCGCACTGTCGGCGCGCTCGACGCGGGCCGTGACGGTGTCGTCGACCTTGAACGTGAGCAGCGGCCTGGCCGCGTGCGCGGCGGTCGCCATCGATGCGCAAGCAACGAGCAGCAGCGCGGCGAGACGAGGAGGCGTGCGGAATTGCAGGGAACGCGTCATGAGCGGGTGTCGGAACGAAGGTCGAGGATGGGCTTGCAGGCGACTGCCTAGCCGCGTGCGCTGTCGTCGCGATAACCGCTTTTGCCGTCGAAGATCTCCTTCAGCGCGGCGCGCAGCGCGACCGGGTCGTGCTGGCCGGGCGCGAGATGGATCACGTAATGCGTGTGGCCGTCGAGACGCGCGGCGATGGCGGGTTCGAGTTCGACGTCGATCGTAGCGTCCGTCAGGCGCACCGACAGATCCTTGACGCGCAGGTTGATCTGGTCGCGCACCATCACTTCGATCGTCGCATCGTCCGGAAAGCGCGACAGCGCGAAGCAATAGTCCTGCTCCGGATCGTGACAGTAGAGGTTGGCGAAGCTTTCGTCGTCGTCGAGATCGGACGTCGCCGCGCCGACTGTGGCGTGAAGTTCCATGAACGGTGGTTCCTGCGTAATGGTTATGGTTATCGGGGTGAGTGGGTTGCCGTTTCGATCGAGGCTGCGGCTGCGGGCGTCACACCGGTATCGCACGATGCACCGGCATCTCGCGCCTTCAGCCACAGCCCGAATTCGCGCATGACGTCGACAACCGGCCGCAGCCGGTCGCCATCCGCGGTCAGATCGTACTCGACCCGTACCGGCACCTCCGGATAGACGGTCCGCCGCACGAGCCCCGCGTCTTCCAGTGCGCGCAGGTCGAGCGTCAGCATGCGCTGCGAGATGCCCGGCATGTCGCGGCGCAGGTCGCTGAAACGCCGCGGCCCGTCGAGCAGATACGACACCAGCAGCAGCCGCCAGCGGCCGCCGAGCAGGCGCATCGCTTCTTCAACGGAACATCCTGTCGCACTCGTTTTCATGCTGCTGAACCCTGGTCGGTAAATTTTTTGTGACTACGGCACAAACGACTGCCGTCTTCCCGTGCTTGCGCCGATGCGAGATATTAGCGCCCGCGTCGCGGCGAATCGATACACGGACAACCCACCAAGGAAAAGCATGAAGCTTTATCACGCTCCCGGAAGCTGCTCGCAGGCGATCTGCATCGTGCTGCGCGAAGCCAACCTCGACGCGGAGATCGTCAAGGTCGACGCGCGCAAGCATGTGGTCGAGGACGGACGCAACTACTACGACGTGACCGAACTCGGCTACGTGCCGCTGCTCGAACTCGACGACGGCACGACACTGCGCGAAGGGCCGGTCATTGCGCAGTATCTCGCGGATGCGCGTCCGGAAGCGGCGCTCGCGCCCGCCTACGGCACGCTCGCGCGCTACCGGTTGATGGAGTGGCTGAACTTCCTGACGGCGGAAATCCACAAGGGCTTCATTCCGCTGCTGTACGCGGTGCAAGCGGGGAAATACGTCGACCCGGCGCGGCAGAAGCTCGCCAGCCGCTTTGCATGGATCGACCGCCAGCTCGACGGCAAGACGTTCCTGGCGGGCGACACGTTTACGGTTGCCGATGCGTACCTGTTCGCGCTGACCGGCTGGGGCAAGGCCGACTGGATGCGGTCGGTGTACAACGCGGATATCGATCTGACAGGGTATGCGCATCTGCGCGCATGGTATGAGCGCGTACGCGCGCGGCCGGCGGTGCAGGCCGTGCTGACGGACGAAGGCCTGTCGCGGTAGCCCGCGGCGACGGTCACGGATACGGCGCGTCATCCCGCCGCACCGCGACCGTTCCGCCATATCGACGCGCCGCCACGCAGCAAAATGCCGCGCTATAATCGCCGCCATGAAATTGCTTCGGACCTTCATCCTGCTGCTGCTTTGCGCGGTGCTGCCCATCAGCGGGCTGGCAGCCAGCGGCCTGACCGGTGAATGTCCGATGCAGTACACGATGTCGATGGAAGCGGACACAGGCATGAACCTGTCCGCCGACATGAGCGATTGCGATTCGATGAAGTCGCCATCCGCCGATCACACGAAGGCCAAAGCCAAGGGCATGGCCTGCAAGGTGACGGCCCAATGCCAGTTCGGCAGTCTCTACCACCCGGCCGCCCGCGCCGACGTCAGCCGTCCCGCTGCATTCGCCAGCACGATCGTCTTCCATTACACGCAGACCGTCCCGGCCCGCGACCCGAGCGGGTTGTGGCGCCCTCCACGCATTAGCTGATCCCGATCCGACCGGTTCACCGCCAAGGCGGTGAGGTTCGTCCTGTGCTCAGGACGTGGAACCCCTTTGGGTTCCGACGTTGGGGTTAGACCATGTCATTCGATTTCGGCACGCCGCGCACGCGGCGTGCGTATCGGCGCGCGCCCGTGCTTTGGGCCGCGCTTCTGGTGGCGGGCGCCGTTCACGCGCAGCAGTCGCCTTTCACGCTGGACGCCGCGCTGCAGTCCGCCACCGATCATTCCGCTTCGATGCAGGCCGCGCAGGCTTCGGTGCGCGCGCGTTCCGAAGCGGCCGTCCGGGCCGGCCAGTTGCCGGACCCGATGCTCAAGGCCGGCATCGACAATCTGCCGGTTAACGGCGGGCAGCGCTTCACCGTCGGCCAGGACTTCATGACGATGCGCCGCATCGGCATCGAGCAGGAATGGGTGTCCGGAGACAAGCGGCGGCTGCGCTCGGCGCTGGCCGACGAGCAGGTCGGCCGCGAGCGCGCGGGCTATCTCGCGCAGCTCGCCGCCGTGCGCCAGCAGACCGCGACGGCCTGGCTTGACGCCGTCTACGCGAAGCAGGCGCTCGCGCTTCAGCAGGCGCTGCTCGGTCACATGAACCATGAACTCGACGCGACGCAGGCGTCGTATCGCGGCGCGAAGGCGAGCGCGGGCGATGTCGTCCAGGCCCGCGCGATGCTGGCGCAAACGCAGGACCAGGTGCTCAAGGCGCAGCAGGCGTATCGCACCGCGCTCATCGCGCTCGCCCGCTGGACGGCCGCCCCGGTGGCGGACGTGACAGGCACGCCGCCCGCGCCCGAATCCTTTGTGTCGTCGCTGCCGCCGGACGAACTGCGTCTGTCGCAACCGGCGCTCGTCGCCGCCGCGGACGACATCGCGGTCGCCGAAGCCGACACCGCGGTCGCGAACAGCGAGCGCAGCCCGAACTGGACGTGGGAGATCGCGTACCAGCAGCGCGGCGGCGCGTATTCGAACATGGTGTCCGTCGGTGTCTCGATCCCGTTGCCGCTCAACCGCAAGAACCGCCAGAACCGCGACGTCGCCGAAAAAGCCGCGCTCGCGACGAAGGCGCGCCTGATGTACGAGGACACGCTGCGTCAGGTGCAGGCCGATATCCGTACGCAGTCCGAGACGCTGGCGAGCGGCCGCGAACGCATCGCGAACCTGGGCGCATCCCTGCTGCCCGCCGCCGATCAGCGCGTGCAGCTCGCGACGGCCGCTTACCGGGCCGGCACGGGTTCGCTCGCCGACACGTTCGCCGCGCGGCGCGCGCAGCTGGAAGCGCAGTTGCAGGTGCTCGATCTCAGGCGCGACGTGTCGCAGACGTGGGCGCAACTCGAATATCAGGTCGTGCCGTCGACGATGGCCGCCGCGCAGTGAAGGAGAACGAGATGACGAAACAATCACTGGCGCGCGCGGCGTTGACGGCATTCGCCGGCGCGGCGCTGCTCGGCGCGGGCTATTTCGCGGGCGTGCGCCATGCGGCGGGCGGCGCGGGGGCGGCGGCTGTCGCGCCGTCGGGCATGACCGATCCGCAGGCGGGACGCAAGGTGCTGTACTGGCACGACCCGATGGTGCCGAACCAGCACTTCGACAAACCGGGGAAATCGCCGTTCATGGACATGCAGCTGCAGCCCGTCTATGCGGACGAAGGCGGCGGCGCGTCCGGCATCCGGATCGATCCGGGCCTGCAGCAGAACCTGGGCATTCGTTATGCGACCGTGCGCCGGCAGCAGACGGCGGCCGGCTTCGATGCGGTGGGCACCACGCAGTTCGACGAATCGCGCGCGGACGTCGTGCAGTCGCGTGTCACCGGCTACATCGACCGTCTCTACGCGCGCGCGCCGATGCAGCGCATCGCGAAGGGCGCGCCGGTCGCGTCGCTGTTCGTGCCGGACTGGCTCGCGCCGCAGGAGGAATATCTCGCGCTCAAGCGCGGCGGCATGGACGGCAGCCTGCTCGACGCGTCGCGCGCGCGCATGCGGGCGCTGTCGATGCCCGACGGCATGATCGCGAACCTCGATCGCACCGGCCGCGCGCAGACGCATGTCGTGCTGAGCGCGCCGGAAACCGGCGTCGTCAGCGAGCTGAACGTGCGGGATGGTGCGATGGTCGCGCCCGGGCAGACGCTCGCGAAGATCGCCGGGTTGTCGACGCTGTGGCTCATCGTCGAGGTGCCGGAAGCGCTCGCGCTGAACGTGCAGCCGGGGATGTCGGTCGACGCGACGTTCGCGGGCGATCCGGCGCGGCACTTCACGGGACACATCCGCGAAGTGCTGCCCGGCATCAGCACCGGCAGCCGCACGCTGCAGGCGCGCGTGGAGATCGACAATGCGTCGCTGAAGCTCACGCCCGGCATGCTGATGCGCGTGCATGTCGCCGCGAAGCAGACCGTGTCGCGCCTGCTCGTGCCGTCCGAAGCGGTGATCGCGACCGGCAAGCGCTCGATCGTCATCGTGAAGAACGGCGACGGCCGGCTGCAGCCGGTGTCGGTGACGGCGGGCAACGACGTCGGCAGCGACACGGAAGTGCTCGACGGGTTGAGCGAAGGCGACACGGTCGTCGCGTCGGGGCAGTTCCTGATCGATTCCGAGGCCAGCCTGAAAAGCGTGCTGCCACGGCTGGAACGGGCGGCCGGCGCAAGCGCGGCAGCATCGTCTTCCGCCGCGGCGGCGCCGATCTACGAAACCACCGGCAAGGTCGAGAAGGTCACGTCCGCCGACATCACGTTCTCGCACCAGCCCGTTCCGGCGCTCGGCTGGGGGGCGATGACGATGGCGTTCGGCAAGCCGTCGGCGCAGGCGTTCCCGGACGTGAAGCCGGGCGAGACGGTGCGTTTCGCGTTCACGCAGAGCGACGACGGCTATCGGCTGACGAAGGTCGAACCGCAGGGAGGCGAACGATGATCGCGCGCATCATTCGCTGGTCCATCCACCATCGCTTCCTGGTGCTCCTGGCCACCGTGCTGATCGCGGCGTGGGGCGTTCATTCGCTGCGGCAGACGCCGCTCGATGCGCTGCCCGACCTGTCGGACACGCAGGTGATCGTGAAGGCGTCGTATCCGGGCAAGGCGCCGCAGGTCGTCGAGGACCAGGTGACCTATCCGCTGACGACCACGCTGCTCGGCGTGCCCGGCGCGAAAACCGTGCGCGCGTACTCGTCGTTCGGCGACGCGTTCGTCTATGTGCTGTTCGACGACCACACCGATCCGTACTGGGCGCGTTCGCGCGTGCTCGAATACCTGAGCCAGGTGCAGAGCCGGTTGCCGGCAGGCGCGACCGTGTCGCTCGGGCCGGATGCGACCGGCGTCGGCTGGGTGTACGAGTACGCGCTGGTCGACCGCACCGGCCATCACGATCTCGGGCAACTGCGCGCGCTCAACGACTGGTTCCTGAAGTTCGAGTTGAAGGCCGTGCCGGACGTATCCGAGGTGGCGAGCATCGGCGGCATGGTGCGCCAGTACCAGGTCGTGCTCGATCCGGACAAGCTGCGCGCGTACGGCATCACGCAGGCGGCGGTCGCGGACGCGCTCGGCAAGGCCAACCAGGAATCCGGCGGCTCGGTCGTCGAGCTGGCCGAGTCGGAGTACATGGTGCGTTCGTCCGGCTACCTGCGCACGCTCGACGACTTCCGGCATGTCGTGTTGCGCACGGACGACGCGGGCACGCCGGTGCTGCTCGGCGACGTCGCGCGCATCCAGGTCGGCCCGGCGATGCGGCGCGGGATCGCGGAGCTGAACGGGCAGGGTGAGGTGACGGGTGGCGTAATCGTGATGCGTTCGGGCAAGAACGCGCTGACGACGATCGACGCGGTGAAGGCGAAGCTCGCCGACCTGAAGCATTCGCTGCCGCCCGGCGTCGAGATCGTCACGACCTACGACCGCTCGCAACTGATCGAGCGCGCGGTGGGCAACCTGAAGGACAAGCTGATCGAGGAATTCGTCATCGTCGGGATCGTCTGCGCGGTGTTCCTGTTCCATCTGCGCAGCGCGTTCGTCGCGATCCTGTCGCTGCCGCTCGGCGTGCTGGCCGCGTTCATCGTGATGCGCTACCAGGGCGTGAATGCGAACCTGATGTCGCTCGGCGGGATCGCGATCGCGATCGGCGCGATGATCGACGCGGCGATCGTGATGATCGAGAACGCGCACAAGCATCTGGAAGCCTACGATCACGCGCATCCCGGCGAGCCGCTGACGGCCGCGCGGCGCTGGGAACTCGTCGCGACGTCGGCCGCGGAAGTCGGGCCGGCGCTGTTCTTCTCGCTGCTGATCATCACGCTGTCGTTCATTCCGGTGTTTTCGCTGGAAGGGCAGGAAGGCAAGCTGTTCGCACCGCTGGCGTTCACGAAGACCTACACGATCGCCGCTGCCGCCGGGCTGTCGGTGACACTGGTGCCCGTGCTGATGGGTTATCTCGTGCGCGGCCGCATTCCGCACGAGCACGCGAATCCGATCAACCGCGTGCTGATCCGCCTGTACCGGCCGCTGCTCGAAGCGACGCTGCGGCGCCCGTGGTTCGCGATCGGCATCGCGGTCGTCGCGCTCGTGCTGACGGCCGTGCCGCTGTCGCGGCTCGGCGGCGAATTCATGCCGCCGCTCGACGAAGGCGACCTGCTGTACATGCCGACCGCGCTGCCGGGCATCTCGGCCGACAAGGCGAGCGAACTGCTGCAGCAGACCGACCGGCTGATCAAGACCGTGCCCGAGGTCGACACGGTGTTCGGCAAATCGGGCCGCGCGGATACGGCCACCGACCCCGCGCCGCTCGAAATGTTCGAGACGACGATCCGCTTCAAGCCGCGCAGTGCATGGCGGCCCGGCATGACGCCGGAGAAGCTGGTCGACGAGCTTGATCGCACGGTGAAGGTGCCGGGCCTGTCGAACGTGTGGGTGCCACCGATCCGCAATCGGCTCGACATGCTGTCCACCGGCATCAAGACGCCGGTCGGCGTGAAGATTTCCGGGCCTGAGCTGACGGGGATCGACGCGATCGCGACGCAGGTCGAGGCGGCGGTGAAGCACGTGCCGGGCGTCACGTCCGCGCTCGCGGAACGGCTGAACGGCGGCCGCTACCTCGACGTCGACATTGACCGGCTCGCCGCCGCGCGCTACGGCCTGTCGGTTGCCGATGTGCAGTCGGTCGTGTCGTCGGCGGTCGGCGGCGAGGATGTCGGCGAAGTGATCGCGGGGCGTGAGCGTTTCCCGATCAACATCCGCTATCCGCGCGAGATCCGCGATTCGCTCGAGAACCTGCGGCAATTGCCGGTCGTCACCGCACGCGGCGCGCAGATCCGCCTCGGCGACGTCGCGCGCATCGCGATCGCCGACGGGCCGCCGATGATCCGCAGCGAGAACGCGCGGCTGTCCGGCTACGTGTACGTCGATCTCCGCGGCACCGACCTGCGCACGGCGGTCCGCGCGATGCAGCAGGCCGTCGCGCAGCAGGTCGCGTTGCCGCCCGGCTATTCGATCGCGTGGTCGGGGCAGTTCGAGTATCTCGAACGCGCGGCGGCGACGCTGCGCACTGTCGTGCCGGTGACGCTCGTCGTGATCTTCGTGCTGCTGTTCCTCACGTTCAATTCGGCGGCCGACGCGCTGCTGCTGATGTCGACGGTGCCGTTCGCGCTGGTCGGCGGCTTCTGGCTCGTCTGGGCGCTCGGCCACGCGGTGTCCGTCGCGACGTCGGTCGGTTTCATCGCGCTGGCGGGCGTGGCCGCGGAATTCGGCGTCGTGATGCTGCTGTACCTGAAGGGTGCGTTGCAGCGCCGGCTCGACGCCGGCGAGCCGCTGACCGATGCGCTGCTGCTCGACGCGATCCGCGAAGGCGCGGTGCTGCGCGTGCGGCCGAAGGCGATGACGGTCGCCGTCGTGCTGGCCGGCCTCGTGCCGATCATGGTCGGGCACGGCGCCGGCTCCGAAGTCATGCAGCGCATCGCCGCGCCGATGGTCGGCGGCATGGTCACGGCGCCGCTGCTGTCGATGTTCGTCATTCCCGCCGCGTGGCTTCTGCTTCAGCGCCGTCGTGTGCGAAGCGCGAGCGATGCGCGGCATTTCCCCGCAGTTCCTTCCGGCATGAATGTGCCATCCACCCACACTGGAGAATCTCGATGAAAAAGATGAAATTGATTGCGGCCGTTGCCGCCACGCTCGCGTTCGGCGCTGTCGCAGCGCCCGCATCGGCGGCCGGCGACATGTCGGGCATGGACATGTCCGGCATGAAGATGTCGTCGGGCGACGCGGCCGAGTCGCATGCCGCGCTGACCGATGCGGAAGTGAAGAAGGTCGATGCCGCGAGCGGCATGGTCACGCTGAAGCACGGCGCGCTCGAGAACGTCGGGATGCCGCCGATGACGATGGCGTTCAAGGCGAAGGACGCGGCCATGCTCGCGCAGGTTCACGCGGGCGACAAGGTCAAGGTGCGGATCGAGAAGGTCAACGGCACGCTGACGATCGTCAAGCTGGCGAAAGCGTCCTGATCGTCCGGATGCGGGCGTTGCCGTCGCCCGCATCCGTGCAGCGAAGCGCGCCGCGCCGGCGCGTTGCCGAAGGTCATCAGGGGGAATCGTCGCGACAGGGCTTTTTGTCAGACGATTCCCCGTTTTTCATGCGCAACCGTGCGGCCGGTTGCGATCGCGGCGTGATCACGAAAATTACATAGACCTGTCTGTCGATTACCAAAAACTGTCACCGAGCGCCGCTAAGCTTTCGCCACCCTCACAACCGGGATTCCCCGTCATGCGCTCGACAATCCGCCTGCTTACCCCGCTATTGCTGCTCCCGACGCTCGCCGCGCCGGTGTTCGCCGCCACCGTCGCGCCCGTCAGCCCGAACTGCGGCGGCAGCACGACGCCGATCGCCGATATCCAGGGGCCGGGCGCGCCGTCGCCGCTCGCCGGCCAGAACGCGTCGATCGAAGCCGTCGTCACCGCCGATTTCGGCGGCACCGATGGCTTCGGCGGCTTCTTCGTCCAGCAGGCCGACGCGCAGCGCCGCAACCAGCCGGGCGTGTCCGAAGGCCTGTTCGTCTATGCGCCGAAAGTGCGCGCGAAGGCGGGCGATCTCGTGCACGTGACGGGCAAGGTCGAGGAGAAATACGGGCAGACGCAGCTCACGCTGTCGGGCGCGATCGCGGTGTGCGCGAACGGCCAGGCAGTCACGCCCACGACGCTCACGCTGCCGGTCGACAGCCCGAACGCGTTCGCCGCGTATGAAGGGATGCTCGTCCGCCTGCCGCAGACGCTGAACGTCACCGATAACTACGAGCTCGGCCGCTACGGCAGCGTGATGCTCAGCAACGGCCGCCTGCGCACGCCGACGAGCGTCGTGCCGCCCGCACAGGCGCAGACGCAGATCGACGCGAACGCGCGCAACCGCCTGATCCTCGACGACGGCTCGAACAAGCAGAACCCCGCGACCGTGCCGTATCCGGCGCCGGAGCTTTCCGCGGCGAACACGCTGCGCGCGGGCTACACCGTGCGCAATGTCGAAGGCGTACTCGAGGTGCGGTACGGCGCATGGCGCGTGCAGCCGCTGCCCGGCGCGGCCGTGCCGGCATTCGACGCGCGTGCGAACCCGCGCACCAACGCGCCCGCGCGCGATCCGAAATCGAACCTGCGCGTCGCGTCGTTCAACGTCCTCAACTACTTCAACGGCAACGGCCTCGGCGGCGGCTTCGACGATCCGAACAACCGCGGCGCGAAGAACTACCCGGAATTCCAGCGTCAGGAAGCGAAGATCGTCAGCGCACTGAAGGCGCTCGACGCCGACGTGATCGGCCTGATGGAAATCCAGAACAACGGCTACGGCGAACTGAGCGCGGTGCGTCAGCTTGCGGCGAAGCTCGGCAACAGCTGGCGCGTGGTCGATCCGGGCACGTCGCGCCTCGGCGGCGACGCGATCGCGGTCGCGATGATCTACGACAGCCGCAAGGTCGAACCGGTCGGCCGCGCGGCGACGCTCGCGATCGACGACAAGAACCGCCAGCCGCTCGCACAGTCGTTCCGCCGCATCGGCGGCAAGCAGGCGCTGACCGTCGCGGTCAACCACCTGAAGTCGAAGAACTGCCCGGATGCCGCGAACGACGATCTCGACCAGGGCGACGGCCAGGGCTGCTGGAACCCGACGCGCACGCGCGCCGCGGCGAAGCTGGCAGATTGGCTCGCCGGCACGCCGACGGGCGTCGCGAGCCAGGGCGTGCTGCTGATCGGCGACTTCAACAGCTACACGCATGAAGACCCGATCCGCACGCTCGAATCGCGCGGCTACCGCAACCTCGTCGCGCGCTGGATCGGCGCGAACGCGTACAGCTACGTGTACAACGGCGAAGCCGGCTATCTCGATCACGCGCTCGCGACGCTGCCGCTCGCGTCGCACGTGAAGGCCGTGCACGAATGGCACATCAACGCGGACGAGCCGCTCGCGCTGCAGTACACGCTCGCGTACAAGTCGGCCGAGCAGCAGAAGACGTACTACGCGCCGGATGCATATCGCTCGTCGGATCACGATCCGGTGCTGATCGATATCGCACTGCCGGGCGGCGGGCGTTGATAGCGGGTTGAAGGCGGGCGACGGCGAGCGGCGATGCTGCATGCCGTCGCCCGCTCGGAAAATCCGGTCGAATGTCGGGTAAATAATTCCGTTGAAGCCCGCGCGTATTAACGAAATCGGTATTTTATGGGTGACGAGGTGCGCATAAGCATCTTGATTGACGAGTGGTTGAAGTGAATCGAATCACGTGCGCATGCCGCCGCGCGGCCTTAATCGATTCTGGATAATAAAAATGAAAGAAAAATCCTGTCGATATGAAGGTTTTAGAGGCGCTGTATCAATACAGTAAAGGCTTCAGCGTTGTACGTGAAAAGTAAAATATTCGGCGAGACATTGCCGATACAGCGCGCCTTGCACGAATAATCCCGTTTTCTTTCAAATGCCAGACACTGACTGGCGTTTGCATCATTACGGGATTTTTAATATCGGAATGATCTTTGACAACGCGGCGCAGCACCGCCTATTTTTGTCATGTCGTAAATTTTGGTCATATAAAAGTTGTCCAGACTGCAGGGGGCGTCCGAGCACCATTCTCGCCAGCAGTTTGCTGTGTCTGTATCAAGTTCAGTCTCTTAGAAGTCCAATCCCCAACCGCCGACTGCCGACCGTGCAACGCGAGTGGCGGGTAGGCCTGCGCGTTTCTCGAGCGTTGGCGGCCTTTGTGAAGCGGTATCCGAACCCACACAAGGATAGAGATGAAACCAGACAGGAGCTGTACCGGCAGCCGCCGTGGCCGTCACGGCCGGTTGGCCGGGCTAGGTGCATTGACCGTCATGACACTGGTCCTCGCGGCGTGCGGCGGCGACGATTCGTCGTCCGTCGGCGCGTCGAGCCTCGCGCAGGCGACTGCCAGCCAGCAGGCCAGCGCGCAACAATCGGCCGGCAGCCAGACGCCGGCGGCCAACCAGCCTTACGTCGATCAGGTCGCGTATTCGATGAATGCGACCGACGGCCTTGCCGCCGCGCAGGTGTCCGAGAAAGCGGCCGTCATGCATTACCAGTGGAAGTCCGGCGGCACGGCCGTCAACTACACGACGACCACCGGCCACCTGACCGCGCAGGACGCGAACGGCAATGCGGAAGCGTCGATGTCGTATGTCGCGTACACCGCGCCGAGCACGAACGGCAAGCCGCGTCCCGTCACGTTCGTGTATAACGGCGGCCCCGGCTCGTCGTCGATCTGGCTGCGTCTCGGCTCGTTCGCGCCGACCCGCGTCGCCACGCCCGATCCACTGTTCGGCAACAACTGGCCGAACTATCCGCTCGTCGACAACGTGGACAGCCTGATCGACACCAGCGACCTCGTATTCATCGACCCGCCGGGGACCGGGCTGTCGGAAGCCGTGTTGCCGAACACCAACCAGAAGTACTGGGGTTCCGATGCGGACGTGAACATCATGCGCGACTTCATCCAGCGCTACCTGAACGTCAACAGCCGCAGCAGTTCGCCGATCTACCTGTACGGCGAATCGTACGGCACGCCGCGTACCGACATGCTGGCGCTCGCGCTCGAATCGGCCGGCGTGCACCTGACGGGCATCGTGCTGCAGTCGTCGATCCTGAATTACTTCGCGGATGCGGTGGAAGCGGTGGCGATCACGCAGTCGACGGAGGGGCTGCTGCTCGATACCGATACCGTGGCCGGCTATCTGCCCGGCTATGCGGCGGTCGCGGCGTATTTCAACCAGGTATCGCCCGCGCCGGTGAACCAGGATCTGTACGCACTGCAGACGGAACTGTTCACGACGCTGATCTACAACCAGCTGCAGAAGTACTCGCAGTCATGGGTGTTGAGCCAGCTCGGCATTCCGGATGCGCTCGGCACGCCGGTGTTCCCGAGCGATGCGACGCTCAGGCTGTGGTCGATCCCGTCGAGCCTGACGCAACAGGCGCTGCGCGGCTACTTCAACGCGAACCCGTTCGGGACGAGCCTGCTGCCCGGCACGACGGTCGGCCGGTATGACGGACGCGTGTCGTTGCCGAATTCGGATCCGCGCCTGCAAACCGATGGCGACCCGTCGGACATCCTGATATCGCAGCCGTTCACGAACGCGCTCGCGACGCAGATGCCCGACTACCTCGGCTACACCGCGCCGAACGCGACCTACCTGCCGCTGAACGACAACATCATCGGCGTATGGGACTTCACGCACGACGGCCAGCCGATGCCCGACACGATCCCCGATCTGCTCGGTGCGCTGCAGCTCAACCCGAAGCTGCGCGTGCTCGCGGAGAACGGCTTCCACGATCTCGCGACACCGTTCTTCAACACCGAGAAGCAGCTCGCGCGGCTGCAGACGGTGAAGGGCCTGAACCCGAAGCTGCAAGTGAACTTCTTCCAGGGCGGACACATGACTTATCTGGACGACGTCGCCCGTCCGCAGATGAAGCGGGACCTGACGACGTTCTATCGCGGCAAGCGGATTCCGACGGCGCTGACGCTGCACACGCTGCCGCCGCCGTGGCCGGATGAAAACCCGCCCAGCGTGCCGACCGGCAGCGTCCCGGGCGCGACGGCAGCGACGACGCTGGCGGCGGCCCCCTGAGCGACGGACTCCTTGTCAAAGGAACCCTCTATTCATCCATTGAATGCGAGTGATCATGTCCCTAATCAATTTGATGCGGCGTATGTCTTCGTTGATCGTCCTCGGTGCCGTGGTGAGCAGCGCCTACGCATTGCCGCCGCAGGCGGTGGCGCCGGTGAAGCTGCCGCACGGCGGGCGCGGTGTCGACGGTCCGTTCTTTCCTTCGACGCGCGCGGCGCCGGTCTTGCCGTCGACCGGCGCGACGCTGCAGCAGCAGGCGCAGCGGCGTGTCGACGCGAGGCTCGGCGCCAATACGGTGCTGAGCAATGGCGCGGCCGTGACGAAGGCGCAGGCGCAGAGCAGCGGGCTCGGTTTCGTGTCGAAGCACTTCGACGAGATCGATGCGAAGCACACCGGCCGCGTGACGATGAGCGATGTGCGGCAGTTCATCCAGCAGCGGCAGGTGCAGGCGCAGCAGGAACAGCAGGACGACTGATGGCGTGAGCAGGGCGGCGGCCGGTGCGAGGTTTGCACCGGCCGCCGAATCGCGACAGGCATCTAGCTGGCCTGGCGCGCGTAGCGCCTGGCCGTGGCCGACGGCAGTTCGCCGAACATCGCGCGATAGTCTTGCGCAAAACTGCTCAGGTGCCAGAAGCCCCATTTGGTTGCGGCGGACGTCACGGATTCGCCGAGCCGAAGCTCGCGGCGTGCGTGATTCAGTCGAACGGCCCGCAGATACGCAATCGGGTTCAGGTTGAGCGCGTCGTGGAACGCATATTGCGCGGTGCGCCGGCTGATGCCGAGCTGCACGCACAGCTCGGCGATCGACAACGGGCAGGTCGATGCGTCCTGCAGCCGCTCCTGTACCGCGTTGACCAGCGACCAGTATTTCGTCGGGCGCGCGGCTTGCGCGCCGGCCTCCGGCGTGGCCGCCGTCATCACTTCCGAGATCGCGTACAGGACGGTGCGCTCCAGCAGTTCGATCCTGTCCTGCGTCGCCACGTCGTCGACGGGCGTGTTTTTCGCCGCCGCGGCCAGCGTCTGGCGCAGCAGGTCGCGAAGATTGTCGGCGACCTCGCTGGCCATCGGGATCAGCGGCGCGAGGGTTCGCGCGCGCAGGGATGAAGCGAGCGTGCGCATCGCCTGCGTCGACAGCTTGTCGGGTTCGATTTCGACATTCACGAGCACGTGCCGGTCGGGCGAATAGAACTCGAATTCCGGCAGGCTCGAGAACACGTGCAGGCTGTCGCGCCCGCTCTTCTCGCCGCACATGCGCGCATGCCCTTCCAGTTCCAGCGGCACGGCCACGGCGATCCGGTCCGACGGCACGGCGCCCTGCTGCAGGATGACCTTGTCGAGGTCTTCGACCAGCAGCCGGATGCCGCCGAGCGAAACGATCGACGACGAGCCATGAAACAGGCCGCCCGAGATCTGCGTGTAATTCAGGTCCCAGCCGTCGAACGACCGCGCCTGCTCCGCCACGTCGGTGAACGCGCAGAACGCGACCGTTCGCGCGAACAACGGGGCGCCAGAGAAATCGCTCGGGTGGGCAGACGGCGTCATCGGGGTCGGGAAGGGGCGGGCCGGATCGAATCATTGTAGCCGGTCAAAAAGCTCCGCTCCGCCACATCCTCGTAGAAACCCTTGCTTGCCGAAATCCGATAGTGGAAAGCCTTTCGGCGCCCTACCTTTGGCACTGACACGATGCATCGGCCGGGTGTCCACGAACACCCGGTTTCCTTGATCGAGCGGCTCGACGGGGCAGCCAACCGCCGACCCGCCGAGCCATTCCGACAAAGCACCTCGGACCCTATCTGGAGAGACGTTGATGGAACTTCCCCGTGGCGGATTCTGGAGAAACTGGGTTGGCAATCAATCATGCGTGGCCGCGCACATGGCGTCGCCGACCAGCGAGGCCGAGATCGCGGAACTGGTGCGCACCGCGACGCGCCAGGGCAAGAATGTCCGATGCTCGGGATCGGGGCACTCGTTCACGCCCGTCGTGGCAACCAGCGGCCTGCTGTTGTCGCTTCAGGAT
Organism: Burkholderia pyrrocinia; assembly: GCF_003330765.1. NCBI lineage: Bacteria > Pseudomonadati > Pseudomonadota > Betaproteobacteria > Burkholderiales > Burkholderiaceae > Burkholderia > Burkholderia pyrrocinia. The sequence continues at coordinate 2,784,672 of NZ_CP024903.1, read as the reverse complement.
TACCAGGGCATCGTCGCTGTCGATGAAGCGCGCAAGCGCGTGACGGTGAAGGCCGGCACCAAACTGAATGCGGTGACGCGCCACCTGAAGGACATCGGCTTGTCGCTCGTCAACCAGGGCGACATCGATTCGCAGGCGATTGCCGGCGCGTTCGCCACCGGCACGCACGGCACGGGGACGACGCTGAGCAACCTGTCGTCGCAGGTCGTCGGGATGCGCATCGTTCGTCCGGACGGCTCGATCATGGAAGTGAGCGACGCGCAGGACATCGACCTGCTGCATGCGACGCAGGTGAATATCGGGATGTTCGGCGTGGTCTCGGAGATGACGCTGCAGGTGACCGATGCGTTCTGGCTGCATGATCGTGTCTGGCGCGAGGACTTCGACGCGCTGATGGAACAGTACGACGACCTGGCGGCGAAGCATCGGCATTTCGGCTTCTTCTGGTGTCCGACGTCCGAAAGCCGCCACCTGTACTGCCTGCCCGACACCGCCAAAGTGTCGAACTCGAAGAAGGACTACGACGTGTGCGAAATCAAGGTGATGGATATCACCGACCAGCGCACGTTCCATGAAGGCGAGCACGAGAAGATCGCCTATAGCGCCGAGGTGTATGCGATTCACTACGTGCCGAACTTCCATGAACTCGAGTACGCGGTGCCCGCGGAACACGGCAAGGAAGCGCTGCGCCGGGTTCGCGACCTCATTCTCACGAAACATCGCGACTGCATTTTCCCGGTCGAGTACCGCTTCACGAAGGGCGACCCGGCGTGGATCAGCCCGTTCAACCACCAGGACAGCGTCACCATTTCATGCTCCGGCGGCCCGAACGGCGTCGACTACTGGCCGTTCCTGAAGGACGTCGACGACATCCTGCGCGACTACGGCTCGCGTCCGCACTGGGGCAAGCTGCATTTCACGAACCGCGAAGACGTGGACCGCTGGTTCCCCAAAGCCGAAGCCTTCCGCGCACTGCGCCGCAGCGTGGACCCCGAAGGCTATTTCCTCAACGATCATCTTCGGACGCTGTTCAGTTGAGCCGGCCCGAACGAACTACATGGGAGAACGAAGCATGAATGCCAGGATTGACGGTCGCCTTGCCGGCAAGGTCGCCATCGTGAGCGGCGGCGCCGGCGGATGCGGCGGCGCCGCGTCCGAACTGTTTGCCGCGCAGGGCGCGAAGGTCGCGATCATCGACCGGGACGGCGACGCGGCCGAAACGCTCGCGGCCAGGCTGCGCGAGGCCGGCTTGCAGGCGATCGGCCTCGGCGCGGACGTGTCGAAACAGGCGGATGTCCAGCAGGCGGTCGATGCGGCGAAGCAGCAGTACGGCAATGCGGACATCCTGTTCAATCATGCCGGCACGCTGATCGTCAAACCGTTTCTCGACATCGAAGAGTCGGAATGGGACTGGCTGATGGGCGTGAACGTCAAGAGCATGTTCCTGATGACGAAAGCGGTGCTGCCGCAGATGCTCGAGAAGGGACGGGGCAGCATCGTCTGTACGTCGTCGATTTCCGCGGTCTGCGCGACGCCGGGCGAGGTGCTGTATGACGCGACCAAGGGCGCCTGCCACATGTTCGCGCGGGCCATCGCGGTCGAGTACCGCGACCGGGGGATTCGTTGCAACGCGCTGGCGCCGGGGTTCATCCGCACGCCGCACGGGATGCGCGAACTCAGGGACCTGCAGGCCATGGGCGTCGACGCGACCGAAGCGGCGATCGCGCTTCAGCAAGGTCGCTTGTGCGAGCCGTCGGAAGTCGCGGCGGCCGCGCTGTTCCTCGCGTCCGACGAATCGAGTTTCGTCAACGGCACCCATCTGTTCGTCGACAACTGTTTTTCCGCCGTCTAGTCACTGATGCTCGCAAGAAGCTGAAGGGCAGGCGCCACGCCTGCAAGGTCAGCGAGCCTGGTCGAAGGTTCCGCAGCGATGCGAACCTTCGATTTTTTTTGTCTGTTCATCGCGCGGGGCGTCCTAGCGGATTGTCGTAATCCTTCTAGCTGAACAAGGGGCGCGTCTGATGGAATGGGAGGGCCGAACCACCAATCAGCCGGCATCCCGCGGTCAGTCAATCACTCTCTTTTGGTCAATCATCATGTTCAATCGCACCACCAGCACCGTCGCAAACGTCGATCCGGAACTCTGGACTGCCATTCAGGACGAAAACCGCCGCCAGGAAGATCACATCGAGCTGATCGCGTCGGAAAACTACACGAGCCCGGCCGTGATGGCCGCGCAGGGCTCGCAGCTCACGAACAAGTACGCGGAAGGTTATCCGGGCAAGCGCTACTACGGCGGTTGCGAATACGTCGACGTGGTCGAGCAACTGGCGATCGACCGCGTGAAGCAGCTGTTCGGCGCGGAAGCCGCGAACGTGCAGCCGAACTCGGGTTCGCAGGCGAACCAGGGCGTGTTCTTCGCGATGCTCAAGCCGGGCGACACGATCATGGGCATGA